>JANXNW010000367.1 GCA_025353905.1 Hymenobacter sp.
GGAGGAAAAACGCGGGGGTTCGCGGAGTGTAATGTCCCCGCTCTGCGAACCTCCGCGTTTTTCCTCCGCGAACCTCTGCGGGAACTGTCCCCCCCAAGCCGATTGCGTAAGTCCTGTCTTCATTATCCTCCCCCGAACTTATGCCCGATTCCGTGTTCGGCTTCCAGCCCAACTCCACCCGCCGCCCGGCGCAGCTCGCCGCCTTCGGCCGCCTGCTCGATGTGCTCGACCGCCTGCGCGCCGAGTGTCCCTGGGACCAGAAGCAAACCCTGCAGAGCCTGCGCCACCTCACCATTGAAGAAACTTACGAGTTGAGCGACGCGATTCTGCGCGACGACCTGCCCGACCTCAAAAAAGAGCTGGGCGACGTCATGCTCCACCTCGTCTTCTACGCCCGCATCGCGTCGGAGAAGGGCGCATTCGACATCGCCGACGTGCTCGACGCGCAGTGCGAGAAGCTGATTTTCCGGCACCCGCACATTTATGGCGACGCCCAAGACGCGGACAAACCGGTCGACGAGGCGGCCGTGAAGCGCAACTGGGAAGCGCTCAAACTAAAAGAAAAAGGCAACGCCGGCGTACTAGCCGGGGTGCCCGTCTCGTTACCAGCGCTCGTCAAGGCCATGCGGGTGCAGGAAAAAGCCCGCGGCGCGGGCTTCGACTGGGACGACCCGGCCCAGGTCTGGCGTAAAGTGCAGGAAGAGCTGGCCGAGTTCGGGGCCGAGTACGGCTCCGGGCAGCCGCCCGCCGACGAAGCGCAGGCCACGCGCGCCACGCAGGAGTTTGGCGACCTACTTTTCTCACTCGTCAACTTCGCCCGCTTTGCCGGCATCAACCCCGAAGAAGCTCTCGAACGTACTAACCGCAAATTCATCGCCCGCTTCGGCTACCTCGAAGCGGCCGCCGCCCGCGCCGGGCAGGCGCTGTCCTCGCTGAGCCTGGCCGAAATGGACGAGCACTGGGAGGCCGCCAAACGGGCCGGGCTCTGAGGCTGACGATGACGGACTCCCCAAACTTTCGCCGTTCTTCGTCGCCTGGTCAGCGAGGAGCAGTCAAAAAAAATGTGAACCAGAAACCACTAAACAGCGACTTTTCCGTGCTTGGCCGTAGATTCGACCCCGAAACTATGGCTTGATTTCGGGCCGCTGGCCTTAGCTTGCAGCCCGAAAGCTTTTCCCCAACCCCTTTTTTTACCCCAACCCAACCCCCCAACCCTCCTACACATATCGGACCCATGGAACAGAAAAATGCAGTAACCCAGGGCGCTCGGCCCGTCGTGCCGTCCTCCCAGGCCGCTCCCGCCAAAAGCAGCGGTGGGGCTTCCTTATTTGCTATCGGGGTCCTCATTGTCGGCTTCATTATCAGCGAATTGTTATTCCACTTCGTGCTCGGGGCTGGCAGCCGCTTCAAGGGCGGCCTCAATACCAACGACCCGCTGCCCAACGACTACCTCGCCACCATGTACAAGGGCGGTGTCATCGTGCCGTTCCTGATGACCATGTTTTTCGCCGTCATCACCTTCGGCATCGAGCGGTTCCTGACCATCTCGAAAGCTAAAGGCAGCGCCAGCATTGAGTCGTTCGTGCGCTCCATCCGGCAGAAACTCAACTCCAACGACATCAGCGGGGCCATCGCCCTCTGCGACCAGCAGAAAGGCTCGGTGGCCAACGTGGTGCGGGCCGGCCTGAAAAAATACCAGGAAATGGGCCGCGAAACGACCATGAACACCGACCAGCGGGTGCTCGCCATCCAGAAAGAAATCGAGGAAAGCACCGCCCTGGAGCTGCCCATGCTGGAAAAAAACCTGGTTATCATCTCCACCATCGCCTCCATCGCCACGCTCACGGGCCTGCTCGGCACGGTGTTCGGTATGATTAAAGCCTTCCAGGCGCTGGCCCAGGCCGGTAACCCCGATGCCACGGCCCTGGCCTCGGGTATCTCGGAAGCCCTCATCAACACGGCCCTCGGCATCGGCACTTCGGCCCTGGCCATCATCGGCTACAACTACTTCACGAGCAAGATTGACGAGCTGACCTACTCCATTGATGAGGCCGGCTTCAGCATCATCCAGACGTTTGCCGCCCAGCACGGCTCGAAAGGGCAGTAGTCGTAGGTTCATGATGAGTTAGTTAATGCACAGGTAAACGCATAAAATGAATCGTTCGGCCCCACTATCTTTTGGATAGGGGGCCGGCTCTAAGGGGGTTTAGTGTGACCCTTTGAGTAGCGAAAAATTTACGTTAGCTTGTGTGTGCTTACTCTTTCTCCCCCGTCCACCGGCAGCAATCAAGCTTATGAAATCTTGGAAAATAATCCTGGCCGTGATTGGAGCCTCAGTGGTAGTTGTCCTGCTGGTCATCACCTATTTAGATAATTCTTGGTCTGATTCTCTCAGGAAGCACGATGTCATTACCATCAGTCGCAAGGATTCAGTGACCGGCCAACAAAAAGACACTACTTTTTACGCTCCTCCAATAAAGCCATGATTATCAAAGCCAAAAGAACCACGTCACCTTCCATGCATGTGGAAGACATCACTCAGAAGCCGAACTCAACTTGGCCGAAAGATGTGCGGACTAAGATTAGGATTTACTTACACAGTCCTCTCTTTCGAGACTTGTTCTTAACGCTTTACTACAAGGCTGCTTCGGCACGTGGGCCACTAAGTCAGGCCAAAGCCGAACTGGGTGAAGTAGGCTGGGGAGTGCCAGGCTTGGTGTCTGAGGACACCCGAATCAAACTAGACATAGCGGGCTCCCAAGTTTTATTCGACATTGAGTGTAGCATTGAACTAAGGGCAGACTCAGACAAAGGCGGCTTAAAAATCCCCTTGCCTTTTCCCAGGCACCGCGGTCTGGTAACTGGTTGGTACGACTTCCAAAACTCTACCTGTTTTGCCCGCTTTCACGAGTTTGGAGACGACTAATGCCCTACACATGTTTGGCGCAGTTCTCCCTGTTTTACTGAAGTACTTTTATTATTAATGAAGGGGCGGGGGCGTTGGCTCGCCGTCGCCCCAACTTTTTTTTCGGCCCGCGTGTGCAATCGGCTTTCGGCCGGCATCAGCCCAGCGCAAGCCCCCTAGCCGAACCCTCCGCCTCCGACCAGTTATTTTAATTTTTCTTCGGCCATGCCCAAAGTAAAACCGCACCGCACCTCGCCGTCGCTTGACATGACCCCGATGGTGGACCTGGCCTTCCTGCTGGTTACGTTCTTCATGCTGACCACCCAGTTTCGGCCCGAAGATGCCGTCGTCGTGGACCCGCCGTCTTCGACTTCCGACTTCAGAACGCCCGAAAGCGACATCCTGACCCTAACCGTGGACGCCAAAAAGCGCGTGTTCTGGGGCTACGACAAAGCGCCCATCAAAGACGCGACCCTGCGGGCCGTGGCCGCCAAGTACGGCGTTACGTTCACCGAAACCCAGATTAAGCAGTTCAGCCTGATGCCCAACTTTGGGGTACCGATTCAGCAGCTCGGCTCGTACCTGGACAAAGACACCGAGCAGCGCAAGGCGTTGAACGCCAGCCTGCCCGGCATTCCGTACGACTCGCTCAACAACCAGATGATTGACTGGGTGCTCGAAGCCCGCAAGGCCAACGCCCGCCTGTTTCAGAAGCCGACCTACCTCGCCATCAAGGGCGACGGCGATGCCGATGTAGCGACGGTGCAAAAAGTCATCAAGGAGCTTCAGGAGAAGGATATCAACCGCTTCAACCTGATAACGAGCCTGGAAATGAAGCCGACGTTCGTGAAGTAAGCAACGTAGGGCGGAGCCTTCGCTCCGCCCTACGCTGGCTATTGCTCAAACCATGCGGGCGGAGCAAAGGCTCCGCCCTACATCACCTAACTACTTACCCATTATGTCAGAGATTCAAGCCAAAGACACCGGGGGCAAGGGCGGCAAGAAACGGGCGAAGAAGATGTCGACCAAAATCGACATGACCCCGATGGTGGACCTCGCCTTTCTGTTGCTCACCTTTTTCATGCTCACCACCACCTTCGCCAAGCCCAACGTGATGCAGCTCACGATGCCGGTAAAGGACAAGAACATCCTGCCCGACGAGCAGACCAAAATCAAAGCCTCTCAGGCGGTTACGATTATTCTGGCTCCCGACAACAAAGTATTTTATTATTTCGGGCTGAACGAGCCGAATGATAAGACCGTGCCGGTGCCCGAAATCAAGGTGACGGATTTCTCGAACAAAGGCATCCGGCAGGTGCTGCTGGAGCGGCAGAAGCAGAAGCCCGACCCGATTATCCTCATCAAACCGTACAGCAACGGCGATAAAACGTCGAAGTACAAGAATATGGTGGATATTTTGGACGAGATGAACATCACCAATCAGCAGAAATACGCGCTGGTGAACATTGGTAAGTCCGACCTGGACCTCATCAAAAAACAGAACCTGCTATGATGGATAACGCACAACTGGCGGGAGCCAGCCTGAACGACATCGTGTTCGAGGGTCGTAACAAGTCGTACGGCGCGTTTGAGTTGCGGCGCATCTATGGGCGGCACGTGACGCGGGCGCTCATCATCGGCACGGCGCTGTTGATTCTGCTCGTCTTCGTGCCGGCTATCGCCAAATACTACGAGGACCACAAGCCGAAGGAGGTGCTCAACTTAAAGGAGAACGTGCTCATGGACGCGCCTCCGCTCGACAACACCAAGCCGCCGCCCCCGCCGCCGCCGCCCGAGGCGCCGCCACCCCCGCCGCCCAAGCTCACGACCATCAAGTTCACGCCGCCGGTGGTGAAAAAAGATGAGGAAGTGAAAAAGGAGGAAGTGCCCGACCAGAAAGAGCTGGAAGACAAAACGGTAGCCACGGTGACGGTGAAGGGCAACACCAACGCCCCCGACCTGAGCGACCTCAGCGGCGAAGGCAACAAGGTAGTAGCCGACGTAGTGGATGACAAGGTGTACACCTACGTGGAGCAGTTTCCGTCCTTGCCCGGCGGTGGTGGCCAGGGGGCCATCGTGGCGGCCATTCAGAAAGCCGTACGCTACCCCGCCGTCGACTTGCGCAACCAGACCGAAGGCAAGGTATTCGCCAGCTTTACCGTGGACCAGGACGGCAACGTCATCGACGTGAAAGTGGTGAAGGGCCTTTCGGGCACGATTGACAGCGAAACCATTCGCGCCATCAAAACGCTGCCCAAGTTTATCCCCGGCAAGCAAAACGGCCGCTCGGTGAAGGTGTCTTTCACGGTGCCCGTAACGTACAAAATCCAGTAGTCTGGAGGAGCTTGATTAATTACGAGAAGACCCCGGCTGCCTGGCAGTCGGGGTCTTTTTTGGGTAAATGAGCAGGCGTCAAACTCCCATTGAAGTTTGAAGGACGCGCGCGAATAATTAGTGGGACCAGTGTGGGAAACTATGTGGAAAAACCAACCCGGCAGCATCAGCAGGATAAGTCGGCTGCCCCCGGCTGGTTTGTTTCACCTTCTACTTACCCCGTTATGACATTGCTGACCAACTTATTTCCGCCCACCCTCGACGAAATCGTGTTCGAGGGACGCAACCAGGCTTACGGCGCTTACCAGCTGCGGCACGACTACCAGCGCCACCTGGCCTCGGCCGGGGCTTACACGTTGGCCATCGTCGCGTTGCTGCTGCTGCTCGGCGCGACCTGGCAGCGGCTGCATCCGGCCGTGAAGCCGGTGTTCACGACGACCAGGACCATCTGCCCAATGGTACTCCCAACAGACGAAAAAACCATCAAGCAAGCCGTACTGGCGCAGCCCAACCCCGCGCCCCGTGCGCCACGCCCGACCCGCACCGTGGCCGCCACGTCCACCGAAATAGCCCACCCTGACCGGCCCGAACTGCTGATTAAACCGGCCCCGCAGCCACTAGCCGCTGTCGTGGATGGTTCCGCCGGCCCGCCCACGCCGGGCCCCGCTACCGACCCCGGCCTGGCTACCGACCTGGACGGCAAAGTTGGCGGTCCGGGCGAAGGCCCGCCCACCACTACACCTGCCAGTACCGAGAAATTTACCTGGGTCGAAAAAATGCCCGAGTTCGCGGGCGGGCAGGCGGCCATGCTGCGCTACCTGCGCGACCATCTGCGCTACCCGCGCCAAGCGCTGCAGGCTGGCGCGGATGGCAAGGTATTTCTGAGCTTCGTGGTGCAGGCCGACGGCAGCATCGCTGACGTGCAGGTAATTAAAGGGTTGGGCTACGGCTTGGATGAGGAAGCCCAGCGCGTAGTGCGCCAAATGCCCGCCTGGACGCCGGGGTATCAGGCGCAGCACGCCGTGGCGGTGCGGTTCACGCTGCCGATAAATTTTCAGCTTCAATGAGGTGTGGGAGCGCTCGCCGCCCGTTCACCTCACGGGAGAGGGGGGCTAGGAGGGTGAGGTGCCGTTGCTGGGCCGCTCTAGTAAAACCCATCTTTTATCCCCTTTTTTGCAGTCTCAACGCCGCACCAACCTGACCGAGCTGAACATTTTGCAGCCCGGCACGGGTTAAAACGGCCTATTCTTTCGTTAAGACCCTCATGCGCGATACTTCCACTGAGGAGCGCCTCGGACCTTCGCAGCGCCCGGTGCGCTTTTTCGACCTGCTGCGGGCGCTGGCTTACCTAGCGCTCGGCGGCTGGCTGATGTACACCGCCGACCGGCCGCTCTCGTCGGCGGCGCTGCTGCCGCTGGGCCACACTACGCGCCTCGTGCTTGGCGGCCTGCTCGTGCTCTACGGCGTGGTGCGGCTGGTGCGGGCGCTGCCTTTTAATTTTAAAAAAAACGACGCGGATGAGCTGGGTTGAATTTTTGACGGGGCCGAAGCCCTGGCGGCGTAGCTGGATGCTGGCGGCGCTGCTTGTCGCAACTGGGTTGGCGAGCCTGCCCGGTTGCCAGCCCACTGACCCCTCGGCTGGGCGCAGCGAGGACGCGACCGACACGCCCACCAGTGGCCACGTGCCCATCGGCATCGACGAGACCTTCGCCCCGGTGCTGGCCTCGCAGGTCGATACGTTTCAGAAGCTCTACCCCGACGCGCACCTTGCCGCCAGCTACCAGCCCGAAGACAGCCTGTTTCTGGCCTTGCTCAACGACCGGGTAAAGGTTATCGTGGCGTCCCGGCAGCTGAAGGCTGACGAGAAAAAGGAGCTCGACAAGCAAGCCATGTTTCCCATCACGACCAAAGTGGCTATCGACGGGCTGGCCATCGTGCTGCACCCCAGCAACCCCGATTCGCTGCTGACGCTGGCGCAATTACGCGGTATTTTCGGTGGCCAGACGGCGCAGTGGGCGCAGGTGAGCGGCCGCAACAAACTCGGAGCCATCAACGTGGTGTTCGATGCCAACCGCAGCAGCACCAGCCGCCTCGTGCGCGACTCGCTGCTGCGGGGCGGCGCGCTCAGCGCGCGGGCGTTCGCGGCCACCTCCAACGTCAAGCTCATCGACTACGTGGCCACGCACCCGGCGGCCGTGGGCGTGGTGGGCGTGAACTGGATATCGGACATCGACGACCCGGCCGTGCGCGGGTTTTTGCGGCGGGTGCGGGTGGCGGCCATCACGGCCCGGCCCAATCCGCAGCCCGCCGATTTCATTCAGCCTTACCAGGTAAACCTGGCTCCGAAAACGCCCAAGCTGCTCAGCGAGCACCCCGACTTGCAGAACTACCCGCTGCGGCGCGAGATATACGCTATCAGCCGCGAGGCGCGGTATGGGCTCGGCTCGGGGTTCGTGTCGTTCGTGGCCGGGCAAAAAGGCCAGCTTATTTTTCAGAAATCGGGCCTGATGCCGGCCAACATGCAGGCCCGCATCGTCGTCACCCCGAAGCGACTGGAAGCGGCTGCCAAGTAGGCGCTTCACTAGCTGCCGACCCGGCCAGCCGCGGGCGCGTGGGGCGCGGGTCCGTATCTTTCCTTTTCATTTACCTCTTTTCTCTTCTTAGCTTATGCCATTCAAGCCCTGGAAACCGCTGCTGCTGACTGCCCTCACCGTAGGAGCCACCGCGACGGCCGCCACCGCTCAAGACGTTGCCGCCGGCCAAAAGGCCATTGAGCTGGAGCGCTATAACGAGGCCCGCGCCCTGCTGCGCGCCGCCACCACGCCCGAAGCTAACTTCGAGCTGGGCCGCCTCTACCAGCTGCGCCAACTGCCCGACTCGGCTTTCTACTACTTCAACCGCGCTGGGGGCGCTACGCCCGCTGGGCAGGTAGCCGCCGGCCGCGCCCTGCTGGCCAAAGGCCGCGCCGCCGAAGCCGAGCAGCAGTTCGAGGCGGCCGCCAAAGCCACCAAAAACAAAGACGCCAAAGTGCTGACGATGATAGCGCAAGCCTACGCCGAGTCGGATGTGAAGGACGTGACCAAGCCCCTGACCTACGTGCAGGCCGCCGAAACGGTCAACAAAACCAAGCTCGACCCGGCCCTGCTCATCGCCCGCGGCGACCTCTACCTGAAGAACGACAACGGCGGCGGCGAAGCCATGACGAGCTACGACCGCGCCACCGCCGTGGACGCCAACAACGCGCTGGCCTTCTACAAAAAAGGGGTGCTCAACGTGCGCAGCCGCAACGGCACCGAGGCCGAAACCAACCTCAAAAAAGCCATTGCCATTAACGCCAGCTACGCCCCGGCCTACCAGGAGCTGGCCGAGATGTACTACATCGCCGGCAAGTACGACCTGGCGCTGAGCACCTTCGACCAGTACCGCAACATGGCCGAAAAATCGACCAACACCGACGCCGAGTACGCCTCGTTCTTGTACCTGAGCAAGAAGTACCCCGAGTCGTTGGTCGAAGTGAACAAGGTGCTGGCCGTGGAGCCGAACAACTTCACGATGAACCGCCTGAAGGCATTCAACCTCTATGAGACGGGTGATTTCGCCGGGGCAGCTGCCGCTATGCAGCAGTTCATGAAAATTGCCCCCGCCGAGAAAGTGTTGCCCGAAGACCAGGCGTATCTGAATAAGATTCTGCTCCGCACGGGCAAAGGCGGTGAAGCCATCGCGGGTCTGCAAAAAATAGTGCAGAGTGCCACCGACCCTAAAGAGAAGAACATAGCGCTGCATGACTTGTACACCGCTTACAACTCGCAGAAAGCTTATCCCGAAGCCATCAAAGTGCTGAAGCAGATTATGGCTACGCCCTACGGCGACCTGAGCGACCAATTCCGCCTGGGCAACGCATTCACTGCCAACAAGCAGTACGCGCAGTCGGACAGCGTATTCAACATCATCAACGTGGCCAAGCCAACCTACGCGCCGGCTTACCTGGCCCGCGCCCAGGCCAGTGCCTCCCGCGACCCGGAAGCCAAGCAGGGCCTGGCCAAGCCGCACTACGAGAAGTACATTGAGTTGTCGAAAGCGGCCGGTGCGGACCCCACCAAGTTCCAGGCCGGGCTGGTGGAGTCGTATGGCTACCTCGGCGTGTACAGCTACCAGAAGGGCGACAAGGCCACCGCGCTGCAAAACTTCGAGCAGGTGCTCGCGCTCGACCCCGGCAACAAGGGCGCGGCCAACAACATCCAGGCTCTCAAAGCCAAGCCTCGCGCCACGCCGGCCCGCAAGCCGGCCGGCAAGCCCACCGCGAAAAAGAAATAACGGCCCGCCGTTGGTTCTGGCAACGGCCCCGTGCTTCTGGCGCGGGGCCGTTTTTCGTAGCGCGGACTCTGCGAGTCCGCGCGTACCATCGTTGTTCAGCCAACCTGCGCGCGGACTCGCAGAGTCCACGCTACGCCTCCCATGCAACCCTTCACCGACGACGACCGCGACCGCATCATCGAAATGGCCTGGGAAGACCGCACCCCGTTCGAGGCCATCCGGGCGCAATTCGGGCTGAGCGAGCAGGGCGTGATTGAGCTCATGCGGCGCGAGCTGACAGCGGCCTCGTGGCGGCGCTGGCGGGCGCGAGTGCAGGGCCGCGCCACCAAGCACGCCGTCCGCAGCGCCGTCGACGATGCCCGGTTTCACTCCAAAGCGCAACGCAGTATTTCGGGCAATAAGATTTCCAAGCGCCGGTAACACCAAGCTGGGACTTGGTGTGCGGGCGGCGAGCCTAGTTGATAAGCTCGCCGACCGTGCACCCCTCCGGTGGCAGCTAGGGCTTAGCTTCGCTGTCCTTCGGTTGGTGTTACGCCGCCCAGGCTTCCCAACGCGCTAACAGCGCCTCGAAATCAGCGGGCAATTCCACTTCGAAATACAGTCGCTCGCCAGTCGTGGGATGTGTGAAACCCAGCGAGCGGGCGTGCAGGGCCTGCCGGGGCATGAGCGCCAATACGCCGTCGGCGAATGCTTTGTAGGCGCCCGTGGCTTGCCCAGCGCGGATGCGGTCGCCGCCGTAGGTAGCGTCGCCGAAGAGCGGGTGGCCCAGGTGCTGCATATGCGCCCGAATCTGGTGGGTGCGGCCGGTTTCGAGGCGGCATTCGAGCAGCGTGACGGGGCCGTAGCGGCGCAGCACCCGGTAGTGCGTCACGGCGGGTTTGCCTTGTGCGCCGTCCGGATACACGGCCTGCACCTTGCGGTCGCGCAGGCTGCGGCCCACGTGCGCCCGTACGGTGCCGCTGTCCTCGGCGAAGCTGCCCCAGGCCAGGGCCAGGTAGGCACGCTCGATGGTGTGGTGAAAAAACTGCTGCGAGAGGTGCGTCATCGCCCATTCGGTTTTGCCCACCACCAGCAGGCCCGACGTGTCCTTGTCGATGCGATGCACCAGGCCAGGCCGAATCTCGCCGTTGCGGCCCGTGGGCAAATTCTCTAAATGCCAGGCCAGGCCGTTGACGAGCGTACCGCTCCAGTTGCCGAAGGCCGGGTGCACGACGAGGCCGGCGGGCTTATTCACCAGCAGCAGCTCAGCATCCTCATAGCGAATGTCGAGCGGCATTTCTTCGGGCACGACCTTGCCCACACGCGGCGGCTCGGGCAAGGTGATGGTGATGACATCGGCCGGGCGCACTCGGTAGCTGGACTTGGTCAGGTGCCCGTTCACCTGCACGGCCTCGGCCCTAATCGCGTCCTGAATCTTGGTGCGTGAGGCGTTAGCCAGCCGGTTGAGCAGAAATTTGTCCAGCCGCAGCAGCGCCTGCCCGCCATCGGCCACGATGCGGTGATGCTCGTAAAGCTCGTCGCCCGCCTCGTCGTCGTTGTCAGGTGCGTACTGGTCGGGGTCGGGTAGCATGTTGGTTAATTTTTTTGTTCGGTCATTGCGAGCATGTTGCGCATTAAGCAAGGGACGAAGCAATCGCACCTGTTCGGCTCGTTGTTCAGCCTCGTCAGCCGCGCTGAACAAGTGCGATTGCTTCGTCCCTTGCTTGATGCGCAACATGCTCATAATGACAGGCTAAAATAACTGTCAATCAACAACCTGTACTACAAAAAAAGCCGGAGCCAATCCGGCTCCGGCTTCGTTGCCGCTGAGGGCGGCGGTTATTTTTTGCCCTTGCGGGGTGCGGCGGGCACCACCGGCGTAGCAGCCTTGGGCGCCTGGATGGTGGGCGCGGAGCCAGCGGCCCCCGGCGCGGGCGCCGTGATGCCGAGCTTCTTCAGAATCAGGTCCGAAATGTCGCCATCCTTCGGGCCGTGGAGCAGTACCGGGTTGGCACCCGAGTCGGAGTTGAGCACGTAGGTGAAGCCGTTCTCGTTGGCCACCGCGTCAATCGTTTTCTGAATCTTGTCGAGCACCGGGCGCAGGGCCGTCTGCTGGCGCTGCTGCAACGACTGCTGGGCGTTCTGGCTGAATTCCTGAATTCCCTGCTGCAAGCCTTGCAGCTCCTTTTCCTTGTCTCGCTTCACGATGTCGGTCATGGTGGGGGCAGCGGCCTGGTAAGCTTTGAGCTTGGTTTCAAACTCGTCCTGCTTGCTTTTAGCCTGGGCTTGCAGCTGCGAACCGTAGGTTTTCAGGTCCGACTCGATTTGCTTGCTTTCGGGCATCAGGCCGAGCACGTACTCCACGCTGGTATAGCCAATCTTGAGGGGGCCGTTGATGGACGAAGTCGTCGTCGAGCCAGTGGCGGTGGGGGCCTGGGCCTGAGCGCTCGGGGCCAGGAAGGTGGCGGCGGCAAGCAGCGCGGGGGCGAAGGTCAGGTGAATTTTTTTCACGCGGTTTACGAAGGGAATCGGGGTTGCTAAAAAATGGATGGGCAAAGTTAAGACCACTAAGGCTTTTCGACGGGCGCGGCTTTCTCGGCTTTGCGCCCGTTGGCCTTGCGCACCGGCCCGGTCGGCTCGGGCGTACCCGAATCCGTTTCGAACGCCGGGTCGGGGCTAGCGGCGGGGGCGTTAGTCGAAGCAGGCGTTTTGGCGGCGTTGGGCGGGGCCACCGTTTGCACGGCACCTTTCGGGCCGGGCGCGTTGCGGGTGGTCGCGCCCAGGCCAAGGGCTTCGAGCACGAACTCGGTATAGTCGTGCGTCGGATTGGCGTAGAGGATGGTCAGGTCGGCGCTGCGGTCGAGTATCATGTCGAGCTTACGCGCCTTGGCCACCTTTTCGGTGGCCTCAAATATCTTGTCCTGTGCGGGTTTATTCAACTCGATGCGCTTTTTGAAAAGCTGGCCCTCGTAGCCAAACTGCTTGGCTTCGTAGGCTTTCAGGTCCTGCTCTTTTTTGAGAATCTCGTCCTGCCGCCGCTTTTTCATCTCCTCGGTCAGCACCACTTCTTCGGCCTGGTAGGTGCGGTAGAGCTTATCGATGTCCTTTTTCTGGGCCTCGATTTCGCGCTGCCAGGTATCGGTCAGCTTCGCTAGCTCGGTCTGCGCCTGGACGTACTCGGGCATCTTGCCGAGAATAAACTCCGTGTCCACGTACCCAAATTTCTGGGCCTGGACCGGAGCCAGCGCCGTTCCCAGCAACAGCAGCAGCAACGACAACCGGCGAGCGATGGGATGGGTCATGAACAAAAACGAAGGACGCATGGGCCTAGCAACGACCGGGCCAGGGGTTTTAGTTTGGGGATTAGGGATGAGGGATTAGAGATAAGGGACATAGCAAAAGCGGAGCTGTCCCTTGTCCCTCATCTCTAATCCCTCATCCTTAAGACCTTTCTCACCGAATCTGCTGGCCGATGATGAAGTGGAACTTGTTGAAATCCTGGGCCGTGGTGGTGCCGGGGGCGGGCACCACGGGGTCGAAGGCGCGGCCATAATCGAAGCCCAGCAGGCCGAAGGCCGACATGAAAATGCGCGCCCCGACGCCCGCCGAGCGGTAGAATTTATACGGGTTGTACTGGCTCATCTTGTCGAACGCGTTGCCTGCTTCGGCGAAGCCCAGGATGTAGACCGTGGCGGCGGGGTTCAGGCTGACGGGGTAGCGCACCTCGGCCACGTACTTGTTGTAGGCCACGCCGCCGCTCTTACCGCCCTGTGCGGTCGGGATGGCGTAGGCGCCGTTCGGGTCGTCGTAGCCGCGCAGGCCAATGAAGTCGGTGCCGACCAGGAACGCGCCGCCGCCGCCGAAGCCCAGGCCCGCGCCACCCATCTTGAAACGCTCGAACGGCCCCGGCTCGCGGCTGTTGTTGTAGGTGCCGATGAAGCCGAAATTAGCCCGCATGTTGAGCACGAGCTTGCCCACGATGGGCGTAAACCACGACGCGTCGAACATCCACTTGTGAAATTCCACCCACTCGTACACGTTGGGGTGCGCGCCCTTGAAGGCCGAGTAGGGCGGCGTCAGGCTCAGGCTCAGGCTGATGGCCGACCCGCGCCGGGTGTAGGTCGGGTTGTCGATGCTGTTGCGCGCCAGCGTCGTGTTGAAGGTGAAGTTGTTGGCGTTGCCGGTGTTGAAGTCGGCAAAAATCGAGTAGTTCTGCAGCTGGTACTGGCTGTAGGAAATCGAGTTCGAGAGCGTGAAGAAGTCATCCGGCACCCGTAGCTGCCGGCCCAGGCCCACCGTCACGCTGTTCACCTTGATGGAGCTACCCGTGTTGGGGTCGAAGTTCGAGCCGAGGCGCGAAATACTCCGGTTCAGGCTGAACGAGAACGAGTTGGGTCGCCGCCCGCCGAGCCAGGGCTCGGTGAAGCTTAGCGAGTACGCCTGGTATTGCAGGCCGTTGGCCTGCACGTTCAGGGCCAGGCGCTGGCCGTCGCCGCCGGGCACGGGCGTCCAGTTGCGCCACTCGCTGGCCTTGCGTAGCGAGAAGTTGTTGAACACCAGCCCCACGGTGCCGATAAAGCCCGCGAAACCGCCCCAGCCGCCCGAGAGCGTAATCTGGTCCGACGGTTTTTCCGCTACCGTGTAGTTGATGTCCACCGTGCCGTCGGCCTCGTTGGGCACGGGGTTGATGCCGATTTTTTCGGGGTCGAAATAGCCGAGCGTGGCGATTTCGCGCTGCGAGCGGATGAGCAATTCGCGGTTGAACTTGTCGCCGGGCAGCGTCCGCAGGTTGCGGCGCAGTACGTGGTCGCTGGTCTTGGTATTGCCCGCGATGTTGATGTCCTTCACCCGCGCCTGCACGCCCTCGGCGATGCGCATCTCGATGTCAATGGAGTCGCCTTCGACCTTGGTTTCCACCGGCTCCAGGCGGAAAAACAGGTAGCCGTCGTTCATGTAGAGCGACTCCACATCCTGGCCCGTGGGGTTGTAGTGGGTGCGCTTGTCGAGGGTTTCCTTACTGAACGGGGTGCCCTTCTTGATGCCCAGCACCGAGCCCAGCGTCTTGCTGTCATACAGATAGTTACCGCTCCAGGTGATGTTGCGGAAGAAATAGCGCCGGCCCTCGTCCACGCGCAGCTTGAGCACGAGGCCCTTCTCGTCGCGGGCCACGGTGTCGGACACGACGGCCGCGTCGCGGAAGCCCTGGTTGTTGTAAAAGTCCACCAGCTTGGCCTTGTCGTCGTCGAACTCCGAGCGCTGAAACTTGCCGGGCGTGAGGATTTTCCAGGCTTTGCGGGCTTTGGTTTTCTTGAACTGCTTGGCGAGCTTATTGTCCGAGAAGCTGTTATTGCCCTCGAAGTCAATCTCATGGATGCGCACCTTCTGGCCGCGGTCCACGTCAATTTTCAGGGCCACGCTGTTGGAGAGCGTCGAGTCGGCCACCTGCCGAATCACGACCTTGGTGTCCAGGTAGCCCTTGTTGTTGTAGAATTTGCGCACCTGGGTGCGGGTGTTTGACAGCAGCGCATCGGTCACGACTTTGCCGCGGATGAGCTTGATTTTCTTCTGCAACTCTTCGCCTTGCCCTTTGCTGATGCCATTGAAGGCGAACTTCGAGAGCCGGGGCCGCTCGCGCACGTGGAAGTCGAGGTAAATCTTTTTGCCCTCGTAGCGCACCACGCTCACCGAGATATCGGCCAGAATGGCCTGCGCCCAGATTTTGCGGATGGCCTTGGCAATGTCGTCGCCGGGCACGTTAATCTGGTCGCCGATGCGCAAGCCCGACAGACCGATGAGCGTGTTCGGGTCCGTGGTTTTACCGCCGCTCACGGTGATGCCGGCAAGCTCGTACTTGCGCGGCTCTTCGGGGCCGGGCGCTGCCGCCGGGGCTGCGGCAGGCGCATCCTGAGCCAGCGCCGGCCGGGCCAGCCAGGCGCTCAGTATCAGTAAGCTACCCAATAAACTACTCCGTAAGCTGGTCTGCATCGTCTATCGTTAATAAATAATTGTTTGTTGTTGATTATTAATCGTTGGCTGTCAGTCAAGTAGATTCAAAGGAATATCAACGAACAATCAACAACAAACAACCAAAAAATCAGGAGGCAGCCAGTTGCTCGCTGGTTTTGCCGAAGCGGCGCTCGCGCCCCTGGTAGGCCAGCAGCGCATCGCGCAGGTGCGTACGCCGGAAATCGGGCCACAGCGTCGGGGTAATGTAAAGTTCCGTGTAGGCGAGCTGCCAGAGCAAAAAATTGCTGATGCGCTGCTCGCCGCTGGTGCGAATGAGCAGCTCGGGGTCGGGCATGCCGGCCGTGGCCAGGTAGCCGGGCAGGGTGCTTTCGTTGACGTCGGCGGGCTGCAGGCGGCCGGCCTGCACGTCGGCGGCCAGCCGGCGGGCGGCCTGCGTGAGGTCCCAGCGGCCGCTGTAGCTCAGCGCGAGCACGAGCGTCATGCGGCTGCCGGCCTGGGTCAGCTCCATGGCTTCGGCCAGCTCGCGCTGGCACGAGGCCGGCAGACTGGCCACGTCGCCAATGGCGCGCAACCGGACGCTGTTCTTGAGCAAGGTGCTGGTTTCCTGCCGAATGGTATGAACCAGCAGCTGCATCAGCGCGCTCACTTCGTAGGCCGGGCGGTCCCAGTTTTCGGTCGAGAACGCGTAGAGCGTCAGGTATTGTACACCCAGCTCGGCGGCTTCTTCCACCGTGTCGCGCACGGCCGTGATGGCGCTTTGGTGCCCGAATACGCGCAAGCCCCCCCGCTGCTTCGCCCAGCGCCCGTTGCCATCCATGATGACGGCCACGTGCGCGGGAATATTGGAGAGGTCTAGGTCAGCCCGTTCGGCCATCGTTGCGGTTTGCGTATAAGAGGCCGCAAGTTACGCCAGGGGTTGCAGAGCGGGGACTTCTGGTGATTGGGTGAGGAGGTGATGGGGTCGTTGGTCATGCTGAGCGCGGCGAAGCATCTCGCTTGAGATAGTAAACCCTTTCGTTCGCAACAACCCGGGCGAGATGCTTCGCTGCGCTCAGCATGACTAACAACGCCATCACCTCCTCACCCAATCACCCCTCTACTGCAGCAGCCGCTTATTACCCTTGTAGGGCGACGGGCACTGGATTTTGAAGAACGTGTACGACA
>JANXNW010000116.1 GCA_025353905.1 Hymenobacter sp.
CCGGCCGGAGAACCGCTCTATTTCTATACTCCCTTGTGTTACTTTTACTCCCGTCATCTTCCCGCGCCGCGCCATGAGCACCATGATTCAATTCGTATCCAACTACGACGACCTCTCCACCGACAAAGGCTACCAGTTCAAATTCCATTGCGACAAGTGCCGCAACGGCTACATGTCGCGGTTTCAGCCCAACGCCATCGGCATTGCCGGGGGCCTGTTGCAGGCGGCCAGCAGCTTGTTTGGCAGCTTCGGCGGGGCGGAGAACGCGGCCTACCAAATCCAGCAGGCCATCGGGGGCAAGGCCCACGACGGGGCCCTGGAGACGGCCGTGGCCGAGGGCAAGGCCCACTTCAAGCAGTGCACCCGCTGCGGCCATTGGGTGTGCCCCGACGTGTGCTGGAACGCTGGCGCGGGCCTCTGCGAAAGCTGTGCCCCCGACGAGCAGGAGGAGCTGCGGGCCCAGCAAGCCCTGGCCGCGCGCGAGCAAATCCAGACCAAAACCCGCGCGCAGGACTACACCAAAAACCTGGATTTCCTCAACCGCGCCCCGCTGGGGCAGTGCCCCGGCTGCCAGGCCAAGCTTGCCGCCGGCCAGAAATTCTGCCCCGGCTGCGGCACCCCCAACCCCGCCGCGCAGGCGCATGAGCGGTTTTGTGCCGGCTGCGGCACGGCCCTGAAACCCGACCAGAAATTCTGTGCCGACTGCGGCACGAAAAACTGAGCAGCGCCGCGGGGGCCGCCCCGGCGCGGCCCCCGCGGCCACCCGCCGGCCTTCGGCCAGAACCTAGGCCGGGCGCTGGGGCCGCTTCGCCAGGATGAGCTGCGTGCGGTGGTCGTGCAGGCTTTTTTCCAGGCCCACGGGGTAGGTGTGCGGGTTGAGAAAGCGGCGGATGGTGGGGTCGAGGCCCAGCACTTCGCGCCGGGCGTGGGCGCGGCTTTCGGCCAGCGTGGGCAGGTCGAGCACGCGGCGGCCCTGGCGGAACACGGGCTCCAGCAGCTCGCGGAAGGGGGCCCCGGGGTGCACGGGGCGGCGGCGGGTGGCGTCGTTGGGGTCGACGAGCACGAGGGCTTCCGGCAGGGGCGCGGCGGTGTTGTAGAGCATGTCGGCGCGGGGGCGGCCGTGGTCGTCGAGGTAGCGGCGCACTTGCAGGATGCCGGGCACGCTGGTTTTGGCGATTTGCTCGCTGAGCTTAATGGTGAAATCCCAGCCCGTGCCGTCGGCCGTGCGCAGGGCTGCCAGCTTGTACACGCCCCCGAGGGCCGCCTGGTTGTAGGCCGTCACGAGCTGGGTGCCCACGCCCCAGGTGTCGATGCGGGCCCCTTGCTGCTTGAGGCTGGTGATGAGGTTTTCCTCCAAATCGTTGCTGGCCACGATGCGCACCGCCCCAAACCCGGCCGCGTCGAGCAGGGCCCTGGCCTGGATGCTGAGGTAGGCGAGGTCGCCCGAATCGAGGCGGATGCCGCCCAGCTCGTGGCCGCGCGCGCGCATTTCCAGCGCCACCGCGATGGCGTGGCGTACGCCATCGAGCGTGTCGTAGGTATCCACCAGAAACACCGAGTCGTCGGGAAACGCGTCGGCGTAGGCGGCAAAAGCCCGCCGCTCGTCGCCAAACGCCTGCACCCAGGCGTGGGCGTGGGTGCCGCGCACCGGAATGCCGTAGAGCCGGCCGGCCAGCACGTTGCTCGTCGCGTCGGCCCCGCCCAGATACGCCGCCCGGCTGGCCCCGAGGCCACCGTCCGGCCCCTGCGCCCGGCGCAAGCCAAACTCCAGCACGGCGTCGTTTGGCCCGGCCGCGTCGCGCACGCGGGCGGCTTTGGTGGCGATGAGGGTCTGGAAATTAAGTAGCGTGAGCAGTGTCGTTTCCACGAGCTGGGCTTGCAGCAGCGGCCCTTGCACCCGTAGCAGCGGCTCCTGCCCGAAGACGACCGTGCCCTCGGCCACGGCATCCACGGCGCAAGTAAATTTTAGCTCCCGCAAATGCGCCAGGAAGTCATCCGGGAACAGCCGCGCCCCCCGGCTGCCCGTCAGCGAAGCCAAATAAGCGATGTCTTCGTCGGCGAAGCGTAGGTTTTGCAGGTAGTCTACGGCCAGGGCCAGGCCCGCCGCCACCGCGTAGCCGCCCCCAAACGGCGCTTTGCGGAAATACAGGTGAAACACGGCTTCGCGCTCGTGCAGGCGCTGTTTCCAATAGCCGTAGGCCATCGTGAGCTGGTAGAGGTCGGTGAGCAGACCCAGCGCGGGGCGGTAGAGGCCGGCGAGAGGGCCGGTAGCAGGAGTGTCGGGCATGGCCGTAAAACTACCGCTTCCCGGCCGGCAACGGATTTGGGTTTTACTTTGCCGGCGTGAGGGAGTCTGTTGTTTCAAAACCCTGGACGCACCGGGTGGGGCATTTATCGTCGGGGGCGCGGCTGGGGCTGGCCCTGGCGGTGGGGGCGGCCGTCTGGTTTTTCAGCCCGGCCCACTACGCGCCGCTCGTGCGGCTGGTGCTGGGCTGGGACGCGTTCGCCGTCACCTCGCTGCTGGTCATCTGGCTGGCGATTTTTACGGCCGATGCCGCCCGCATCCGCCGCGTGGCCGCTTCCGAAGACCTGAGCCGGGTGCTGAGCTTTGTGTTCGTGCTGGTGGCGGCTGGGGCGAGTTTGCTGGCCGTCGTGCTGCTGCTCGGCACGCTGCACGGCATGAAGCCGGCGGCCCTCGCCCGCCATATCGGCCTGAGCATCGTGGCCGTAGGGGCGGCCTGGCTGCTGGTCCACACCGTGTTTACGCTCCGCTACGCCCATACTTACTACGACGCCGGCCCCGACGGCAACGATGTCGGCGGGCTGATTTTCCCCGGCGACGTGCAAAACGTGCAGGAACCCGACTACCTCGACATCGCCTACTTCGCCTTCGTAGTGGGCATGACCGCCCAAACCGCCGACGTGAGCATCAGCGGCCGCGCCTTACGCCGACTGGCCCTGCTGCACGGGCTCATTTCGTTCGTCTTCAACACGGCCCTCGTGGCCATGGTAGTGAGCGGCGTGGCCGGCGCGCTGTGAGCGTTTTCAAGGATTAGGGATTAGGGACTCAGGATTAGGGATTGGAGAAAGAAGGCTGTTTTTCAATCTCTAACTCGTGTCTCTAATTGCGTATCTCTAATCCCTAATCCTGAGTCCCTAATCCTTGAAAACTCTCGCCTACGCCGCTTGCCTGGCCTACGTCGAAGCCCGCCTGACGGCGGCCCGCGCGGGCATGGCCGCCGCCCAGGAGTCGAGCAACTCCGAAACCAAAAGCAGCGCGGGCGACAAGTACGAAACCGGCCGCGCGATGGCCCAGCAGGAGCGCGACCGCCACGCCGCCCAGCTCCACGAGGCTCAGCTGCTGCTGGCTGATTTACAGCGCATCAACCCCAGCCTGCCCGCCGACACCGTGCGGCCGGGGGCGCTCGTGGACACCAGCCGGGGTTTGTTCTACGTCAGCATCGGGGCCGGGCGCCTGGTGACCGACGGGGTCGGTGAGTTCGTGGCCGTGTCGGCGGCCGCGCCGCTGCTGCGGGCGCTGGCCGGTTGCCGCGCCGGCGACGAAGTGCTGTTTCAGGGGCAGCCCGTGCGGGTATTGAGCGTTATGTAGGGGCGGCTCGCAGCCGCCCGCTCGGCCGGGTTATTCCCATTTGGCCAAGCGCGGCGACCATCCCGGTGCCTACCTACCGCACGAGCGGGCGCGTGCGACGCGCCCCTACATTTTCCGCTACCACGAACATCCGGTCTCCGAACCGCCCGGTCAACTGATTGAGCCAATACGTTGGGTACTGCGTGGCGAGCTTGGCGGCCTGTTCCAACGGGTTGCCGCCCAACCGAATATGGGCCGGGGGCTTGACCGGATTGCGCAAATCCACCACCTGGAAGCCATTCTGTTCCAGTAGCTTGGTGATGGTGCGCGGCGTGAACTCGTAGAGGTGGTAGGGCGGCAGGTCCATGCGCCGCTGCCGGCCCAGCAGCCGGTACGCGCCGAAGCCCAGGCGCATGCTCGGCAGGTTGGTCACGCTGGGCAGGGCCAGCACCAGCAGCCCGCCGGGGCTGAGAATGCGCCTGAACTTGCGCACGGCCGCCGCCGGCGATAACAGATGCTCCAGCACGTCGCCGAGGTAGGCCAGGTCAAACTGATTTTCCGCGAAATCCTCGGTCGTTTCGATGTTGCCCGTCACCACGGGCAAGCCCAGCACCCGGCGGGCGTAGTCGGCGGCGTGGGCCGAAATTTCCAGCCCGTGGGTCGTCCAGCCCAGGCTTTGCAGGCTTTTGAGGGTGTAGCCGGGGCCGCAGCCCACTTCGAGGTAGCGGAATTTTCGGCCCGCGTAGTGCGCCCGCATGTAGTCCACGAACTTATCCGGCCGGGGCTGGCTCAGGTCAAGGGCCGCGCCTTCCTCGATGAACTGCACGTCCGGCTGGGTGCGGTCATAGTTGGGCCGCTCCGTGAAGTATTCCTTGCCGTAGAGTTTTTCGAGCTGGGCCGGCGTGGGCTGGGGGTCGAGGAAAGCCAGGCCGCAGCTGCGGCAGCGGGTGCCTTGCAGGCGCTGCCCGTCGAACAGATAATAAAACGGCAGCGGACTGAAATCAGTAGCTCCGCATAAATCACAAGCGCGCATGTTCATTCCGGGGAAACCGCCGGGGGCGGAAATTTGTCGTAAGCAAGGCGCAAAGGTCGGCCGCTTCGCGATTTGGTCGCGGGTGCTCGCTTTTCCCCAGCACTCCCGCCCGCTTAAGCTCTGCCAACCTCTGCGGTTAAACTCTGCGTTCCTCGGCGAGAACTTCCCAAATAAGCTATTCAGCACAATAACCAACATATGCCTGCTACCAAATTAGATGCCCTCGTTATTGGTGCTGGCCCGGTGGGCCTGGCTTGCGCCATCGAAATCCAGCGCCAGGGCCGCACAGTGGCCGTCGTGGACAAGGGCGCGCTGGTCAATTCCATCGTCGGCTACCCCACGCAGATGGAGTTTTTCTCCACCCCCGAGCTGCTCGAAATCGGCGGGCATCCGTTTCCGGGGTCGGCCTACAAGCCCCACCGCGAAGACGCGCTCGACTATTACCAGCGGGTGGCGGCTACCGAAAAGCTCGACCTGCGCCTCTACGAGCGCGTAACCGGCCTGCGCGGCACGGCCGGCGACTTCATAATCAGCACCGACAAGGGCGAAATCGCGGCCCGCGCCGTGGTCGTGGCCGTTGGCTTTTTCGACGTGCCCAACCCGCTCGGCGTGCCCGGCGAGCATTTGCCCCACGTGAGCCACTACTACAAGGAGCCCTACGCGCACGCCGGGCGCGACGTAGTGGTGGTGGGCGCTAAAAACTCGTCGGCCAAAGCCGCGCTGTCCCTCACCCGCGCCGGGGCGCGGGTGTCGCTCGTCGTGCGCGGCCCCGAAGTGTCGGAGAGCGTCAAGTACTGGATTCGACCCGACCTGCTCAACCGCATTGCCGAGGGCCGCATCCGGGCGTACTTCAACGCGCGCATCACGGCCATCACCCCGACCACGGTGGAGGTGCTCACGCCCGACGGCCCGGCCAGCTTGCCCGCCGACCACGTGTACGCACTCACCGGCTATCGGCCCGATTATGAGTTGCTGACCAGCCGCTTAGAGCTGCCGCTCGATGAGACCGACCCCGCCCGCCCGCCGCGCTTCGACCCGGCCACCCACGAAAGCGGCCGGCCGGGCGTGTACCTGGCCGGCACCGTGTGCGGCGGGCTGGCCACGAGCCGCTGGTTTATCGAAAACGGCCGCCACCACGCCCAGCTCATCGCCCAGGCGCTGGCCGCCGAAGTGCCCGTGCCAGCCTGAACACCCTCCTTATTTCTTGGTGAACGTGGCCGAAATCGTGGTCGCCTGGCCCAGGAAAGCAAACGGGTAGCTGGCTTTGAGCTCCGTGTCGGTAACCGAGATGACGGTGTACGTGGTGGTGAGGCCGCTCACGACGGTGGTCAGTGTGTTGCCGTCGGCGCTCAGTGCCCAGGTGCCGGTGCTGGTAGCTGGGCTGCCGGCGCACACGTTGGCCCCCTCGTTGATGGTGTACACGTTGGGCAGCTCGAAGCGTTGGGTGTTATCAATCTGACAGGGTGCGCCCAGGCTCAGCGCCTGATAGCCGTCGGTGAAAGTCAGGCCCATGTACGTGATGCCGGGGGTGAGCGTGGCGGCAGTCAGCCCCCAGGTTTTGCCGGTCAGCAGCTGGGTGCGGGTGAGCGGGGTGGGGGCGGTGTCTTCTTTTTTCTTGCAGGCCCCGAGCGTGAGCAGCAGGCCGGCCAGCAGCAGTAATTTGCGCATAGCATAATGGGTTAGTGGGCAGCGGCGACGGTGCCGGCCCTCAGCCCAAATATAGCTCGCCCCACCCGCCTCGCCCCGCCCATCCGGGCCGGCGCTCAGTGGCAGGCAGCGGCGGCGGCCACCGCGTAGCCGTAGCCGCGGGCCGCCCCCCGCCGAAAAAATGCGCAGCCCAGGGCCGAGTCGCCGCGCTGCTGGGCCAGGCGGCCCAGCAAAAACAGGGTGCGGCCGTCGTCGGACGGGTGCGCGGCCAGGGCGCGCTCATACGCGGCCTGGGCTTCGGCGTAGCGCCCGAAGTGGGCCAGCGCGGCTCCTTCGGCTTGAAGGTAGGCGAGGGGCACGGGCCGGGCAGCGCGGTCGTAGCGGCGGCGGCCGGCTTGCAGGTCGGCCAGCGCGAGCCGGGGCTGGCCGAGGCTGAGCAGGCGGTTTTCGCCCCGCGCCAGGTAGGCCTCGGCCAGGGTAGTGTCGAGGGCCAGGGTGCGGCCGTAGCTGGCGTCGGCGGCGGTGGGCGCGGCGGTAGTAGCCTGGCACTGGCCCAGACGAAAGTGCAGTTGGGCGCGCTCGGCGGGGCTGAGCGGGGCCGGGTCGTCGGCGGCCAGCGCGGCTTCGTAGTCGCCGCGGGCCGCCAGCGGGTTGTGGGCGCTGTCCTGGCTGAGCTGGCCGCGCAGGGCCAGCGCCGGCGCGTAGCCTGGCCGCCAGCCCAGGGCTTGGTTGAGCGAGCCCTGGGCCAGGGCCAGGCGCCCCTCGGCCAGCTCGCGGCGGGCATCCTCGTAGTGGCTCGCGCCCGTCACGCGGTCCATCACCACCTTCACCGACACCCCAAAAAGCACCATCAGGGCCAGCAGGCCGGCCACTAGCAGCGCATCCTGCCGCGTGAAGCGCACCTGCTGGCGCGGCACCCGCTGCTGGTAGTGACGCTCGCGGCGGCCAGCGGGCGGGCGCGTCCGCAAGGGCGCCGCGCCAGGGCCGGGCGTGGGCGCGCCGTAGGGTGTGCGGCTGGGCGCGGCGGGCGTAGCGGCCCCAGCGGGCTGGGCGCGCAGCTCGGCGGCGCGACGGGCTACTTGCAGCAGCAAAAAGTCGTACTGGGCCCGGCGGTCGGGGTCGCTGAGCACACCGTAGGCCACGGCCACGGCCTTGAACTGCTCCTCGTAGCGCGGGTCGCCGCCGTGCTTGTCGGGGTGCAGCGCGATGGCCAGCCGCCGGTACGCGCGCTTGATGTCGGCCGCCGGGGCCGTGGCCGATACGCCTAATACCTGGTAATGATTTTTACTCACGCCGTCAAAAAAAAATAACCCGCCGCCCAGGGCAAAAGTCAGCCCCACCCCCAACTTTTTCGTAAAGAACGCCCCAATAGCCCAGGCTGCGGCCATAGTCGCCAAGCCTACCGCTGAACCTATCCTTTCCGCTAAACAATTCCGTCCGCATGGCTACGCTCACCGACGATAAAACCCCGCACAACGACAGCCTCATCGGCAACCTGACCGGCTACCTCGACACGCGCATCGACCTGGTGCGTCTCGAAACGCAGGAAAAAGTCAAGACCGTATTCGTGAGTACCGTACACGGCGTAGCGCTGGCCTTTCTGGGAGTGCTCTTTATTGTGTTTGGCTCGATATATTTGGGGCTCCTGCTCAACGACGCGCTCGACAGCCACTCGGCGGGTTTCGGGCTGGTGGCCGCGCTTTATTTGCTGCTGACCGTGCTTTTCGTCGTTGGCGTGGACAAAAAGGTGTTTCAGGGCGTGGCCGATAAGCTGCTCAACAACACAATTTACAAAGCTGATAAGCGCTGATTTTTTTTAATGGTCAATGATTAATGGTTAGTGGTTAATGGCTGATTAATTGTTTTGCAATCATCAATCATCAATCATTGATTACTGACCATTGACTAATAACCATTAACCACTGACCATTAATCATTAACCATTAATCTGATGGCCGAGCCGACTAATCCCCTGTTTGAAGAAGAGAAGGAGTTTCTGGAGCGCAAGAAGCTGGAGTACGAGCGGGCTTTGCGCGGCGATGTGGAGCACCTCAAAGAGCAGACCGTGAACGTGGGCAAGCTGGCCCTGATTGGGGCTGGCGCAGCCACCGGCATCTGGCTGCTGGCCAAAGCATTCCGAGGTCGTAAGCACCACGGCGATAAGCATGATGAGCACGGTCGTGATGCACGCGACGGGCGCGATTACCTTCGTGACCAGAACGGCCGCTACGACCAGGGCTACGGCATGGCCTACGACGAGCAATCCAATGACCCGTTTTTCGGCTACGATGACGATGACGACGAGCGCTGGATAAAGCATGACTCGGCGCGCTTCGATGACGAGGCCGACGATAATTTCGACCCGCACGAAGCGATGGCCCAGGGCGTCCGCGCTTACGAGCAGGACCGGGCCCGCGATGCGCGCCGCAACATGTTCTCGTCGGGCAGCCAGCGCGGCGGCAGTGGCGGCGACGAGGACGACAACGGCCTGAGCCAGTATCCGAACTTCCCGGCCCACTCGGCCCGGCACCACGGCGACGACACGTTGGACCGGCCCAGCGAAGGGTTTTATTTCACCGACGACGACGATTTCGGCTATTCCGAGCCCGCCGGCCGCTCAGCCGACCAAGCCGATAACCCCGGCTATCGGTCGGATAATCGGGCTAGCGACAATACGCCCGCGCCGGCCGCGAGCCAGCGTCGCCCTTTTTACCATTCCGAGCACAGCCACCCCACGGCCAACCTGGCCCCAGACAACAGCCTCCGGCTGCCCGCTGCGGACGGGTTTCAGAGCCTGACGTCTACTCCGCCGCCGGCCACTGTTTCGCCGCCGGCTAAGTCAGGGACGCTGGGGTCGATGCTGCTCAGTTTTGCTACCAGCGATACTGGCCGCGCGTTGCTCGGGCAGGCGGCGGCCGCCGGACTGGCCCTGCTGGGTAAGGCGGTGAAAGACCGGATGCCCCAGGAGCCCGCTTCGGCTACTGCGCCCGCTTTGGCTATCGCGCCGGCCGAAATGCCCCGCGCTACCGACCTTGCGGCCTCAACCAGCCCGGCCGCGCGCGTGGGCCAGCCCTTTTCTGCTTCGGATGCCACTTCCGCCGACCTCGCCGCTTCTGACTTTTCCGCCGCCGGCTCCGCCGCTGGCCCCGACCCCCGGTAGCCGCCTGCTGAGCGCGCTGCTGGCTCTGCGCCAGCAGGGTCGTAAGGCCCTGGCCGTGCTGCTCGACCCCGACGATTTTGAAGGTGGCCGCCTGCCCGAATTACTGCATCAGATTCGCCAGCAGCCGGTTGATTATTTCTTTGTGGGGGGCAGCCTGGTTCTTACTGAGCACCAGGCTGCCCTTCTTGCCTTGCTCAAGGCCGAAACGCCCCAGGTGCCGGTGCTGCTCTTTCCGAGCCACGCGCTGCACGTGGACGCGGCCGCCGACGGCATTCTGCTGCTCTCGCTCATCTCGGGCCGCAACCCGGATTTTCTCATCGGGCAGCATGTGGTAGCAGCTCCGCGCTTGCGGCAAAGCGGGCTGGAGATTCTGCCCACCGGCTACCTGCTCGTGGACAGCGGCCGGGCCACGACGGCCTCCTACATCAGCGGCACTGCCCCGCTGCCGGCCGACAAGCCCGGCATCGCCGCCGCCACGGCCCTGGCTGGCGAGCAGCTCGGCCTGCGCCTGACTTACCTCGACGGCGGCAGCGGCGCGCAAAACCCGGTGCCGGCCGCACTCATTCGCGCTGTGCGGGCCACCGTCAGCACCCCGCTCATCGTGGGCGGCGGGCTGAACTCGGGTGAGAAAATACAGGCCTCGCTGCGCGCCGGGGCCGATTTGGTAGTCGTCGGCAATCAGCTCGAACGTCAGCCCGGGTTTCTGGCCGAGGCGGTGGCGGCCGTGCGGAGCGCGAGCTGAATCGGGAGTGAAATCATGCTTCTATCTTCCTCTACGCGCCGCTGCCTGACCCTGGCGTTTCTGGTGCTGGCCGCCGGGTTGCCGGGCCGGGGGCGGGCGCAGTCGGCAACGGGCCAGCAGGCGCTCGATAGCTTACGCGCCGCTTACCGATTGCCGGCGCTGCTGGCCGCCATCATCGAGCCGGGCCGCATCCGCTACGTGTACGCCGGGGTGCGCCGCAACGACCAGCCCGACCCGGTGCGGCTGACCGACTACTTCCACCTGGCTTCCAACACGAAGTCCGTCACCAGCCTGCTGGCCGCCCGGCTTGTGGAGCAAGGCCGCCTGAGCTGGGACAGCGAGCTGCTGACCATCGTGCCCGAGCTGCGCGCCGGGGCGCTCCCAGCCTACGCCCACGTCACGCTGGGGCAATTGCTCTCGCACCGGGCCGGCGTGGTGCCTTTCACGGCCGGTGCCGAGTACCAGAAATTGCCGAAGCTCATCGGCAGCCTGGCCGCGCGGCGCGCGCAGTTCGGGGCGTACGTGCTCACGCTGCCGCCCGCCCTGCCCGAGGCCGGGCAAGCCCACCGCTACTCCAACGCGGGCTATGTGCTGGCCGCGCTCATGCTGGAGCGCGTCAGCGGCCGCTCATGGGAAGCACTGGTTACCAGCATGTTTCGAGAGCTGAAGCTGCGCCACTGGCTGGGTTTCCCGAACCGCCACGACCCGCGCCAGCCCTGGGGCCACTGGCGACCCACGGCCGCCGACAGCGCGTTCGTGCCGCTCGGCCCCACGCACCCGTACCAGCTGGCCGACTACATGGCCCCGGCCGGCGACCTGGCCATGCCGCTGCCCGATTTTGCCCGCCTCACGCAGCTGCACCTGCGCGGTCTGCTGGGCCAGGATAATTACGTGCGGGCCGCCACTTACCAGACCCTGCACTTCGGCCTGCCCACCTACGCCTACGGTTGGGGCGTGTCGTCAGTGCCCGCCACCGGCGCGCCCGTGAGCTTCCATGACGGCACGGCAGGCACGTTTTTCAGCCACGCCATCCTGTACCCCAGCCAGCAAGTAGCCTTCGTGGTGCTCGCCAACGACGGCGACGAGCCCGCCCGCCGCGCCTGCTACGCCCTGCGCCGCCGCCTCAAAGCGCTCTACCTGAGCGGCAAGCTGTGAGTGATACGCTTGCCCAGCATCTCAAGTCGCCTCTTCAGCCCACGTCCGAATCCGCGTAATCCCAAAAATCTGCGTTAATCTGCGATTAAATGTTCATCGCCGTCTCGCGCCGCCGCATCTTCCCCGCTGGAATGCCGAACATCATCTTAAACCGGCGGCAGAAGTAAGCCGTGTCCTTGTAGCCGACTTCCTTGCCGATGTCGCGGATGCTTTTCTTGGTGGTGCGCAGCAGCGACACGGCCCGCTCCATGCGCTGATACTCAATGTAGTCCTGCGGGTTGATGTTGGTCAGCATCTTGAAATACTGCCCTACGTAGTCCTCGCTCACGTTGGCCACGCTGGCGAGCACCTTGTTCGACAAGTCGCCGCTCAGGTTTTCCTTGATGTGGTTGAACAGGTCAATCAGGCGCGGGTCCTTGAAGTAGGTGCTGTTGGTGGCTAATTGCTCCACGAACAGGTTGTTGCGCAGGATGTAGCGCACGATTTCCACCACCAGGTTTTCGGTGTAGATGTTGATTAGCCGTTCGCGGCCGGGCAGGTCCTGCATGGTTTCCTCAATGATTTTAATCACGAGGTTGGCCAGCTTCGAATTGCCTTTGATAACAAAAGGCGGCACGTCGAGCGAGGCGAAGAAATTGACCGAGTCGAACACTTTGGCCTCGAACGAGACGAACGAGTGGCTCTGCTCGGCGGCCCCGATGAGGTCGAGGTCGTCGTTGGACGTGAAAAACCGGTCCTTGTTAGTAATCAGGTCGTCGTTGGAAATAACGCGCGCGGCCGCACCCACGCCGTAGCCCACGCGGCTGGCCCGCCCGCCGGGCAAAAACAGCAGCTCGCCTTCCTCGACTACCTGCTCGTCGTCGCCGAACACGAGCCGGCCCTGGTGCGACAAAATCAGGTTGTTGCCCACGTCGTACGCGTTGCGCACGGTGAACGCCTGGCGTAAAACCAGGTTCTTGGCCCGAATAAAACGAACCCCGAGCGACTCGATGACCTTGTTGTAGTCTTCCATATAACGGATGGCGATAACGGAAATTACTTCTCCGGTTCCCGCAAAAGTACCGTAAGCGCGGGAGATACCGGCCATGTGCCAATAAAAATAATAAGGTCCACAAAAAAACCCAGACCGTTTCGGCCTGGGTTCCGTCCAACTTTCGGGGCGTTACGTCGCGCGGGCCTACTTGAGAAGCTCGCGGGAAATGACAATTTTCTGAATCTCGGACGTGCCCTCGTAAATCTGGGTTATTTTGGCGTCGCGCATCAGGCGCTCGACGTGGTATTCCTTGACGAAGCCGTAGCCGCCGTGAATCTGGACGGCCTCGACGGCCGAGTCCATGGCCACTTTCGAGGCGAAGAGCTTGGCCATGGCTCCGCTCTTGGCGTAGTCGGCGTGGTTGTCTTTGTCGGCGGCAGCTTGCAGGCACAGCAGGCGGGCGGCATCGACATTGGTGGCCATGTCGGCGAGCTTGAATTGAATGGCTTGGTGCTTAGCTATTTCAACGCCGAACGCCTTGCGCTGCTTGGCGTACTTGAGGCTCAGCTCCAGCGAGCCGGAGGCGATGCCCAGCGCCTGGGCCGCGATGCCGATGCGCCCGCCGGCCAGCACCTGCATGGCGAATTTAAACCCGAAGCCGTCGGCTCCAATGCGATTTTCCTTCGGCACCCGCACGT
Source organism: Hymenobacter sp. (assembly GCA_025353905.1). GTDB lineage: Bacteria > Bacteroidota > Bacteroidia > Cytophagales > Hymenobacteraceae > Hymenobacter. The sequence continues at coordinate 12,998 of JANXNW010000116.1, forward strand.
CGGTAAACATGAGCGAGCAGGTGTCGGAACCGCGAATGCCAAGCTTATTTTCCTTCGGCCCGCACACGAAGCCGGGCGTGTCGCGGTCCACGATGAGCACGTTGATGCCGCGCGACTTCAGCTCCGGGTTGGTCTGGGCGATGACCAGGTACACCGAAGCCGTGGTGCCGTTGGTAATCCAGTTCTTGGTGCCGTTGAGCAGGTAATGGTCGCCCATGTCCTCGGCCGTGGTGCGCTGGCTGGTGGCGTCGGAGCCGGCTTCGGGCTCACTGAGGGCAAACGCACCGATGATTTCGCCCGAGCAAAGGCGCGGCAGGTACTTGTGCTTCTGCTCCTCGGTGCCGTACTGCTCCAGGCCCCAGCAAACCAGCGAGTTATTGACCGACATAATAACCGAGGTCGAGGCATCGACCTTCGAGATTTCCTCCATGGCCAGCACGTACGAAATCGTGTCGAGGCCCGAGCCGCCGTACTCGGGGCTGACCATCATGCCCATGAAGCCCAGCTCGCCGAGGCGCTTGATTTGCTGGGCCGGGAAGCGCTGGTGCTCGTCGCGCTCGATGACGCCCTCCCACAGCTCCTGGGCAAATTCGCGGGCCGCGTCGCGCACGGCGAGCTGCTCTTCGGTGAGGGTAAACGGGGAGGCCGTAGCCGTGGTAGTCATCATGGCGGAGATAAGCTGGCGGGGTGGGAGAGGAGGGTCTTCTTAATATTTCCCAAAATTACGGACGAGGCCGCGAAGTGTCGGGTAAGAAACCACTGGAGACTACGAAAGTGTTTTTTCGGACCTCCGGGGTTTGGAGAGTTTTCCGCGGCGGCTGGCTCCGGCGGCCGGCTCAGCTTTCCCGCCTGATTTTGGCCACGATGGCCGACGTGCTGTAGCCCGCCACGAGTGGCACGGTGCGTACCTGCCCGCCGCCGGCCAGCACGAGCTCGTGGCCCACGATGCCGTCGAGGGCATAATCGTCGCCCTTCACGAGTACGTCGGGCCGCACCAGCTCGATGAGGGCCAGCGGCGTCGGCTCGCCGAAAAGCACGACCGCATCGACGAAGGCAAGCGCGGCCAGCACCCGGGCCCGGCAGGTCTCATCCTGCAGAGGCCGCCCCGGCTTGAGGGCTGCCACCGAGGCATCGGTGTTGAGGCCCACCACGAGCCGGTCGCCGAGGGCGCGGGCGCGCTCCAGGTAATCGACGTGGCCCAGGTGCAGCAAATCGAAGCAGCCGTTGCTGAACACCACGCGCTGCCCGGCCGCGCGCCAGGCGGCAAGCACGGCGGGCAAAGCCGCGCGGGGAAGGATTTTGTCGGCGGTGGGCATGGACTTACGGCTTGAGCTTGCGGGAATGGTAGAAGTTGGCGCAGCGGGCGCAACGCGGGGGCCCGGGCTCGGAAAAAAGTCCTGACTGCCCGGCACCTAGTCAGCCCTAGTCAGCCCTAGTCAGCCCGCAGTATTTGCAGGTCGTCGAGGTAAACGGGCTGCGAGCTGCCGTTGCGCCACAGGTACACTTGCAAGGTGCTGTTGAAGACGGCCGTGGCAGGCACATCCACGGTGTGCTCCACCTCCAGCCACTTGTTGAAGCCCGACTTGGTGGTGGCTTCCTTTCCCAAATCGAAGTTATCCCATAAGTTTTTGGTCGGGTCGGGGGTTTTGATTTCCGTCACCAGCGCTGCCGTGGCTTGGTCGTTAGGCAAAAATACCCAGGCGCGCAGCTTGATTTTGCGCATCCGGCCGGTACTGATGCGCCCCAGCTGATTGGTGTAGCCCAGGCTGTAGTCGGTGGCCGGGTCTACCTTCACCGAATACACTCCCGAGTGGGCTTTTTCCTGGGTGAGCGAAGCCGGAGTGTTCCCGTTGAGCCAGCCATCGAGGTGCTCAAAGTCGTTGGCCGCCAGCTGGTCGGCGGGCGGGGTAGGGGCCGCGCCGCCGCACGCGGCCAGGCCCAGCGCCAGCAGGCTACAAAGCAGTTTGTTCATAAAAAGCGGGGGAAGCTGCGCCGCAAAAGTAGCGGGTGCCGCGCCGCCCTGGCGCCCGCCGCAGGGCTGTTCCGGGCGGCGGTGACCCTGGCCGTAGCTTTGCCAGGCTGTTGTCTTCAGCTTTTTTCAGTTAAGATGAACCCTTTTCGCGCTTGGGCGCCGGGCCGCCGCTGGGCCGGGCCGCTGCTAACGATGCTGGTTGCCGCCGGCCTGCTGGCGGCGCTGTTTCCGGGCGTGGTGCGCCAGCCGGGCGCCTACCTGTTCATGGACCAGGGCGACGCGCTCAAGAACTACTACGTGCTGGAGTACTACACCCGCTACGACCTCGGGCACCGCTTCACGGGCATGAATTACCCCCGCGGCGAGCACCTCAACTACCTCGACTTACAGCCCCTGCTGGCGGCATCGCTGGCCTGGGCGCGGCAGGCCGGCCTGCCGGAGGCGGCCACGGCCGGCATCGGGGCTACCAACCTGGGCCTGCTGCTGGCGCTGGTGCTGGCCGCCGGAGTGCTCTGCGCCATCCTGCGGCGCTTGCTGCTGCCGGGCTGGTACGCGGGCCTGGCGGCGCTGCTCATTACGTTTTTGTCGCCCCATCTGCTGCGCTTTCCCGCCCACATGTCGTTGGGCTACGCCTGTTTCGTGCCGGTGCAGTGGTACTGTCTGATGCGCATTTTGGCGGCTCCGCGCCGGGTGGGCTGGTACGTGTTGCTGGGGGTTTTCAACCTACTGGTGGGCCTGCTCACGCCGTATCACCTGGCCATCGGCAGCTTCTGGCTGCTGGCTTGCGTACCGGTGCTGGCCTGGCAGCGGGGCTGGCGCGCCAGCTGGCCGTTGCTGACTCGGCTCACGGCTACAGCCCTGCTGCCGCTGCTCGCGTTTCGCGGCTGGCTCTGGCTCACGGACCCCATCTCTGACCGGCCCACCGACCCCTGGGGCCTGCTGGTGGCGCATGCTAATTTTCGGAGCGTGTTCGGGCCAGGCCAGGAACCGCTGCGCAGCGTGTGGCAGCGCATTTTTCATACCGAGGACCCTATCTGGGAGGGTCAGGCTTACGTGGGGTTGGTGGGCGGGCTGGTGTTGCTGAGCAGCTTATGGCTGGCCGGGCGCTACCTGTGGGCGGGGCGCGGGACGCGGGTGCTGCGCCCGGTGCTGCCCAGCGGGCTGGGCCCGAGCCTGTGGGCGGCGGCGCTGCTGCTGCTGCTGAGCATGGCGTTTCCGTTTCGGCTGCCGGGGCTGGCGGGCCTCACCGAGTTGCTGGGGCCGATTAAGCAGTTTCGGGCGCTGGGGCGGTTTGCGTGGCCGTTCTACTACGTATTCAGCGGCTACGTGGCGTTTTACATGTATCGGCTGTGGCGGTATTTGCGCCAGCGCCGCGCCCCGGCCTTCGCCACCATGTGGCTGCTGCCGCTGCTGGGTCTCTGGGCCGCCGAGGCGGCTTGGCAGGTGATGCCGCTGGCCGAGGTTATTGAGAGCCGGCGCAGCCGCGAGGCGTTCGAGGGCGAGGCCGGCAACTACCGGCAGCTGCTGGGCTGGTCAGCCTACGAGCCGCAGTCGTTCCAGGCTATTTTGCCGCTGCCATACTTCATCGTGGGCACCGATAAGATTGATTTGGAAGGCAGCGGGCAGTCCGTCTACCAAGCCTACAAAGCTTCGCTCAACCTGCACCTGCCTTTGCTCACCCTGTGGAGCGGCCGCGCTTCGGTGGGCGAAACCCTGGCCCTGACCCAGCTGCTGAGCAGTCCGCTGCTGCCCAAGCCGCTGCTGGCCCGCCTGCCGTCGGCCAAGCCGATACTGCTGCTCGTTACGCCTCAGGCCCTCACCCCGGCCGAGCAGCGCCTGGTGGGTCTGGGCCAGCTTATCAAGCAAACGCCCGACGCAGCTCTATATGCTCTGCCCGTGGCGGCCCTGGCCGCTACTGATTTGCCCGCCGTGCAGGCGCGCGCGGAGGCGCTGCTGACCACGCTACCCGCGCGCGGCGGCCTGCACTCAACCACGCCGTTCGGGGTGCTCTACGAACCCTTTACCCAGCGCCCCGACCGCCGGGGCCGGCTGGCGGACGGCGCGTTCTACGAGCCTAAAAATAAATTTTCAACGCTCTACGACGGCCCCTTGCCCCAGCCCGCCGATACCGGCCGCTACGAGGCGTCGGTGTGGATAAGCGCCCGGATGCGGCGCGGCCTGGGCAATTTGCAGGTCAAGCTTTACGACGCGACCGGCCACGAGCTGGTGCACGAAGGTGCCGATGCCCGCCACGTCACCGAAGTAGACGGCGACTGGCTGCGGGTGGCACTGCCCTTTCGCCGCCCCACCGCCGCCGCCCGCCTCGAAGTGCTCTTCGACAGCGACGACCTGCTGGCCGACGACCTGCTGGTGCGCCCCCTTGGCACCGACGTGTACTGGCGCGATGCCCGGGGCCGGCCCGTGCTCAACGGCTATCGGCTGCGACCGTAGAGCCGGCGTTTCGGCCGCCCCGAGCGCCACGCCCGCGTACACGGCGGGCAGCGACAGGCGCGCCGACGCGGTACGGTGGTGGTTTTGATGAGCGCTGCCGAGCTAAGAAAGCCGAAGCCCCACAGCAAATCAGCCCCGAGGCTCAAAATAACTCAACCGGTAATAATAGCCCACAAAGCTCAGCGGTAAGCTGAATTGGTCGGGCAGGGTGCTGCCCGCGTAAGCAATAAAGGTGGGGGAAGCCAGTAGGAAGACTCCCGGCAGCAAGCCCGCTGCCACCTGCCCCGTGCGTTCAAACACCGGCCGGAACAGGTACCAGAAGCCCACAACAGCCATGGCGGCATCGAGCACCCGGAACGCCGGCAGAGTATTCTCGCGCTCCAGTACCAGCCCGGTCAGGTAGGCTTGAAGAGAGAACTCTACCCCCGTGACACCCCCGATAGAAGAAAACTCGACGGGTGGAAAAGCCGACGTACGCGGATGCCAAAAGTTAAAGCCGCCACCGTAGAAGTTGACGGCCAGCGACAACCGGTCGGCCTATGGTCACATAGGAATCCCCTCGGGCATAGTGTGCAGGTAGGGGGTGTGAAGCAGAATGGCTGGTACCGTAAATAGCCCCGCAGCCAGCGTCGAAGGAGAAACCCGCAAGGACAGCGGCTGCGCCCGCGTGCGTAGAAAGGCCACGGCAATAACAAAGAGCCAAATCAATAGGCTGGCAAAGATAGAGAAAGGGGGTAGCCCTGGTGCCGCGCCATCTACCCAACCCACTCCACGGCGGCCGCTACCTTTGCCCGCGATGGACCTGACCCACGAAGCGAAGTACCACCAGCTCGAAGAGCAGCATGGGTGGTTTGCCAGCCGCCGCGATGCCGTGCTCAGCCTCATTCAGCAGCTGCGGTTGCCTACTTCGACGGCCATCCTCGAAATTGGCTGCTCGGGCGGGCCGCTGCTGCGGCGGCGGCCTCAGCTGCCCGGCCTGCTTAACCAGGTGCTGCTGGCCTGGGTGCGCGCCGAAAACGTAATCATGCGCCACCTCGGCCTGCCGCTCGGCGTGAGCGTATTTGCCCTCGCGCGCAAGCCGGCGTAACCCGTTCTATCTCAGCCTGTCGTTTTTCCCCTGCGGCTTACGTGGATATATCCGTTATCATTCCGATTTTCAACGAGCAGGCCAACATCGAGGCGCTCTATCAGCGGCTGACGGCGCAGCTGGCGACCATGACGCTGCCCGGCGGCTTCGAGCTGATTTTTGTCGATGACGGCTCGCGCGATGAGTCGCTACGCATGCTGCAAGCGCTGGGCGCGCGCGACGCGCGGGTGCGCTACCTGAGTCTCAGCCGCAATTTTGGCCACCAGATTGCCGTAACGGCTGGCCTCGACCAGGCCGATGGGGCCGCCGTCGTCATCATCGATGCCGACCTGCAGGACCCGCCCGAGCTGATTCCGGCCCTCTACGCCAAGCTGCGCGAAGGCCACGAGGTAGTGTATGCCCGGCGGCGCTCGCGCCAGGGCGAGAGCTGGCTCAAAAAGCTGACCGCGAAGGCTTTCTACCGGATTTTGCGCGTCCTCACCCACATCGACATTCCGGTGGACACCGGTGATTTTCGCGTCATGTCGCGCAAAGTGGTGCTGGCCCTGCGGCAAATGCCCGAGCAGAACAAGTTTTTACGGGGCCAGATTGCCTGGCTCGGCTACCGGCAGGCGAGTGTGGAGTACGACCGCGCCGAGCGGGCGGGCGGCACCACCGGCTACACCTACAGTAAAATGCTGCGCTTTGCCTTGGATGGCATCACGGCTTTTTCCGATGTACCCCTCAAGGCAGCTACCATCAGCGGCTTTGCCGTGTCGGGGGTGGCGTTTCTGGTGATGCTTTACACGCTCTACACGCGCTTCGTTACCCGGCACTACGAGCCGGGCTGGCCTTCGCTGATGGTGAGCATCTTGTTTCTGGGAGGAGTGCAGCTGATTGCCGTCGGGGTCATCGGCGAATACCTGGCACGGCTGGGGGCCAACGTGCGGCGGCGCCCGCTCTACCTGATAGCTGAGGACAACCGCGCCGCAACGCCAGGATTGTAAAACGCGCTTGTGGCAGGTTCCGAGTCCGTGCACGTACTCGCCGTCCGCCTCAAAGCGCTTTTCGACAGCGACGAGCTGCTGGTGCGCCCCCTCGGCCCCGACGTGTTGTGCTGGCGCGATGACCGGGGCCGGCCCGTGCTCGACGGCTACCGGCTGGCTTCCTGAGCGGGCGCTTCGGCCGCCCGGAGCTCTACGCCCGCGTAGACCTCCGGCAGCGGCAGACGCGCGCCCACGCTGCTCAGGTCGAGGACGGCAGCGGGGTCGGCGGTTTCCTCCAACAGCCAGCGGCCCTGCTCGTCGCGGGTGTAGAGCTCGGCGTGGACGGACTCGGAATCGAGCAGTAAGTATTGGCGCAGGGTGGGAATCTGGCGGTAGAGGAAAAATTTTTCGCCCCGGTCGCGGCCGCGCGTCGAGCCGGACATGACCTCGACAATCAGCACCGGGTTGGTGAGCGAGCGCGGCCGGCTGCGCTCGCTGAAGCTCGGCCCGTACGCGACGACCGTATCCGGGTACAGGTAGCCGGATTCATTGCGGGTTTCGACGCGCTGGTCGCTCATGAAACCCCGGCAGCCCCGCCGCAGCTGCGGGCCGAGCGCCTGGTTCAGGGCGTAGTTTATCATGTTGTGGCCTGGTTCGGCACCGGCCATAAGCACGGCCTCGCCTTCGTAGGCGAAATATTCGTGCTTATAATCGGAGGTCATTTCCAGCCGCAAATAATCCTCCACCGACATGAAAGCGGGATGGATGACGGCGTTGCCTTCCTTTTCGTAATCCGGCAGTTTGTAAGCGGGCAATCCCATAAAAGAGGTGGTTGAACAAGTGAAACCCAAAAATACGCCCCGGCCCGACTTACGCCCGGCCCTACCTTTGCCCCCCAAACCCGCCCCCTCCCGCGCCCGTGGCCGACCCCGCCGCCGACTCTGCCGACTTCTACGCCCACCCCAGCGCCGTGCTCGACCCCGGCTGCGTCGTGGGCCGGGGCTGCGCCATCTGGCACTTCTGCCACGTGTCGGCCGGGGCCGTGCTGGGCGAAAACTGCTCGCTGGGCCAAAACGTGTTCGTGGCCGGCGGCGTGTCGCTGGGCCGCAACGTGAAGGTGCAGAACAACGTGAGCCTCTACGGCGGTGTAACAATTGAAGATGACGTATTTATCGGCCCCTCGGCCGTGTTCACCAACGTGCGCAATCCACGCGCGGCCGTGCCCCGCCGCGACCAGTTTCTGCTGACCCATTTAGAAAAGGGCGTCAGCATCGGGGCTAATGCCACGCTCGTGTGCGGGGTGCGCCTGGGCCGGTATGCGTTCGTGGGGGCGGGCAGCGTTGTCACGAAAGACGTGCCCGCCTTTGCCCTCGTGTATGGCAACCCCGCCCGGCAGCGCGGCTGGCTCAGCACCCACGGCCACCGCCTCGCTTTCGACGTAAGCGGCCGCGCCACCTGCCCCGAAAGCGGCAGCGAGTACCAGCTGGAGGCCGACGGGGTTGTGGAATTAAGAATTAAGAATTAAATCAACGTTTGCCAAAAAA
>JANXNW010000126.1 GCA_025353905.1 Hymenobacter sp.
GACTGATGTGGGGCAGGTGCTCGGCCAGATGCGTACACGTATAATTGCGGGGCGTACTCAACAGGTACTCGATGTAGGTCGCTTGCGTGAGCATGGTGCACAGTTTTGCCTCAAGATACTACCGAGTGCGTAAGTCCTATAATTAAAAAAATGCCCGCCGCCGAAGCCATCCGCCATTTGCTGACCGCCCCCGCCGCCGACCCGCGCCCGGTGCTGCTGGCCGTGGCCGGCCCCACGGCCGTGGGCAAAACGGCTTTCACCGTGGCCCTGGCTCAGGAGCTGGGCACTGAAATCCTGTCCGCCGACTCTCGGCAGTTTTACCGCGAGCTGCGTATCGGCACGGCCAAGCCCACGCCTGAGGAAATGCAAGGCGTACTGCACCATTTCATCGATTCGCACGGCATCCAGCAGGAGTACAGCGCCGGCCGCTTTGCCGCCGATGCCGAAAAGCTGCTGGCTGACTTGTGCCGGCGCTACCCGGTTGTCATCGCCACCGGCGGCTCGGGGCTGTACCTGCAAGCCCTCACCGACGGGCTCGATGAGCTGCCGGCCGTGGAGCCCGCCGTGCGTCAGGCCCTGCAAGCCGAGCTGGCCACCGAGGGCCTGCCCCCGCTGCTAGCCGAGCTACGGGTCCTGGACCCGGTCACCTTCGCTCGCATCGACCGCCAAAACCCCCAGCGGGTGCTGCGCGCGCTGGAAGTAGGGCGCGGCACGGGCCAGCCGTTTTCCAGCTTCCACCGCGGCCCGGCCGCGCTCGCCGCTCAGGCGGCGGGCCGGCCCTTTCGAGTGGTGAAAGTGGCCCTCACGCGCCCCCGCGAAGTATTGTATCAGCGCATCGACCAGCGCGTGCGGGCCATGCTCGACGCCGGCTTGCTGGCCGAAGTAGAGGCCCTGCTGCCCTTTCGCCACCATCAGGCCCTGCAAACCGTGGGCTACCAGGAAATTTTCGGCTACCTCGACGGCCACTACGACCTGGCCGAGGCCACGCGGCTGCTCCAGCGCAACACCCGCCACTACGCCAAGCGCCAACTCACCTGGCTGCGCCGGGACGTAGGGTACGAGTGGGTGGAGCTGTAACACCAACCAAAGGACAGCGAAGCTAAGCCCCAGCTTGGTGTTACACGCTCAATATCTCGACCATGCGCATGAAGCTCTGGTTGATGACTTTGCGCTTGGTAATCGTGTCCGTGAACGGGGTGTAGGTGAGCTTGCGGTCCACAATGCCAGCCATCACGTTTTTCATGCCGTTGAGCAGGCCCTCGACGGCGGCGATGCCGAGCTGCGAGGCCAGCAGGCGGTCGGCGGCGGTCGGCGAGCCGCCGCGCTGAATGTGGCCGATGATGGTGACGCGCGTGTCGAGCTGCGGAATGGCTTCTTTCACCCGTTGGGCCACTTTGTGCACGTTGCCCTCCTCTTCGCCCTCGGCCACGATGACGATGAAGGACGTTTTGGAGCGGTGCCAGCCAGCTTGCAGCGTTTCAATCACGTAATCCACGCTCATAGCCGTTTCGGGCACCATCACGATTTCGGCTCCGCCGCCGATGGCGCACGGAATGGCGATGTAGCCCGAGTCGCGGCCCATCACCTCCACGAAAAAGCAGCGGTCGTGCGAATCGGCCGTGTCGCGAATCTTATCAATCGCCTCCAGGGCCGTGTTCACGGCCGTGTCGTAGCCAATGGTGTAGTCGGTGCCAAACAGGTCGTTGTCAATCGTGCCCGGCGCGCCGACGGTCGGAATACCGAACTCTTCCTCAAAAATGGCCGCCCCGGCAAACGTGCCGTTGCCGCCAATGGCTACCAGCCCCTCGATGCCGTGGTTTACGAGCTGGTCGAAAGCCGCCTGCCGGCCCTCTTTGGTCATAAACTTTTGCGAGCGCGCCGACTTTAAAATAGTACCACCTTTCTGAACCGTATTAGACACCGAAGCCGAATCCAGGCGCACGAATTCGCCCTTAATCATGCCCGAATAGCCGCGCATGATGCCGTACACTTCGATGCCGTGATAAACCCCGGCGCGCACCACCGCCCGCAGGCAGGCGTTCATGCCAGGGGCGTCGCCCCCACTCGTAAAAACTCCGATTCGCTTCATAATTTTTTCGCCAGTAATCTGCCAATAGCTGGCTGCCTACGCGCCCCGGCCCGGCGCAAACCAGGCAAAGGTCGCACTTGCCAGCCGCGTCGCCGCGCTGCAAAGCCGACATTTTTGCCGACCGCCCGTAAACAGCCTCTGTAAACTGGCCTTTAGTTGGCTCTGGCTCGCCTAAAGCTTACGTGTTAAGAAATTCTTAACTACTTTTCGCTCCTCCATTCATTTCACTATTTAGCGCCCTTTTTTATGTTTGATTTTTTTAAAAATCCGCACGCCGAAAAAATTAAAGGCCACCTCTGTAACCTCGCGGCCCTGGCCAAAGCCGACGGCCACGTGGACGAGCGCGAAATGAATTTCATCATCGCCGTAGGCCAGAAAAACGGCGTCTCGGCCCAGGAAGTGCGCAAACTTGTGACGGGCGACACCCGCTGCCTGGCCGACCTGCCCACTAATGACTCCGAGCGGTTCGACCAGATTTTCGACCTCGTAGATATGATGCTCGCCGACGGCACAGTGGACGAGACGGAGATGGACTTCTGCATCATCATGGCTGAAAAGCTCGGCTTCCGCAAAGCTATCGTGGCTATTCTGGTGCGCAAAATCTCGCAGGGCGTAAAGGACGGCCTGCCCAAAGAGCGCATTAAGGACGAAAGCCTGGGCTTCTTGAATTACAATGAGCTGCCGGCGCGGTGAGTGGTGAGATGGTGAACTAGTGAGGTGGTGAGTTTGCTCGCTGGTTGCAGCCCGCGCCTGGCGGGCAAACTCACCACCTCACTAGTTCACCATCTCACCGATGGCCCGCCGCAGCCCCGCGCAAGCCTGGTCGATTTCGTCGAAGGAAATGGTGAGCGGCGGGGCGATGCGCAGCGAGTTGTCGCAGAACAGGAACCAGTCGGTGAGAATGCCCTCGTTTGCGAGAGCGCGGTCGATGATGGGTTTGAGCTGGGCGAACGAGTCGAACTCGACGGCCAGCAGCAGGCCGATGCCACGTACTGCCCGGATGGCCGGGTGCCGCAGGCCCGCCCGCAGCCGCGCCGCTTTAGCCGCCACGCCGGCCAGTAAATTCTCATCCTGAATGACTTGCAGCGTGGCCAGAGCCGCCGCGCAGCTCACCGGGTGCCCGCCAAACGTGGTGCAGTGGCCCAGAATCGGGTCGGTCTGGAAGCCAGCCATAATTTCGGGCGAGCTGATGAAGGCCCCGATGGGCATGCCGCCGCCCATGCCTTTGGCGCAAACCAGGATGTCGGGCACGGCCCCAAACTGCTCGAAGGCCCACTGGGTGCCCGTACGCCCGAAGCCGCACTGGATTTCGTCCAGGATGAGTAGCGCCCCCATTTCGGTGCAGCGGCGGCGCACGGCGGGCAAGTAGCCGGGCGGCGCGATGCGTACGCCGGCTTCGCCCTGCACGGTTTCGAGCACCACGGCGGCGGTGCGCTCAGTAATAAGGGCGAGGTCTTCGCGGACGCCGTAGCGCAGGTGGCGCACGTCGGGCAGCAGCGGCCGAAATGAGTTCTTGAAGTTCTCGGAGCCGGTGATGGACAGCGCCCCGTGCGTGGAGCCGTGGTAGGCATCGAGGGCCGAAATCAGCTCCGTGCGGCCCGTGTGGCGCTTGGCCAGCTTGAGCGCGCCCTCGATGGCCTCGGTGCCCGAATTGGTGAAATACACCGTGCTCAACGACTCGGGCAGCGTGGCGGCCAGCGCCGCGGCCAGCCGTGCCGGTGGGGCCTGCACCAGCTCGCCATACACCATCAGGTGCAGGTACTTGTCGAGCTGCTCGCGAATAGCCGTCAGCACCCGCGGGTGCCGATGCCCGACGTTGCTTACACCGATGCCGGAAATCAGGTCCAGAATCGGCCGGCCCTCGGGCGTGTACATAAACACGCCCTCGGCCCGCTCGATTTCGAGCAGCAGCGGAAATTCGGACGTCTGCGCCTGGTGGCGTAAAAAGAGCTGGCGCGGGGTGAGCATTAGGCCCGCAAAGGTACCGGGTAAAGCTTGCCCTACCTGCCGCTACTGCTGCCCGGCGGCGGGTGGCGCGGCCGGCGGCGGGCCGTCGGTTACGCGTCGCAGCACCTCTTTGGTGAAATCGCGCTCGGCCTGGTAGAGCAGCGTTACCTGGCGCAGGGTAAGCACTTTTTGCAGCTTGTCGAAATATTCTTTCTCCAGGTTGAGCTGCTGCTGGCGCACGGCGAAGTCCTGGGTGAAGTTGTCGCGCAGCTGGGCATCGCTCAGGCCGGGGTTTTCGGCGTCGCGGCGCAGCTGCCGGGCCGAGCGCCCCAGCTCGCGGCGCTTAGTAGTGAACTCGTTATAAACCGGCCAGAAGCGCTGCGCCTGGTCCTGGCTCAGGGTGAGGCGCGAGGTGAGAAAGGCGATTTTAGCGTTTTCGAGCTGGGTGAGGCGGGCGGCCCCCGCGCCGGGCTGGCGCGCGCGGGGCGGTCGTTCTGGTGCCTGCGCGCGGGCTGGCACCGTTGCCGCAAGGGCCAGCAGCAGTACGCTGCTATTGATAAGAGTCCGAAAAAAAATCATGGAGTCAGGCGCTAATAAAACGTAGAAACTAAAGAGCCGCGCCTTCCTCGGCGGGCTGCCCGTCGAGGGTTTCGGTCAGCTCGCGGGGCGAGGGCCGCAAAAACTGCCGGGTCAGGCCCAGTTGGTGGGCGGTGGCGGCCAAGTCGGCAGCTTCAAGGGGCGTTTCCGGGGCCAGTAGGTAGGCCACCAGCTGCGCGCGGGGCACGGCATCGAGGCTGGTGAGTGGGCTCGCGGCGGGTGTGCTGGCCGCCAGCTCCGGCCCACTGCTCAGCCAGTGCGCGGCGGCAAAGGTGCTCAGCAGCAGCGTAGCGACCAAGCTGGTGCGCAGCCCGGCGGGCGCGTGGCGCAGCCAGCCTAGCCAGCCAGCCCAACCCAGCCCGGCCGGCCGGCCGGCGGCGGGCGCGCTCACCCGGGCCATAACGCGGATGGGCAGGCGGTCGAAGTAGCCCGGTGGCGGGTCGCTCAGCGGCGGCTGGGCGCGGCGCGGGTGCTGGTCGAGGCGAAAAGGCGTGTTCATAACGGCTTGGATGCGGACGACGGGGTTAGGTTTAGTTTCTGGCTTTTATTACCCGGTCATTGCGAGCGCAGCGAAGCAATCGCACCTGTTGAGCACGTTGTTCAGCTCGTCAGGCGCGCTTAACAGGTGCGATTGCTTCGCTGCGCTCACAATGACCCAACAAAAAACTGCAAGGCGGCCGCTATCCGGTCGCTGGCGTGTCGGCGTTGGTCACGTACTGCTCCACTTTACGCACGGCGTGGTGGTAGCTGGCTTTGAGCGCGCCCACGCTCGTGCCGGTTACCTCGGCCATTTGCTCGTAGGGCATCTCGTCGTAGTAGCGCAGGTTAAACACCAGCCGCTGCTTGTCGGGCAGGCGCAGGATGGCTTGCTGCAGCTTCAGTTCCACTTCGTTTTCGGCCAGGCCGGGGTCGGCAGAGAGCTGGGCGGCCAGCTCGGCGCTAACGTCGGTTAGGGGCAGAAAAAACTTGCGCCGCTTGCTCTGCAAAAAACCCAGGCACTCGTTGGTGGCGATGCGGTAAATCCAGGTGAAAAGCTGGGCATCCTGTCGAAAAGTGGCCAGGTTGTGCCAGACCTTAACAAACACGTCCTGCGTGAGGTCGTCGGCATCGTCGTGCGAGACGACCATCTTGCGCACGTGCCAGTACACGCGCTGCTGGTACTTGCGCACGAGCTGATTAAAAGCCAGGTTGCGGCTGGCGGGGTCGGCAAATTTGAGCAGCAGGTCGTGGTCTTCCAACGCGCGGGTAAGCGGGAATAGCTTCGGCTTAGAAGCAGTAGTCGACAACAAGTTTAACCGCGAGCCCGCGCAAGCGCCGTCTTCCAACGACCGCCCGCGTTCAGCGCCCGAAAATGCTCACCGAGCTCGTCTGGGCCGAGCGGATGCTGAAATTGCGCACGTCGGTGTACTTGCTGCCCTGGCTGGTGCTGGTCCGAAACACGAGCCGGTACTGGCCGGGCTGCATGGCCAGGTTCACCTTGCTGCTGGCCTCGGGCAGGTTGCAGAGCCAGGTCTGCGACTCGTCGTCGTTGAGGCGATAGACGCTGCCGTAGCCCTTCAAATCGGTTGTGATGTTGAGCGTACCGGGCGCGGCGTAGCCCACGGTGGTCGTCTGGCCCTGGCTGATGCGGACGCGCTGCACGGTGCGCGGCAGGGTCAGTATTTCCACGTCGTAGGTGCCGGCCAGCAGCTTCTGGCGCGCCCCGCCGGGCACGGCCAGCAGCGTGGCCGCGCTGCCCGCCGCCCGCACCACGGCCGGCACCGGCGCACCGTAGGGATTGGGGCTGAGGGTGGTATTCTGCACCCAGAGCGTGCCCTGCGGGGTTTTGTAGGTGAGCACGTTGGCCTTGCCCGCCCGGATGGGCACGTTGGCCTGCCGCACCGGCGGCACGGTATTCACCACCAGGTCGTAGGTCTGGAGCGCGTCGATGTCGAGCACGTCGGCCTTGCCGGCGGCATCGCGGTAGTGCACGTAGTTGTACTCCGGCTGCCCGGTCACGTTGTTTACGAAGGTCATGTTGACGCTCGTTTCCACCGGGCGACCGGCCTCGTCGGTCAGGTTCACGGCCACCGTGGTTTTGGCCAGGGTTTGGGCAATCACGTCGTTGAGCACCGTGCGGAAAGTCTTCACCTCGGCCGCGTTGTAGTAGCGCCCCAGGCACTCCAGGGCCTTGCCAAACTCTTTTTCCGCGCCGATACCAATCACGAAGGGCTTCAAAAAAATGTGCTTGCGCTGCAAGGCCAGCGACACGGCGCAGGGGTCGCCGTGGCACGATTCTACCCCGTCGGTGATGAGCAGCAGCACGTTGCGCGAGGTTTTATCCACCGGAAAGTCCTGCGCCGACTGCCCCAGCGAGTACGTTATCGGCGTATTGCCCTGCGCTTTGAGCGTCTTCAACTTGGCCTTGATGGCGGCCGCGTTCTTGGGTGCGAAAGGCACTTCGAGGCGCGAGTCCTCGCAGTTTTGCTCGGCATTGGGGTGCTGATGGCCGTAGACGCGCAAGCCCAGCTGCAGGTTGGGGTAGGCATTGAGCGAGTCGGCCATTTTGGCCAGCAGGCGCTTGGCCACTTCCCAGCGCGGGGTGCCTTCCCAAGGGGCCATCATGGAGCCCGATGCGTCAAGCAAAAACAGAATGCGCGTGACTTTGGGCCGCTCGGGCGGCGCGTTCTGGGCCGGGTTTTGGGCTGGGCTTCGCAACGTCGTCAGGCACAGTGCCAGGCCCATTGCGAGCCGTAGCAGCCGCGCCGGGCCACTGGCAATTCTATGGCAGGAAAAATATCGCAATTGCATTGGCGAAATGTACGCCGCCGCCGCGCTTCCTGGCCCTTCCCGCTTCCGCCGCTACAGCTTGGCCAGCTTGCCCAGGTCCAGGCTTTGCGCCACCGACTCTACCAGGGCCAGGTCTTTCTGGTTGGTGCCCGACACGGTCACTAGAAAGCGGTCGCCGACAGCCAGGGTCAATTCAGCTTGCCCGGTCTTTTTGTGAAGCGTCTCCGAGCCCTTTACCCCGTCCAGCTTGAGCGTCGTCGTGCGGGTCAGGCTTTCCTCGTCCTCGCTTTCCATATTCAGGCTGAACATCATCGACGCGCCCTGGTAAAGCTGGTTGGCCCCGTTGTAATCCACAATTTTCACGCTCACCTCGTCCTCCGGCCCCTTGGTGAATTTGCGCTCGGCCGTCGAAAACGACATGCCCGATACGCTCATCGACTGCCCGCTGGGCTCGGCAGCTACGTAGCCCTCGACGGTGGCCGGCAGGTGGGTTTGCAGCTGCTTGTAGGGCAGCGAAAGCGTGTCGCCTTGCTTGGCGCGCTCGGCCCGCCGGTCGGTGGCCTGCTTCATGTCCGTCTCCATGTTCTTGCTCGCGTCGGCAAGCTTCGAGAGGTTGCTGTACGTTTCCTGGGCTTTCTGGGCTTTTTCGCAGCCGGCGGCAGTAAGTAGCAGCACGGTGCCGGCCAGCAGTAGGAGGAGTTTGTTCATCGGAAAGAGGGGAAGAAGGTGAGCGGGCAAAAGTAGGCAACGGTTCAGCTACTCCGCAACCAACGTCGGCTCATCGTCTGAACTTAATGGCCCCACGGTCAGTAGCCAGCTACCAAGCATTGCCCGGCTTACTCAGGCCGTTCGATTCTCACCCACCAGCAGCTCGGCCACGCTCAGGTCTTCATCCAGCGCCTCCCAATGCAGCCCACCGCCGATTTGCACTTGCAGGAGTTGCTTCGGCCGCGCCGCCCGCAGCTTATTGCTACCGGTTTACTGCCAGAAGTATAAAGTGCATCACTCCGTGAGTCAGCACGGCGCACTCAAAGCCTTTGGTTAAAAAGAGGTAGCCGGTTAAGGTGGCGGCCAGCAGATTAGCCAAGCTTAAATAGGCGGTTATACTCGCTGAGTAGCCAGAGCTCAAGTGAAATAGCACGACAAAGAGCAGCCCGCTAATGACCAGGGAAAGCCACTTATTTTTAAGCACTAAAACCAGCCCGGCTAAAATGAAAAGGTGCGAAACTGTTTCAGTTACCACGGAAGCCCATAGCATTGTTGCAACCCTGGTCAGCAACCCACCTGGATTGATGGGCGGATGCACGAAGTAATTTCCGAGCAGCACTACGGTGGCCGCGACAACTCCAAATAGCAGAGCAGTTGATACGACAGAATGCAGATTATTTGCTTTGATTGGTTGGCCTAACTCCCATTTTCTGAGGATGGGCATTGGAACATTCAGCTTGTCCGAAATCAATAAGCCGCCCCACGCAGCAAGCGCAGTAACACAAGTAGAGGCAAGAACAAAAATGACGGAATTCTTATAAAGCGCCGGGCCTTTTAACACGGGGTCGCCCGCACTAATAAAAGGAATAAATAAACATCCTCCTGCCAAAGTTAGCGTCATTATCAAAAGTAGCCGCCTTTTAATTGCCATTTTGATGAAGCTGATGAGTTAACAAAAAACCCCCGCGCCGGCCACAACAGCCAATGCGGGGGGAATTAATTGGCAACTGCCAACTTACTACATATTCTGCACAATTTCTTCGCCGAACTCGCTGCATTTTAGCAGCGTCGCGCCTTCCATCTGGCGCTCGAAGTCGTAGGTGACGCGCTTGCTGGCGATGGCCGCTTCGAGGCCCTTGTTGATGAGGGCGGCGGCTTCTTTCCAGCCCAGGTATTCGAGCATCATCACGCCGCTCAGGATGACCGAGCCGGGGTTTACCTTGTCCTGGTTGGCGTATTTGGGGGCCGTGCCGTGGGTGGCCTCGAAGATGGCGTGGCCGGTGAGGTAGTTGATGTTCGCGCCCGGCGCGATGCCGATGCCGCCCACGATGGCCGCGAGCGCATCGGAAATATAGTCGCCGTTGAGGTTGGGTGTGGCTACGACCGAATACTCGGACGGGCGCAGCAGAATCTGCTGCAAAAACGCGTCGGCGATGCTGTCCTTGACGATGAGCTTGCCCTGGTCCTGGGCTTGCTTTTGCAGCGCGTCGGCCACGGCCACGCCTTGCTTGGCCACGATTTTATCGTACTGCGCCCAGGTGAATACTTTCGAGCCGAACTCCTTCTCGGCCAGCTCGTAAGCCCAGGTTTTGAACGCACCTTCGGTGAATTTCATGATGTTGCCCTTGTGGACAATCGTGACCGAGGGCAGCTTGTGGGCCAGCGCGTACTGAATGGCGGACCGCACGAGGCGGTCGGTGCCTTCCTTGCTCATGGGCTTGATGCCGAACGAGGACGACTCCGGGAAGCGGATTTTCTTCACGCCCATCTCGTCCTGCAAAAATTCGAGCATCTTCTGGGCCTGGGGCGTACCGTACATGTACTCGATGCCGGCGTAGATGTCCTCGGTGTTTTCGCGGAAAATGACCATGTTGGTCAGCTCCGGGTGCTTCACGGGCGAGGGCACGCCGTCGTAGTAGCGCACGGGCCGCACGCAGGCGTAGAGGTCCAGCTCCTGGCGCAGGGCCACGTTGAGCGAGCGGATGCCGCCGCCGACGGGCGTGGTGAGCGGGCCTTTGATGCCGACCAGGTATTCGCGGAACGCGTCGAGCGTCTCAGTAGGCAGCCAGTTATTGACTTGCTTGAACGCTTTTTCGCCGGCCAGCACCTCTTTCCAGACGAGCTTTTTCTTGCCGTTGTAGGCTTTTTCCACCGCCGCGTCGAACACGCGCTGGGCGGCGCGCCAGATGTCGGGGCCGGTGCCGTCGCCTTCGATGAACGGGATAACAGGTTTGTCGGGGACGCTAAGCTTGCCGTTTTTAATCGTGATTTTTTGCTCGGCCATGGTCGGTTGTTAGTTGTCAGTTAGTAGTTGTCGGTTGTCAGTTCGGTTGGAAAATTGTCCTTTACTCGTCGCACAAAAACTTGTTTCTAACGGCTTGTCAGCCTGACAACTGACAACGAGCAACTGACAACAAAAACTCAATAGCCAAAAATCTCTTTCAGGCTCAGCTGCTGCACGGTGCCGTATTTGGCCAGCTCCTTGAAATTGAGCCGGTCTTTGGCCCCAATAACCAGAATTACCTGGTTCTGACCCTTGATTTTAGCTTGCTGAAACGCCTGTAATTGGGCGAAGGATAAATTCGGAGCCTGCTCATATACGTCGCGGCGCAGGTCGTAGTCGAGGCCCAGGCGGCGGGCGCGCTCGTAGCTGAGCAACACGCCCTCGTGGGTGATGCGGTCGGTGGCGATGCTGTTGCGGATGCTTTGCTTGGCGATTTGCAGGTTGGCCTCGGCCATCGGCATGTCGGTGAGCAGCGTTTCCATACCGCTCATGGCCTCGGGCAGCTTGTCGGACTGGGTGCCGATGTAGCTCACGATGTAGTTCGAGCGGCCGCGCTTGTCGGCGTTGGCGTAGCGCGAGGCGGCCGAGTAGGCCAGGGCCTGGCTCTCGCGCAATTCCTGAAACACGATGCTGCCCATGCCCCCGCCGAAATACTCGTTGTACAAGCTCACCGTCGGGGCCAGCGCCTTGTCGTACACGTCGCCTTTGGTCAGGAACAGAATTTCGGCCTGCACCATCTTGTAGTCCACCCAGTACACGCGCTTGTCCTTCAGCGGCAACTCGGCGAAGTCTTTGGCCGGCGGCGTGGGGCGGAGGGTACTGGGCGTGAGGTGAAGCTGGCCGAGTTCACTTTTTATGCCTCTCGTGTAAAGCATTGTATCTGTCCCAACAACTTCACCCCCGTCAGGTAAATCTCGCGGCCCGTAATACAGCACCCGGTGCTGGTACGTGGGCAGCGATTTCAGCAGTGCCGTGAGCTGCTCCGGTTTCAAAGTTTTCAGTTGTTTCTCACTCACGATGCTCGTGAACGGGTTTTTCGCGCCGTACTTGGCGTAGTTGAGCAGGGCCGCGTTGAGGATGATGCCCTTGTTGAGCTTGGCATCCTGACGCTGCTTGAGAATGCCGGCGACCTGGTTTTTCAGCGCGGAGGCATCCGGGCGCGGGTTGTTGAGCAGTTGCTCGAACAGCTTCAGCGCCGGCTCCAGGTTATCATCCAACCCGCTGAGGCTGATGAGGGTGCGGTCCTGGGAACTGCTGACGGCGAACGAGCAGCCGAGCTTGTAAAACTCCTGCTGCAACTGCGCCGCCGTGTACTGGCCCGTGCCCAGGTACTGCAAGTAATCGGTCGCCACGTCGAGCAGCGGGTTGTTGTTGCTGCCCAGGTCGATGGCGTAAAACAGGCTGAACAGCCCGTTCTCGCTGTTTTTGGTGTAGTACAGCGGCAGGCCAGGCTTGATGTCCGTGGTCTGGATGTCCTTTTTGTAATCCACGAACACCGGCTGCAAGTCGCTGCTCGGCATCTTGTTCACTTCCGTGTAAAAGGCCGAGGCCGCGTCGCGGTTGGCCGGCACGGGCGTGATGGCGGGCTTGATGACCTTGACCTTGTTGGGGTCTTCGCCGGTGCGCTTGAACACGAGCGCGTAGTTCGCGCCGTAGTTGTCGTTGGCGAATTTGACCAGCTCGGCCTTCGTAATCGTGCCGAAGTCCTCCTGCTGCTTGGTGTAGTCGGCCCAGCTCACGCGCTCGATAAACGCCTCGTAGAGCGCGCTGGCGCGGGCTTCGTTGCTTTCGTAGGCTTTGGTACGGGTCAGCTTCTCGTTGTTGACGATGGCCGGGATGAGCCAGTCGGGAAAGTCGCCGCGCTTGATTTTGTCCACTTCGGCCAGCATCAAATCCCGCACTGCTTCCAGCTTCTGCCCCTGGCGCGGAGAGCCGTACAAGACGTGCGTCGAGTAGTCGTCATTGAGGTCGGCGAAGGTGGCGGCTTGCAGCACTTTCTGCTGCTGGTTCAGGTCGAGGTCGAACAGGCCCGCCTGGCCGTTGGTGAGGATTTTGTCCAGCATCCGCGCCCGCAAGCCGTCGCGGGTGGCCTTGCCGCCGAGCCGGAAACCCAGCATCACGTTCTCCGCCTGCGGCCCGAGCACTTCCTTCACAATCGGGGCCGTAATCGGCCGCTCGACCGGGGCCGTGAACGTGGGCACGGGCCGCACGGGCAGCTCGCCGAAATACTTGTCAATCAGCCGGATGGTCTGGTCGTAATCCAAGTCGCCGCTCAAACACAGGGCCATATTGCCCGGCACGTAGTATTGCCCGAAATACTTCTTGATTTCCGTGATGGACGGGTTCTGCAAATGCTCAATCGTGCCGATGGTCGTCTGCGTACCATACGGGTGGGTCGGGTAGAGGCTGGCGCTGAGCGTTTCGTACTCCTTGTTAAAGTCGGAGTCGAGACCCCGATTTTTCTCCTCGTACACCGCTTCCAGCTCGGTGTGGAACAGGCGCGGCACCATCTCCTTGAGGCGCTCGGCCTGCACGGCGGCCCATTTGTCGAGCTGATTGGCCGGAATGTCTTCCTGGTAAACCGTTTCCTCGTTCGAGGTGTGGGCATTCGAGCCTTTGGCCCCAATGCTGCCCATGAGCTTGTCGTACTCGTTGGGCACGGCCAGTCGGGCGGCCACGCCCGAAATCGAGTCAATCTGGTGGTAGGTCCGCTTGCGGGCCGCCGGGTCGTTGCGCTGCCCGCGATACACTTCGTACAACGCCTCGATTTTATTCAGCTCGACCTGCTCCTTGCTCCAGTCCTTCGTGCCGAGCCGCGAAGTACCCTTGAACACCATGTGCTCCAAGTAGTGCGCCAGGCCGGTGGCCGTCGCCGGGTCGTTCTTCGAGCCGGCCCGCACGGCGATATAGGTTTGAATGCGGGGCGCGTTCTTGTAATCCGACAAATACACCGTCAGCCCGTTGCTCAAACGATAAACGCGGGCGTTGAGCGGGTCGTTGGGGGCCGTTTCGTACGGATACGTTTTCGGGCCCGGGGGCGCGGGCGGCGGCGCGGGGGCGGCGACCGCCGCAGCCTTGGTAAGGGGCTTGCTCGACTGACATTGCGTGGTGAGAACCAGGGCCGCGAGGGCCGGCAGCAGGAGCAACAGTGGTCTATTCACGAACTTACGAGTCAGGAGGGGGGCTTACAGGGGCACAAAGGTAGAAGTTTGGAGGGGTAATAAAAAACAAAAATTTAGCAAAGTACAGCCGCGCGCCCAAACACGGCAGCGCTTTGACAAAGAATGAATTAAACCCTGACCTAACGGGCGCAAAAAAGCCGTGCTCAGTAGCTGAACACGGCTTTCTTTAGCGAATATTTCTTACTCGGCTGCCGGTGCGGCGGGCGTTTCGGCCGCCGGGGCCGTGCCCTCGGCCGGGCGCGGCCCGCGGCCGCTCCGGTTGCGGCCCCCGCGCTTGCGGCGGCGCGGCTCGCC
>JANXNW010000175.1 GCA_025353905.1 Hymenobacter sp.
GCAAAATACGGAAATAAAAAAATGTAATAATTAGTAAAAACGTGCCAGAACGTAAGGTTATGGTGCAGAAAATCATCGTTCTTTTCCGTGTAGTCAATCACGCAAATGACGGACACGAGCATCACCACTACGAAAAAAAACGCGGTCAGGAATTTAGTGATGATGTATTTGTCGAGAATCTTCATAAATCGCAGATTGTGCAGAAAGCTCGTCAGGTGTTGGAGGCTCGTCTGATGTTAGATTTAATCGTGCGCAGTTGGTGGGGTGGGCGCGGGTATTTATTGGAGCCGCTTTTGGTTGAATGGTCGGATAACTAAAACGGCCAGCAATACGCCGAGCTTCACGCAGGACGCCTCCGCATAAGGCAGGAGTCTAAAACCAGGGTCCATCGTGCCTAGAGGTGGGTAAATAGTCCAGCCCGCCAATGTCCCAATATCGAACGGCCACCAGAATAATTTGTCGTATTCTTCAAAGAGTGTCGGTGCATTGGTAGCGTAGAAATACAGTACAGCACGCGGCAGCAGCCATAGCGTCAGGCAGCCAGTAGCGTACGCCAATAGGGCCAGGCAACTCAAGTAGCCAAGCCGCTGCCGCCACGTTTGAGCAATCAAAAAGAACCGGCTCGCTCCAAGCCGCCGCCCGACCAACCGACCCAGCCACAACAACAAACTACTAACCAGACCCGCCAGCAACATGGGCCACCCGTAGGAGAGGGCGAATGCCAGTACCCGCTCCGGCCCCGGCGGTCTCATCAACGTGCCGTACTGCCACACATCGCCCACAATGACCGCCGCGTAAAACAACAGCGGCAGCCCCAGCAGCAGCAGTCCCAACCCGGTTCGGACTCCGTTCAGCAGCTTCTTATTCATCCCTTACAATCTACGCATCACCTGCTCCACCATTCCCGTCTTCCACGCTCCGAACGTGCCGGCCAGAATCTGCTGGCGCGCCTGGCCTACGAGCCACAAATAGAACGTGAGGTTGTGCATGGATGCGATTTGGGGACCTAATAATTCTTTGGCCTGAAATAAGTGCCGCACGTAGGCTTTCGAGTAGAACGTGCTCGCGTAGCCGCCCAGCGTCTCGTCGATGGGCGAAAAGTCGGTGGCCCATTTCTTATTGGTGATGTTGATAATGCCCTGCGTGGTGAAGAGCATCCCATTGCGGGCGTTGCGGGTGGGCAGCACACAGTCGAACATATCGACGCCCAACGCGATGTTTTCGAGCAGGTTGGCGGGCGTACCTACGCCCATCAGGTAGCGGGGCTTGTCGGCGGGCAGGATGTCGCAGACCAGCTCCGTCATCTCGTACATCAGCTCGGCCGGCTCGCCCACGCTCAGCCCGCCG
>JANXNW010000190.1 GCA_025353905.1 Hymenobacter sp.
GGCGGCCCCGACCAGCTCCAGGCCGTAAGACGTTTCCTGGCCCAGGTTCTGGCGCAGGCTGTTGGTGGCGAGCTGCCCGGTGAGTGGGTCCTGGAAGACGAGCCGGAAGCGCTGGGCAGTGTTGGTTTCGAGCCGGTAGAAGGCCGTCGCGCCCAGGCTCCGGCCGCCGTCCCAGCTCTGCTGGCCGCCCAGCTCCAGGGCGTGGGTGTATTCGGGCAGCAGGTTGGGGTTGCCGGTCACGAGGTTAAGTGGGTCGGAGCGGTCGGTGAACGGGTTCAGCTCCTCGGCATCGGGCCGCTGGATGCGCCGCGAGTAGCTGAGCTGCACCCGCCGCTCGCGGGCCAGCTCGTAGGCCAGCGTCGCGCTCGGAAACAAATCAACATAGCGCTGCGGCGTGGTCTGACCCGTGCTGACCTGCTCGCCCCGAATATGAGTCAGCTCGGCGCGCAGCCCGAGCTGGTACGTGAGTTTGTCGCGCGCGCCGGCGTACTGCCCATAAACGGCCGGCACGAATTGCTGATACACAAACTCATTCGACGGGTCGAAGGCCAGCGCCGGCTGCCGGCTGAGCCGGTACGTGAGGTCGTAGCGCAAATACGCCGCGCGCAACCCGACCTCAAAATGACTCGTCTCGCTCAGCGGGTGGCTGTAATCGAGCTGCCCCGTGGCCGCCGTCGAGCGGTTGCGGTTAAGCTGCTGCTGACCGACGCGCGAATTATTAAGGGGAAAAAAGCTGTCCGAGGCCACCGCCGTTTCGGCCAGCCCCGGCGTGTAGATGGCGCTCGCCGTCAGCTCACGGCCAGCGAGCTGCGTTTTATCATCAGCCCAGGCGCGGCGGTAGTCGGCCGTGATGTCGGCCGAGCGGTACGTGCCGGTGGTCGCGTTGCGGCGCTGGCTCGTGCCGCTGCCCACGGGCTGGTCGCCGTGGCTGGCATTGACCTGGCGCGAGTTCAGCTCCTCGCTCACGGTCAGCGGGTTGAAGCGCGGCTGCACGGCCAGCGTGAGCGTCTGGCCGGGGCCGAGGGCGTAATCCAGCCCCAGGCGTAGAGCGTGGCTTTGCTGTACGCTCACGGCTTGCCGGCTCTGCTGCTGCACGAGCGTCGTATCGCCGAAGCTGGTCGCCTGGTCGAGCGCGCCGCTGAGCCGGCGGCGGTCGCGCCGGAAATCATACGAGCCAAACAGGTTCACCTTGCCGCGCCGGTAGTTGAGGCTGAGCGCCGTGCTGGCCTTGTCGCCGGTGCCCGCGTTGAGGGCCGCCTGCCCGTTCAAGCCCGCGCGGCGCTCTTTTTTCAGCACCAGATTCAGGATGCCGCCCGCCCCGGCCGCGTCGTAGCGCGCCGAAGGGTTGGTAATAACCTCGATGCTTTGAATGGCGCTGGCCGGCACTTGGTCCAGCGTCGTCGTGGTGGGCTTGCCGTCGATGAAAATGGTAACGCCGCTCGACCCGCGCAGGCTCACGGCCCCGGTCTGGTCCACGCTCACCGAGGGCACGTTCTGGAGCACGTCCAGGGCCGTGCCGCCGGTCGCGGTCAGGTCCTTGCTCACATCAATTACCTGCTTGTCGGGGGTTTGGCTCAGCACCGGCCGCTCGGCCGTCACCACCACGTCGGCCAGCTGGGCGGCCACCGCCCGCAGGCGCAGCGCGCCCAGGTCGAGGGCGGGCGCGGCGGCGCTCAGCGTGAGTGCCCGCCGCCCGGTGCGGTAGCCCACGGCGCTGGCTTGCAGCACGTATTGCCCCGGCGGCACCGGCCCCAGCACGAAGCCGCCCGCCTCGCCGCCCTGCGCCCCGGTCACGACGGTCGAGTCGGCCGCCCGCCGCAGCAGCACGTTGGCAAAGGGCAGCGCCTGCCCGCTGCCCGCGTCGAGCAGCGTCCCGCGAATGGTGCCGGTCGTGAGGCTGGTTGGGGAACTGGTCTGGGCGCGGGCGGCGAGGGGAATCAGCGGGAGCAGCAGCCCCAGCAGCAACGCGGTGTTTTGGAAAAAGTGTCTCAACTAAATTTCAAAAAATAAACGCGAAAAGCGAGCGGCTGCGTGGAAGCAGCCGCTCGCTCAACGAACGGAAAGGAAAATCAGGAACGGGCGACGGGCGCTTATTTTTTGACCACTTCTTTGCCATCGGCCGTGAACAGCACATCGCGGTTCTTGCCGTTCTGGCGCACCTCGGCCTCATACGTGATGGCCCCGGTTTTAGCGGCCACGATGCGGGCGGCTTCTTTCACCTGAATGCCTTTGTAGCGAGTGGCCAGCGTGGCGCGCACCGGCGCGGGCAGCGCGCGCGGGGCGAGGCTGGTTTCGGTTTCGCGCAGCTCGCCGCCCGCGCCGAGCAGGGCCGACATTGTAGCCCTGTCTTGCTGAAAACCGGCTTCGTAGTCGCCGTTTTCTTTCTCCCATTTCACGGCGGTTGCTTTCGGGAAGGCTTTTTGGAACGTGGCCACCACGGCGGCTGGCACTTGGGCCGGGTTCAGGTTCTGGGCGAAAGCGGGGCCGGCCAGCAATAGAGCCAGGGCAGTCAGCAGGATATTTTTCATGGATTGAGCGGAAAAGTGAAACGATGGACCAAAGCTCCGGGCCGATTCTGTGCGCAGTCTGGGGGCGCGACCCGGGCGGGCGGCTTTTCGCCGCCCGCCCGGTTTACATTGAATGGCACGGTCAGCAAGTTGGCCTTGCTTGGTGCCAGCAGGTATAACCCTGCTGAAGCGCCGCTCAACGCCAAGCGGGCGGGCGGCGAAAAAGCCGCCCGCCCGCGCCGAGCACCAACCTGGCGACCACTCAAAACGCCACCCGCAGCACGTGCCACCCGCCGACTGCCTCGAACG
>JANXNW010000215.1 GCA_025353905.1 Hymenobacter sp.
GGGACGAAGCAATCGCACCTGTTCGGCTCGTTGCAAGGCTCGTCGAACGCGCTCAACAGGGGCGATTGCTTCGTCCCTTGCTCGGTGCGCAACATGCTCGCCATGACCGAACAACCAACAACTGACAACCGACAACTAAAGCCGGACCCCAGGCGCGTACCTTCGTCCGTTATTCAGCTTACCTATTCCGCGTTTCGCTATCTTAAATGGGTTTCTTCAGCTTCCTGACCAGCGACATCGCCATCGACCTGGGCACGGCCAATACGCTCATCATTCACAACGATAAAATCGTGGTGGACGAGCCGAGCATTATCGCCAAAGACCGCACCACCAACAAAGTCATCGCCGTGGGCTCTAAAGCCCAGCAGATGCACGAAAAAACCCACGACAACATCAAAACCATCCGCCCGCTCAAAGACGGCGTGATTGCCGACTTCCACGCGGCGGAGGAAATGATTAAGGGCCTCATCAAGCTCATCGACACCCGCAACCGGCTCTTCCAGCCCTCGCACCGCATGGTCATCTGCATTCCGAGCGGCATCACCGAAGTAGAGAAGCGCGCCGTGCGCGACTCGGCCGAGCACGCGGGCGCGAAAGAAGTGTGGATGATTCAGGAGCCGATGGCCGCCGCCATCGGCATCGGCATCGACGTGCAGCAGCCCATCGGTTCGATGATTATCGACATCGGCGGCGGCACAACCGAGATTGCCGTCATCGCCCTCTCGGGCATTGTCTGCGACCAGTCCATCAAGACGGCGGGCGACGTTTTCAACCAGGATATCTTGGACTACATGCGCCGCCAGCACAACCTGCTGATTGGCGAGCGCTCAGCCGAGCGCATCAAAATCGAAGTCGGCTCGGCCTTGTCGGAGCTGGAAAACCCGCCGCCGGACTACGAGGTGCGCGGGCGCGACCTGATGACGGGCATCCCGAAAGTCATCAAGGTGACGTACTCCGAAATCGCCATCGCGCTCGACAAGTCGGTGGCCAAAATCGAGGAGGCCGTGCTCAAAGCCCTCGAAATCAGCCCGCCTGAGCTGTCGGCCGACATTTACGAGAACGGCATCCACCTGACTGGCGGCGGGGCGCTGTTGCGCGGCCTCGACAAGCGGCTGGCCGCCAAAACCAAGCTCACCATTCACATCCCCGAAGACCCGCTGCGCGCCGTGGTGCGCGGCACCGGCAAGGCCCTCAAGGACATCCAGGCGTACCGGGGGGTGCTGCTTACTTGAGTTAAGAGTTAAGAGTTAAAAGTTGAGAGTTATGTGCTGATGCCTGCTTCATGCTCAGCTCGTGCTTCTCAACCCTTAACTCCTAACTCTTAACTCTTAACTCCAATGAAGAACCTCGTTGCTTTCTTGCTGCGCTACCAGGGCATTATGCTCTTCGTGCTGCTGGAAGTGGCGAGTTTTTATTTGTTTCTGACTAACAGCTCGTACCAGCGGGCGGCGTTTCTGAACTCGGCCAACGCCTACGCGGGGGCGGTGCTGGCCCGCCGCACCCAGGTGGCCGACTATTTCCGATTGGGAGAACTGAACCAGCAGCTGCTGGCCGACAACGCCCGCTTGCGCCAACAGCTGTTTCCGCCCGACCGCGCCCGCCGCGAAGCCGACTCACTGCCCGTGGGCCGCGACACGCTGGGGCGACTGGTATTCCGGCAGCTGCGCCCGAAACCGGATTCGCTGAGCCTCAAATCCCAGGCCCTAAGCACCAAGCACCAGGCACCAGGCACTAAAAGACCCGACACGCTGCTCCTCGGCGGCGCGCGGCTACCGGCCCGCGACCCGGCTTATCCACTCATTCCGGCGCGGGTTATCAACAATATGCTGCGGAGTGTGGATAACTACCTGACCTTGAACGTGGGGCTGGCCGATGGCGTGGAGCCGGGGCTAGGCGTGGTGAGCGCGGCCGGCGTGGTGGGGCGGGTGAAGGCGGCCAGCGCGCACTACGCCACGGTCACGTCCTTGCTACACTCGAAGAGCGCGGTGGCGGCCAAAATCAAGCGCGACGGCACGTTTGGCTCGGTTATCTGGCCGGGCGAGGACTACCGCTACGCGCTGCTGGACAACATTCCGCGCCAGAACCGGCTCGTGGCCGGCGACTCGGTCGTAACGTCGGGCTACAACGCCATCTTCCCCGAGGGCGTGTTGGTGGGCGTGGTCGAGTCGTTTGTGAAGGAGCCGGACAAGAATTTCTGGACCGTGCGCCTGCGGCTGGGCACCGATTTCAGCCGCCTCACTTACGTGTACGTGGTGCATAAGCCGCCGCGCGCCGAGCGCGACTCGCTCGAAGCGGCGGCTACTGCGCCCGAGCCGCCCGCCGTTCGCACCCCTAAAGCCGCGAGTGCGGCCGGGGTGAAACCCGGCGGCGGTGCTGTAGCCGGAGCGGCAGCGGCGGCGGCTCGTGTGCGACCAGCGTCCGGCCTGCGGCGGCAGCTCGTGCCCGGCACAAAGCCCGCGTCCGGTACCCCGCCCGCCGTCGTGCCCGCTGCGGGCCAGCCGGCTGCTCCTACTATCACCCCGAAGCGGCGCTTGCCGCGCATGCCCGGCTGATGAGTGGACTCTGGATTATCGTGCGCCAAGTGCTGCGCTTCGGGCTGTATGCTGGAGTGCAGGTGCTGCTGGTGGGGCAGCTCTCGCTGTTCGGGCTGGGCTGGTGCCTGCAGTACTTGGGCTTCGTGCTGTTTCTGCCCTTGCGTACGCCGGTAGCGGTGCAGCTGCTGCTGGGTTTTGGGATGGGCCTGGCGATGGATATCAGCTACGACACGGGCGGGCTGCACGCGGCGGCCGGGGTGCTGCTGGCCTACCTGCGGCCCTGGGTGCTGCGCCTGCTCACCCCGCGCGACGGCTACGACGCCCAGGACTCGGTGAACGTGCACCAGATGGGCTACCAGTGGTTTCTGGTCTATCTGCTGCTGCTGGTGAGCGCGCACCACCTGGCGTATTTCTTTCTGGAGCTGGGTTCGTTCCGGCACCCGCTGCAAACTTTGAGTCGAGTGGGGGTGAGCATTCTGTTCACGAGCACGGCGCTGCTGATTGTGCAGCTGCTGTTTTTCCCGGTGCGGCGCGGGCGGGAGTAGGCGTGAGGTCGGGAGCGATTGGCGCGGGCGGGCGGCTTTTCGCCGCCCGCCCGCTTGGCGTTGTTGAGGGCGCAGGAATTCAGCCGAGCAGCAGGGTCAAGCTGGTAGTCACGAATGAAACGTTCCGTCGATAGGGCTGCTCGAACCAAACCGGGCGGGCGGCGAAAAGCCGCCCGCCCGGGTCACCCGTATGCACTCGGCCACTCGGCGGCATCTTTGAGCCAATCAACCCCCCCGTCTTGCCCATGCGCTACCTCCTTCTGCTCGGCTGCCTGCTGCTGAGCGCCGTGCTCGCCGACTCGGCCGCGCCCGCCCCGCGCCTGCCTTTCGCCGCTCAATGGAAAAAAATCGACGCGCTGCTGGCCAAAAACCTCACTGCCGACGCGGCCCCGCTCGTTGAGCAGCTTTACCAGCAAGCCAAGCGACTGAAC
The DNA here is from genome assembly GCA_025353905.1 of Hymenobacter sp. Classification (GTDB taxonomy): domain Bacteria; phylum Bacteroidota; class Bacteroidia; order Cytophagales; family Hymenobacteraceae; genus Hymenobacter. The sequence continues at coordinate 3,511 of JANXNW010000215.1, forward strand.
GACAGCCCGAACTACGTGCGGGCGCTGCTTTATAAAATCCGGCTGCTCGAAAACAAGGCGCAGGATGCCGATGAGAAAGCCATCGCGCTGCTCGAAGCGGAGCTGAAAACCGCTGGCTTCCCGGCGCGGCCGGTGCTGCACTCGCTGCTGGCGGGGCTCTACGCCGACTATTTCGACCAGCACCGCTACCAGCTCTACGAGCGCACCCAGGGTGCCGCGCCTACCACCGACCCAGCTACCGCCGACCGCGACCCCGCCGATAAAGACGCGCCCGCCGCCGACGGCGGCACCGGCCTCAGCACCTGGGACGCGCCCCGGTTGGGAGCCGCCATCGCCGGCCACTACCGGCAATCGGTGCAGGATGAGCCGGCCCGGCAGCTGCGCACGAGCCTGGCCGAGCTGGGCGACCTGGCCACCGGCGGCGATGCCGAGGGCCGCGCCCTGCGCCCCAGCCTCTACGACCTGCTGGCCCAGCGCGCCATCGCCGGCCTGCAAAACCAGGAGCTGACCCTCGTCAAGCCCGAAGAGCAGTTCGAGCTGAGCAGCCTGCCCGCCGCCGCGCTCTTCGGCCCGGCGGCCGAGTTCGCCGCGCTGAAGCTGCCCGCGCCGGCCGCCGACTCGCTTAATGACCAACTGCTGACGCTGCAACTCTTGCAGCAGCTCACGACCCAGCGGCTAAGTCAAGCTACGGCTCAGGCCGATAACCTCGCCGCGCTGGCCGACGTGGACTTGCAGCGCCTCGAATATCTGCGTAGCCTTACACAGGAAAATCCTGACCTGGAGCTGGCGTTGGCCCGGCTGGCGGAGACTTATAAAAGTTTGCCCCTCAGCACGGAGTTTATCGCCCGGCAGGCGGAGGACCGCAACTTAGCCGTGCCCGCCGACCCGGTGGGGGCCGTGGCCCTGGCCCGGCAGGCGGAAGCCCGGTTTCCGAAGTCGCGTGGCGCGGCGCGGGCGCGGGCTTTGCGCGCGGTCATCGAGCGGGCCGACATCAGCTTCGCGGCGGCCGACGTGGTGGTGCCCGGCCAGGCCTGGCGGCTGGAGCTGACGGTGTGCAACGTGAGTGGGCTGCGGGCGGCGGCCTACCGCATCTCGCTGGCGCAAAGGGAGAAGTTCAACCAGCACGACTCCCAGACCCCGGCTGCGCGCTACGCCAAGGTGCTGCGCACGGCCCCGGTTGCCACCTGGGCGGTGCCCGTGCCGGCCGGCCCGCTCGACTACCAGCCCCGCGAGCTGACCACGGCCGCCCCGGCGCTGGCGGCGGGTTATTATTTGGTCGTGGTCAGCGCCGAGAGTCAGCTTCCGGCCGACAACGGCAAGCCCGGCGCGGCGGCCACGGCCTACGCGCTGCTCGGGGCCAGCGAGCTGAGCGCGGTGAGCCGGGCCACGGCGGGCGACGGGGTCGAGCTGCTGGTGCTGCACCGGCAGAGCGGGCAGCCGCTGGCGGGCGTGTCAGGGCAGGGTATATTCCAGCGCTACGACTCCGACGACTCCGATGCCCGCAAGCAGGTGTTCCGGCGCGGCGCGACGGCGCTTACCACCGCGCAAGGGCTGGTGAGAGTGCCCGCGCCGGGCCGGGTTGAGCAGAGCAACGAACAGCTGAGCCAAACTCGCCTCTGGCGCGGACGCGATACGCTGCTGGTCGTTGATTACGGCCATAGGTATGGGTCTGACAGAGCCGAGGAGCCCGAAACCCGCTGCTTCCTGTTCACCGACCGCGCCATCTACCGGCCGGGGCAGACGGTGTTTTTCAAGGGCATTCTGGTGGAGCGCGCCGGCAGCAAAAACCGGCTGCTGACCAGCGCGAAGCAGGACGTGGCGCTCAAGGATGCCAACGGCGACGTGGTGCAAACGCTGTCCTTCACCACCAACGACTTCGGCTCGTTTCACGGCTCGTTCGTGCTGCCCACCGGGCGACTTAATGGCGAGTTTACGCTCGACGCGGCCGACGGCGACCTGAGCTTTCAGGTAGAAGACTACAAGCGGCCGACGTTTTTCGTCAGCCTCGACTCGGTGCCCGGCCGGCCCCGGCTCGGCCAGCCGCTGACCCTGACCGGCCGGGCCACGGCCTACGCCGGCGCGCCCACCGACGGGGCCGCCGTGAAGTACCGCGTAACCCGGCGCGAGCTGCGGGAGCTGTTTGCCTACGAAGGCATAGGGCGCGGCATTTCGCGGCCGGGCGGCGAGCGGGCGACTAAGGAAATTGCCCACGGCACGGCTACGACCGATGCCCAGGGCCGGTTCTCGCTCACCTTCACGCCGCCGTTAGTCCCGGCCCGCGGCGGGCGCGGCGGGCGCGGCGGCTGGGAGCGGGGCTTTTACTTTGAAATCACGGCCGACGTGACCGATGCCGCCAGCGAAACCCACACCGGCAGCCGTGGCCTGAGCATTGGCCGCAACCCGCTGAGCCTGGCCCTGAACGGCCCGGCCCTGGCCGACAAGCAGCGCCTGCCGGAGTTCCGCTTGCTCGGCACCAACGCCACCGGCGAGGCCCTGCCCGCCACCGGCACCCTGCGCCTGAGCGAGGTGCGCTACCGCCCCAACCCGGCCGGCGTGCCCGGTCCGGCCCCCGAAACGGCCGATACCGAGCTGCCCGCCCGCCTCGTGCAGACGCTGCCCTTCGACACGAAAGCCGGCGCGGCGCTGCCCCAGCTGCGGGCCGCGCTGGCCGCGCTGCCGCCCAGCCGTTACCGCCTCGAAGCCCGCGCCGCCGCGCCCGATACGGCCGCCCGCGCCCGGCTCGACTTCACGCTTTATGACTCCCAAGCGACCACCGTGCCCTTTGCCACGCCCGACTGGTTCGTGGCCCTCCAGGACGTGGTGCGGCCCGGCGAGCCGGCGGCCATCCTGGTGGGCAGCAGCGAGGCCGACGCGCATATTCTGGTGGAAACCGAGCGCGCCGGGCAGCTGCTGAGCCAGCAGTGGCTCACGCTGCGGGCCGGCGAGCAGCGCCGGCTGAGCTTGCCCAGCGGCCCGGCCGCCGGGGCAGCGGGGGCTAGTGGCCCGCTTTACGTGCACACAACCCAGGTGCGCGACGGCCACTTCTACCGCCATGATGCCACGGTGCAGGTGGCCGAGCTGCCCCAGCCGCTGCAAATCAGCCTCGGCACGTTTCGGGACAAGCTCTTGCCTGGCCAGCGCGAAACCTGGCGCGTGAGTATCCGGCAAGCCGATGGTAAGCCCGCCGACGCCGAGTTGCTGGCCACGCTCTACGACCAGAGCCTGGACGTGTTCCGGCCGCATAGCTTCAACGAGTTGGGTATGGGACAGGCGTATTATCCGGCCCGGTTCGAGTGGCGCGGGCAGTTCGGGAAGGCAAGCGGGGAGGCGACGGGCGCGCTTGGTTCAAGCGATGAGCTGCCGCCGCTAGTGTACCCGATGCTTCAAATATGGGGCTTGGGCAGCGAAAGCACACCACGCCTTCGGACTTCGGGGGTAATGCTCCGTGGCGTAAGCACGATGGCCAGGCCGGCGCCGATGGCCGCTGGGGCCATGATGCAAGCTAACGCAGCCGATGCAGGCTCTTCCCCCAGGTCTCCCAAGCTCACGACGATAAAATTCACCCCTCCGGGAGCCAAGCAGGAAGAGGAAGCCAGCGCCAGCGGAAGCAGTGCCGCCGCGCCCGCCGTGGACCTGTCCGGCGTGAAAACCCGTACCGACTTCCGCGAAACGGCTTTCTGGCAGCCGGCCTTGCGTACCGACGCGGCCGGTAACCTGACGCTGGAGTTCCAGATGCCCGAGGCCGTGACGCGCTGGCAATTGCTGGCTTTGGCCCACGACAAGAGTCTGCGCTTCGGCCAGCTCGGCCGGCAGCTCGTCACGCAAAAGCAGGTGCAAATAGCGGCGCAGGCCCCGCGCTTCCTGCGGCCCGGCGACACGTTCACGCTGCCCGCCCGCTTCCAGAACCTGACCGACGCGCCCACCCAGGGTACGGCCCAGCTCACGCTGCTCGACGCGGCCACCGGCCAGGACATTACGGCCCAGCTCGTGGCCGGCCCGGCCCAGCAGCCCGTGTCGGCCCCCGCCCACCAGAGCGCCGCCCTGGGCTGGGAGCTGAAAATCCCGGCCGGGTTTGCTCCGGTGGCGGTAACGTATAAAGTAGTTGTTAGCAGTCAGTTGTCAGTTGTTAGGGGCGAAACGAGCAAGGAAGCTCGCAAAGTCAAAATAACCGCGAAAGCTGACAACAAACAACTAACAACTGACAACAAACAACTAACAACCAGCTACTCCGACGGTGAGGAAAACACGCTGCCCGTGCTGCCCAACCGCCTATTGATAACCGAGAGCCTGCCGCTGCCGCTGAGCGGGGCCGGCACCCGCGCTTTTGAGCTGAAAAAACTCACCAGCACCAGCAGCCCGACCCGGCAGAATTATTCGCTCACGCTCGAACTCACGCCCAACCCCGCCTGGCTGGCCGTGCAGAGCCTGCCCTACCTCACCGACTACCCCTACGAGTGCTCGGAGCAGACTTTCAGCCGGCTCTACGCCAACCTGCTGGCGGCGCATATCCTCAAGACTACGCCGCGCCTGAAAACGGTGCTCGCCGAGTGGACCCGCCAGGCCCAGAGTGGCACTCCGGCCCAGCAAAACGCGCTGGCTGGTAAGCTCGCCCAGAACCAGGAGCTGAAAATGCTGCTGCTCCAGGAAACGCCCTGGACCCGCGAGGCCCAGACCGAAACCGAGCGCCTCGCCCGCCTCACGACCCTCTTCGACGAGGCGCGCCTGAGCACCGAAACCGCCGCCGGGCTAGCCAAATTGCAGCGTTTGCAGCTCGGCAGCGGGGCCTTCCCGTGGTTCGAGCAGATGCCCGCCGACCGCTACCTGAGCCAGCTGCTGGTGGCCGGCTTCGGCAAGCTAAAGCTGCTCGGCGCGTTCGATGCCAGCCAGGACCCGGCCGGCGGCCCGCTGTTGCGCCGCGCCCTGGCCTATTTGGACGACCAAGTGGCTCGCGATTATCGCGAAGCGCTGCGCATTCAAAAACAAGCAACAGGCAATAAGAAACCAGAAACAAACCTGGCCCCAGATGCTATCCAGGCCCTTTACGCCCGGAGCTTCTGGACCGGCTTGTCGGTGGCTAAGGTAGCCGCGCCGGCTTACGCCTACTACCGGCAGCAGGCGGCTCGATTCTGGCCGCGGCAACCGTTGCAGTTGCAAGGGCAGCTGGCGCTGGCGCTGTTTCGGCACGATAAAGCCGGCCCCACGGCCGCACTCATCCTGAAAAGCCTGGCTCAGAACGCGCTGCATTCGGCGGAAATGGGTATGTACTGGAAGGACGTGCGGCCGTCGTACTACTGGCAGGAGGCCCCGACCGAAACCCAGGCCGTGCTCATCGAGGCGTTCGGGGAAGTGAAAAACGACCAGGCGGCCGTCGATGAGATGAAGCTCTGGCTGCTGCGCCAGAAGCAAGTGCAAAGCTGGTCCAGCACCCGCGCCACGGCCGATGCCTGCTACGCGCTGCTGCGGCGCGGCTCGAACCTGCTGGCCAGCACCGCCCCGCTGGCGGCCACGGCCGGCGGGCAGCCCGTGGCTTTGTCGCCCGGCCAAACCGGCACCGGCTACATGAAAACCAGCTGGCCGGCCGCCGCTGTGCGCCCCGAGTTGGGCCGCGTCGTGCTCACCAAAACCGATGCCGGCCCGGCCTTTGGCGCGCTCTACTGGCAGTATTTTGAGGATTTGGACAAGGTTACGCCCGCCGCCACGCCCCTGAGCTTGGAGCGGCAGCTCTACCGCGAAACGGCCTCAGTCAGCGGCCCCGTGCTCGAACGCCTCACGGCCACCACGCCGTTGCGCGTCGGCGACGCGCTCGTCGTGCGCCTGGTCTTGCGCACTGACCGCGCGCTCGAATACGTGCACCTCAAGGACCAGCGCGCGGCTGGCTTGGAGCCGATAAATCAGCTCAGCGGCTACCGCTACCAGAACGGGCTGGGCTATTATGAAAGCCCGCGCGACGCGGCCACGAATTTTTTCCTGAGCACCGTGCCGCGCGGCACCCACGTCTTCGAGTACCGGCTGCGGGCGGCGCAGGCCGGCGATTTTTCGGGGGGCCTCAGCCAAGTGCAGTGCTTGTACGCGCCGGAGTTCGGGGCTAATTCGGCTGGGCAGCGGCTGACTATCGTCAGGTAGGCGCGGGGCGCGGCGGGGCTGGCCGGAGGGCGGTTTTGGGCGCTAAAGCCGGGCTTCGGTCGGGCTTCGGTCGGGTTTGAGTCGAGCTCAAGCCAGGGCGGTTTGGCTAAAATCGTGAGCCGTTTTGGCAATGGCTCAGGTAGAAATACTTAGGCCGAAGCTTGCCGGGGGAGCGGCCAACGCCTATTTTTGGACTCCCTAACTATTCAGTAAGTTATTGATGCGTAAGATAATCGCCCTGTCCGTCCTGCTTTTGAGCGCTGCCGCCGCCCACGCTCAAACCGAAAAAGCCCAACCAGTTACCCAACTGCCCGGCGAAGAAAAACTGAGTTTGCGGGAGCGCGCCGAGCGCGACTTTCTCATGCCGGTGCGCCGCAAAAAAGCCGAGAAACCGCTCGCCACGCCCGCCGCCTCGGCCGAGCAGCTGACCACCGCCGCCCCCGAAACCGACGCCACCGCCCACTACACCGAAGCCGCTCCGCTCGCCGCCGCCAGCAGCGCCCGCGCCGAAGAAGCCGCCGTGCTCACCCGCCGCGAGGCTCGCGTCGCCCGCCTGCGCGCCGTGCGCCGCGCCCACCTGCGCAACCTGGAGCGTCTGGCCGAAGTCCGCGCCGAGCGTCGCGCCGAAGCCCGCCGCGCCGCCCGTCACCACGGTAGCCACAAAGCCAGCCGCGCCACCAAAGCCGCGAAAGCCGCCAAGCACAGCCGCGCCAGCAAGCACAGTGCCGCCGCCAAGCATAAAACCAGTAAGCACAGCGCCGTCAAGCACAAAGCCAGCAAGCACAGCGCTGTCAAGCACAGCAGCAAGGCCGCTCACAAAGTCAAAACTAAAAAGACGACCGCGAAACACAAGCATCGCCGGTAAGCGACTATTCGTAGGGGCGGGGCTTGCCCCCGCCCAGCGTTGGAGAGGCGCGCTCAGGTGGCTCTTCCAAGCAGCAAAAAAACCCGGTGACATAGTAGTCACCGGGTTTTTTGTTGTTTGACTTTCACTGGTGGACCGAACGCGCCTCTCTGACGCTGGGCGGGGGCAAGCCCCGCCCCTACGCCGCATCCGCCACGCGGACTACCAGCCCATCCAAGCGTTCACTCAGCCGCAGCTGGCAGCTCAAACGGCTCGTTTCGTGCAGCACGGGCAGCGTGTCGAGCATGGCCCATTCGTCGTCGCTCGGCTCGGGTAGGGCGGGGCCGGCCAGCACCTCCACATGGCAGGTCGCGCAAAGTGCCATGCCGCCGCACGTCGCCTGAATCGGATACTCGTGGGCCTTGAGCAGCTCCATCAGGCTCAAGCCCATGTCGGTCGGGCCAATCAGCTCGCGCCGCTGACCGGGCGCGTCCTCGACGTAGATGCGGATGTCAGTCATAAAGTTAAGAGTTAAGAGTTAGGAGTTAAGAGTTGCTGAGCGGCTCCGTTTGGAGAAACCCACAACTCCTAACTCTTAACTCTTAACTGCCTAAAGGCTGGGTGCCCCGTTCACGGTCGTATACTTGAGCGAGTATTTCTTATCGGGGAAAATGTACTTGAACGCGCCCTGGCACATGAGCGCCGCTTCGTGGAAGCCGCACAAAATCAGTTTCAGCTTGCCGGGGTAGGTGTTGATGTCGCCGATAGCGAACACGCCCGCCAGGCTCGTGCTGTAGTCGAGCGTGTTCACTTTCACGGCGTCGTCCTCAATGTCAAGGCCCCAGTCGGCAATCGGCCCGAGCTTGGGCGTGAGGCCGAAAAGTGGGATGAAGTGGTCGGCCTCAAGCTGCGCCGGCTCGCCCGCGTTGGGCGTGATGGTGACCGCGTTCAGGCGGCCGTTGCCGTGCAGGTGGGTCACGTTGCTGCTCAGCACGAGCTTGATTTTGCCTTTTTCGGCCAGCTGCTGCACTTTGTCGGCTGAGTCGGCGGCCCCGCGGAAGGTGGTGCCGCGGTGCACCAGCGTCACGTCGGCGGCCACGTCGGCCAGAAAATTGGTCCAGTCCAGGGCCGAGTCGCCGCCGCCGGCAATCACGATTTTCTGGCCCCGGAAGTGCTCCGGGTCGCGCACCATGTAGTGCACCCCGCGTCCGCCCTCGAAGCGCTCCAGGTTTTCGACGGCCGGCTTGCGCGGCTCGAACGAGCC
>JANXNW010000216.1 GCA_025353905.1 Hymenobacter sp.
CCAAGCGGGCGGGCGGCAAAAAAAGCCGCCCGCCCGCCCCACCGACCAACCCCTGGCCCGCTTTCAACAACAAGCGAAAAACAACAAGCAACAACAAATGCAGGTCCTCAAATTCGGCGGCACGTCCGTCGCCTCCGCCGAGCGCATTACCCGCGTGTTGGCCATCGTGGCCGACGCGCAAGCCGCCGGGCCGCTCGTGGTCGTGGTGTCAGCGCTGGGCGGCACCACCGACGCGCTGCTGGAGCTGGGCCACGCGGCGGCGGCCGGCGACGCGGCCCACTACCGCACCCTGTTGCGCCAGCTCGAAACCTGCCACCTGGCCGCCGCCGAAAGCCTCTTGCCCACGGCCGCCGCCCAGGCCGAAGTGCAGCCCTGGCTCACGGCCGATTTTGCCGAGCTGGCCCGCCTGGCCGAGGGCCTGGCCGCCGTGGGCGAGCTATCAGCCCGCACCCTCGACCGGCTGCTGAGCTACGGCGAGCTGTGGTCGAGCAGGCTCGTCACAGCGGCGGCGCGGGCGCGCGGGCTGGGGGCCGTCTGGGCCGATGCGCGGCAGCTCATCCGCACCGATTCGGTCTTCGGCCGGGCGCGGGTGGACGAGGCCGCGACGACGCGCTTGCTGACTGATTTTCAGACCAAAAACCCCCAGACGCTGTGGATACTGCCGGGCTTCATCGCCGCCGACGCGCACGGGCAAACCACGACGCTCGGCCGGGGCGGGTCCGATTATTCGGCCGCCATCGTGGCGGCGGCGCTCGGGGCCGCGCGGCTCGAAATCTGGACCGACGTGAGCGGCATGCTCACCGCCGACCCGCGACTGGTGCGGGCCGCGCGGCCGATTCCGCACATTTCCTACGAGGAGGCAATGGAGCTGTCGCACTTCGGGGCGAAGGTGCTCTACGCGCCCACCGTGCAGCCGGTGCGCCAGCGCGGCATCCCGCTCTGGATTAAAAACACGTTCGAGCCAGAAGCGCCGGGCACGCTCGTCGAGGTGGCCCCGCCGGTGGGGGCGAATGGGCCGGGCGGGGTCGTGCGCGGGCTGTCGAGCATCAGCCCGCTGGCCTTGCTCACGCTCGAAGGCAGCGGCATGGTGGGCGTGCCGGGCTTCGCGGCGCGGCTGTTCGCGGCCCTGGCGCGGGCGGCGCTCAACGTGGTGTTGATAACCCAAAGCTCGTCGGAGCACTCCATTTGCGTGGGGTTGAGCGAGGCCGACGTGCCGGCCGCCCAGCGTGCGGCGGCCGAGGAGTTTGCGCTCGAAATCGCGGCCGGCCGGCTCGACGCGCCCAGCACTGAAACCGGGTTGGCGATAGTGGCCCTGGTGGGCGACACGATGCGGGCGCACCCCGGCATCAGCGGGCGCCTGTTCGGGGCGTTGGGCACGAACGGGGTCAATATCAGGGCCATCGCGCAGGGGGCATCCGAGCGCAACATCTCGACCGTGATTCGGGCCGACGACGTGCGCAAGGCCATCAACGTGCTGCACGAGGCATTTTTTGAGGCGACGTATAAACAGGTGAACGTGTTCGTGCTCGGGCCGGGCAACGTGGGCCGCAAGCTGCTGGCTCAGCTGCGTGAGCAGCAGCCGCACCTGCGCGAGCAATTGGGTTTGCAGCTGCGCGTGATGGGCATCGCCAACAGCCGCCACTGCCTGCTCAGCCCCGACGACGGCGGCCCCGACGGTGAGGGCCTCGACCTGAGCCACTGGGAAACTGAGCTGGCCGCCGCGCCCGCCTGCTCGCTGGATGAGTTCACGGGCCGCATTCTGGCCCAGAACCTGCGCAACGCCATCTTCGTGGACGTGACGGCCAGCCCCGCCGCCGCCGGGCAGTACGCAGCCCTGCTGGCGCGGAGCGTGGCCGTGGTGGCCTGCAACAAGGTGGCCGCCTCGTCGGAGCTGAGTCACTATCGGCGGCTTAAAAACCTGGCCCAGGAGTTCAATACGCGGTTTTTGTTCGAGACTAACGTCGGGGCCGCGCTGCCCGTCATCGGCACGCTGGCTGACCTCACGCGCAGCGGCGACCGGGTGCGGCGGATGCAGGCCGTGCTCTCGGGCACGCTCAATTTCGTGTTCAATAACTACGACGGCACCCGGCCCTTCGCCGAGGTCGTGCGCCAGGCCCAGGCCGAGGGCTACACCGAACCCGACCCGCGCCTCGACCTCAACGGCTCGGACGTGGCCCGCAAAATCCTGATTCTGGCCCGCGAAGCCGGTCAGCCCCTGGAAATGAGCGACGTAACTAACACCAGCTTCCTGCCCCCGTCCTGCCTCGAAGGCGACGTAGCCGCGTTCTACGACCAATTAACCCACCACGAGCCGCACTTCCGCGCCCTCTACGACGCGGCCACTGCTGCCGGCAAGCGCCTCAAATTCGTGGCCGAATATGCCGACGGCCACGCGGCCGTGGGCCTGCAAAACATCGCCCCCGGCCACGATTTGTACGAATTGCGCGGCAAAGACAACGTGGTGCTCTTCTACACCGACCGCTACCCCGAGCAACCACTGGTGGTGAAAGGGGCCGGAGCCGGGGCCGAAGTCACGGCGAGCGGCGTGTTCGCGGACATTATCAGAGCCGCCCGTCTTTAGCACGTTCGACGCGGGCGGACGGCTTTTCGCCGCCCGCCCGCTTGGCGTTGTTGCGGGACGGTTGCCGGGCCGTTTCTTCGCGCTGTTTTACTATTTCTTTCCGCGTGCCAAACAACGCCAAGCGGGCGGGTGGCTTTTCGCCGCCCGCCCGCGTCAATGCCCCCAATGCCTCACGAAATAACCATTCATTCGCCCGCTACGCTCTCTAACCTCGGCTGCGGTTTCGACGTGCTGGGCCTGGCCCTGAGCGCGCCCTACGACATTATTACCCTGCGCCGGGCTGCTAAGCCCGGCCTCGTTATTCGCCACTTCGATGAGTATAATTTACCCATCGACCCCGCCCAGAACGTGGCCGGCGTGGCGCTGCAAGCGCTGCTGAGCGCCGTAAACGACCCCGCGCTGGGTTTCGAGCTGGACATCACCAAGGGCATCCGGCCGGGCAGTGGCATCGGCAGTAGCGCGGCGAGCGCGGCGGGGGCCGTGGTGGCAGCCAACGAGTGGCTGGGCCGGCCGTTCTCGAAGCTCGAATTGGTGGAGCTGGCCATGCACGGCGAAGCGCTGGCCAGCGGCGCGCGCCACGCCGACAACCTCGCCCCGGCCATTTTCGGCGGCTTCACGCTGGTGCGGGCGCTGCTGCCGACGCTCGATATCGTGGCCCTGCCCGCCCCGCCGCTGTGGGTGGCGGTCGTGCATCCGCAAATCGAAATCCGCACTAAAGACGCGCGGGCCGTGCTGCCGGCCACCGTGCCGCTGGGCCTGGCCGTGCGGCAGTGGGCCAACGTGGGCGGCCTCGTGGCGGGCCTGCTCATCGCCGACCACGCCCTCATCGGCCGCAGCCTGGAAGACTACATCGTGGAACCGGCGCGCGCCGCGCTGCTGCCCGGCCTGGCCGAAGCGCGGGCGCGGGCCTTGGCGGCTGGAGCGCTAGGGGGCGGCATTTCGGGTTCGGGGCCGTCGTTGTTTATGCTCTGCGCGGACGAGGCCACGGCGCGGGCGGCGGCGGCGGCGATGGGCGGGGTGTATCGGGAGTTGGAAATTGCGTTTTTATTGCATGTGGGGCCGGTGGCGGGGCAGGGGGCGCGGGTAGCGGCACGTAAGTGAGCTAGTATGGAGGGTGATAGTGAGCGGCGCGGGCGGGCGGCTTTTCCGCCGCCCGCCCGCTTGGCGTTGAGCGGCTTATCCGAACAGTTAAAGAACAACGTCTCACCCAACGCCAAGCGGGCGGGCGGCGAAAAGCCGCCCGCCCGCATCGCCCACGCTCGCCGACTTGCCAAAATAGCTTCGTCTATCAGTTCTGGTCTCATGCTTTACCACTCCCTCGCCCGCACGGCTCCGCCCGCCGACTTCCGCGCCGCCACGCTCGCCGGTCAGGCGCCCGACGGCGGCCTCTACTACCCCGAACGCATTCCGCGCTTTGCGAATGACCTGCTCGACTTACCCCAAGCCGACCTCGCTTACGCTGTAATGCGGCCCTACGTGGGCGAGACTATCCCCGAAGCTGACCTGCGCCGCATCTGCGCCGAAACGGTGGACTTCGGCTTTCCGCTGGTGCCCGTCACGGACCGCATCGCGGCGCTGGAGCTGTTTCACGGGCCGACGCTAGCGTTCAAGGATGTAGGGGCGCGGTTTATGAGCCGCTGCCTGGGCTATTTTTCGCGGGGCGAAACGCGGCCGGTGACCGTGCTCGTGGCCACGAGCGGCGACACGGGCGGGGCCGTGGCCCACGGGTTTCTGGGCGTGCCGGGCGTGGAGGTCGTCATTCTCTACCCGTCGGGCAAAGTCAGCCCTTTGCAGGAGCGGCAGCTCACGACGCTGGGCCACAACATCACGGCCCTGGAAATCAGCGGCAACTTCGACGACTGCCAGCGGCTGGTGAAGCTCGCGTTTCGGGACGAGGCGCTGCGGGCGCGGCGGCAGCTCACATCGGCCAACTCCATCAACGTGGCCCGCTGGCTACCCCAGCAGCTGTATTACCTGTTCGCGCTGCAACAGTGGCGGGCGAGTCAGGGGGCAAACAAGCCAGTAGTGGCCGTGCCGAGCGGCAACTTCGGCAACCTCGTCGCCGGGCTGCTGGCGCGCGAATCGGGGCTGCCGGTGGGCCATTTCATCGCCGCTTGCAATAGAAACGACGCGGGAGCCGCGTATCTGCGCACGAGCGTTTTCCAACCTAAAACGGCCGTGGCGACGCTTTCCAACGCGATGGACGTGGGCGACCCGAGC
>JANXNW010000251.1 GCA_025353905.1 Hymenobacter sp.
ACATATCGCAGTCAGCCGCCCCAAACACCACCTCGTAGTGTGTAGCGCCCTGCGGAGCCTTGACATCGGTGAGCGGGTTCAGCGTCGGGATGCTAAGCGTCACCGTAGCCCCCTGGGCGACGATGCTGCGCGGCGCGAAAAACACCTGCCCGATGCTGGTGAGCAGGTTGAAGTCGAAGCCCAGCAGCGGGGCCGAGTTCACTTTGTCGAACACCCGCTGCCCCCGGTCGTTCACGTCGTCGGCCTTGATGATGGCCACCATCTTGCTCGTCAGGCGGCCCGTCATGCCCCGGTCCGATACCCCAGCCACGAGCGAGCGCAGCGTCTCGCGCAGCAGCTTCCCGTACGAGCCCCCGAGGCCAAACTCGGTGTTGTTTTCAAGTGTCCGCTTCGCCGTGATTTTGCGGGCGGCGGGCTTGGTCAACACCGCCCCATCGCGCCGAAATACGACATTGCCGATAGTGCCCTGAATCTGGATTGCTCCAATTTGTTGTGCCATTGTAATACCTGGTTAAAGTGAAAAAAACATCCCCTGCTTGCATTAGCCGGCCTTGTTACCAGGGACAGGTACCCCAGTAGCGCCGCTTATTTTGTTGGTTAAACCCGCGCCGCCTGAGTTGACACCGCCACCCGCGAGGTAAGCATCAACGGCTCGCTGACTTCGGGTACGCCCGCCACGCAGCTACCCACCAGCAGCGCCAATATCAGCCTAACCCAAAGCCCACAAGTGCTGTAAGATTCCACGTTCATGCAGCAAACTTACCACATTTAGTAGATATTATTACAGAATAATGTAAAATAGTCGCTCGAATACGCCCGCAAAATGTAAAAACCAGTATCTGCCCGTAGTGAATCCCTAGTAAATCCGGGGACAATCCGGGGTAAATCCCAGTTGGCGCGCCTATCCACGGACAACGCCAACCCTACCGAAAGGCCAACAAACCCCTGCGCGCACCCGCCCACCCCCGCGCCGGCTCATCGTCACCCTACTGCATGGCGCGAATACCCACCAATCAGGCAGCCAGCGGCTCGACGGCGCACACTTGGCTCGCCTCAGTAGCCGGCCCAGCACTGGCCCCGCCCCACACCCGCCGCATAGTCTGGTGTTGAAAGTCCTCGACAATCTTGGCGTAGATGAGCGTGGTCTTGATGTTGGCATGACCGAGCACTTTCTGTAGCACCTCGACCGGCATTCCCCGCATCAGGCTTTGTGTCGCAAACGTGTGGCGGGCCGTGTGCATCGTCACCAGCTCCCACTTCGATACCGGCCGCTTCATCACCCGCCCACCGATGGTCTCGACTACCTCCACCATGCGCTCGATGCCCGCCAGCCGCGCAATGCGCTTGAGGTAGCGGTTCATTACCGCGTTGGCCAGCACCGGCAGCAGCCGCGCCCGCGTCCCGTCATACCTGGCCAGCAGCGCCAGCGCCGGCGGCGTGAGGTAGATGCTGACCCCCGTGCGCGTCTTGGTCTGGGTGAGCCGCAGCACCTGGCCCCCGTCCCAATCGTAGAGGTTGCCCTGGTGCAAGTCGTGCAGGTCCGAGTAGCGCAGCCCCGTGTAGCAGCAAAACACAAAGGCATCACGCACCAGCGCCAGGTTACTCGGCAGCAGCGCCCGCGCAATTTGGTCCAGCTCGTCCGCCGACAGCCAGCACTTTTCCACGTCCTCCCACTGCACAGGCAGCTTACCAGGGTCCACGGCCAGCGCCTGCCCCCGTTCGTCCCGCGCCCAATTTAGAAACGGCTTCAGCTGCTTCACCACGCCCGCGATGGTGTTCTGCGCATTGCCCTTTTCCTCCCGCATCCACGACAAAAGCGCGTCGTGAGCTGCCAGGTCATACTCAATCACCGTCATACCAGCCGGTAAGACGCTCACCCACTCGGCCACCGTGTTGCGTGTCGTCTTGTAGCCCTTCACCGTGTTGTACCGGAACCCCCGCGCCACCAGCACCGCCCGGTGCTCATCCAGCAGCTCAACCAGTCCCGGCGCGGGCGCGGCCGGCGCGTCAACCGCCACCAGCGCCGCCCGCAACACTGCCCCAGTCACCGGCCCCGCCAACCTGGTGCGCAGCTCGCTGTAAGTGTCTTCTACCGCCTTTCGCTGCGCACGCAGCCGAGTGGTCGCGTTATCAATGTCCCCAAACGACTTGCGAAACCACCCCGTTTTCTCATTCCACTCCGAAGCCACGCACTTTTCCCCCGTCGCAAACCGCACCCGCTGGTTGTCAAACGTCGCTACCAAACGAATAACACAACGACCCTGCGCGTCAGGTCGCTCGGTGCGCCGCTCAAAGCAAATATTCATCGCAGTAAGAAAGTGGGGACAAGTGGGGACAGACAGGGGGGCAGAAGTGGGGCCAGAATCAACGCTGGGAAGCCCAAAAACAACGTCGGGAAGGCATGAGAAAAGCCCCCAAGAAACCGAGTCAATTGCTTGAATCACGGCTTTTTGAGGGCTTAACTACCCCTTCACATCGGGAAGGGTCGTACCCGGAGCCGGAGTCGAACCGGCACACCTTGCGGTAATGGTGTTTGAGACCATCGCGTCTACCGGTTCCGCCATCCGGGCAGCTTCTATTCGCCCAAGCCGGTAGCTCTTGGGCGGGAGGCAAAGGTAGCCACTTGCTGGCGAAGCCGCAACAGATACCGCTTTTTCAGGTAATACGTCAGCACCTGCTGGCGGGCAGCGGGGCGGTGGTCGGGCGGCAACTGGTCGTAGCCCGTCAGCACGGGCTGAATGCCGGCATCGAGCGTGTCGGCCAGGGCCTGCACCTGCCGGGCCAACTGCTGCGCGGCGGCCGGGTCGTCCTCGGCTTCCATGAGTTGCTCATTGAGGTCCATCACGTCCATTAGGAAATCGGGCGGCAGCTGCTCCTGGCCACCGCTTTCCAGCAACAGGCCGTGTTGGCGCAGCACGTAGGCCATGCGCTGGTCGGGGTCGCGCAGGGTGCGGTAGGCATCGGTGTTGAGCGTGCTCAGCCGCAGGGCCTCGGCCTGGGCGGCGGGCGTGTCCTGGGCGTGAAAATCGGGGTGCAGCTCGCGGCTGAGCTGGTAGTATTTGGTTTGCAGGGCAGCTTCGTCGAGCTGAAAGCTTTCGGATAAGCCGTAAAAGGCGAAGTAGTTGGGGGTGGCGGGCATGTATTTAGAACTTAGATATTAGAGCTTAGATATTGTGCGTCAGCGCTTAGAACTGAGTGTTTATGCGTCAGGGTTAGCTAAAGGCGCATATTGGAACATGGTCTAAGCTCTAAGTTCTAACATCTACGCTCTCAAAACCAACCTCCCTTACGGAAAACGCCAGCGCCGGACTGGCCAACAGCCGCTTCGTGGCCGGCCACACCTGCCCGAACAAGGCCGAGCGCCGGTACGCTTCGAGCGCGGCCGCGTCGGTCCAGTGGCTGTAGGTGCAGTAGGTGGCGGGCGCGTCCATATCCTGCCACAGCGCCAGATGCCGGCAGCCGGGCTGGGCCAGAATCCGCGCCCGCGACTGCTCAAACAAGGCCAGAAAATCGGCCACGCGGTCGGGGTGTAGCGGCAGGCGCACAAGGCGAATCAGCATGAGCGTGCAAGCAGTAGGTTTCTAACTAAATAGGACTTACGCACTCGGTAGTATCTTGAGGCAAAACTGTGCACCATGCTCACGCAAGCGACCTACATCGAGTACCTGTTGAGTACGCCCCGCAATTATACGTGTACGCATCTGGCCGAGCACCTGCCCCACATCAGTC
>JANXNW010000283.1 GCA_025353905.1 Hymenobacter sp.
TGCCCTTGTAGGCGTACGAATGCCAGGTGCTGGGCAGCTCGCCACCCAGCTCAACCTTAATATTACACTCCTCTTCCACTTCCCGAATAGCTCCGAGGGCCACGTCCTCGTCGCTTTTGAGTTTGCCCTTGGGCAAATCCCACTTGCCGAGGCGGTAAATCATGAGTACCTGCCCGTCTTTGACGACGAGGCCGCCGGCGGCTTTGGCAATCTTGAACTGGTCTTTGAGGTGCAGGATGAGCAGGCTCTTTTTGCGGGCCAGCATGGTCAGCGTCTTGAGCTTTTTGAGCTTCTTGACTTCCATGAGCCGCAGCAGGCGGTCGAGAAAAAGTGGCGTCGCGTCGCGCACGAGCACGTCGCCCACCAGGTCTTTGCTGGTGAAATCGGCATCGGCCTCCAGCACGAGGTCGTATTTGTGCTTGTACACTTTGTCGCTGAGCTTTTTAATAAGCAGCGGCACGTCGTTGATAAAGACGTTCATCGAATGGAGTCAGTGGAAAAGTTGCCCAAAGTGCTTGCTTGCTGCCCGCACGGCGGACAGCGCCGAAAGATACGGGTCATGTTTGTTGTTAATTGTTGGTTGCTGCTTGTCAGCTCGCTATAACGAACAAGAAAAAACAGGCAGCAAAAATCAATCAGCAACCAAATGACCCGCATCGCCCTGCTCTCCGATACCCACGGCTACTTCGACGAGCGCGTGGCACACCACCTGGCCGGGGCCGACGAAATCTGGCACGCCGGCGATTTCGGCTCGGCGGCGGTCGTGGACGAGCTGCGCGGCCTGGCTTCAATATTCCGAGGCGTGTACGGTAACATCGACGGGACCGACGTGCGCCGCACCGAGCCGCTTACCCAACAATTTGAAGTCGAGGGCCTGCGGGTGCTCATGACCCACATCGGCGGCTATCCGGGGCACTACGCGCCGGTCGTGCGCCCGCTGCTAGCTGAAGCCCAGCCGGGTTTGTTCGTGTGCGGGCACTCCCACATTCTGCGCGTCGCGCCCGACCCGCGTCTGGGTTTACTGGCCCTGAACCCCGGCGCGGCCGGCCGCCACGGCTTTCACAAGGTGCGGACGCTGCTACGCTTCGGCATCGAGGCCGGCCGCGTGGTAAACCTGCAAGCCGTCGAGCTGGGGCCGAGGTAGCGCGGGTCTCTGACCCGCCGTCGTACGTTTTTCCCAAGAAATCGGCGGCCTGGTCAGAGACCCGCGCTACGCAAAACGCCCGGCTGGTAGGCCGGGCGCTTCTTCAAAATCATTTCAGAAACTGTTCACAGGGCAATTTCCGGCTTGGGCTTGTCGCCCTGCTCGCCGTCCTTGTTCACGGGCTTGGTTTCGGCTTCGGCGGCATCGAAGCCTTCGGTGCCGGTTTGGTTGGCGGCGGTTGCCTGATTGTGCTCGGGGCTTTTAGTTTCGAGGCTGTGCTTAGCGCCTTCCACGAGGTTGTGAGCGGCTTCCTGCACGGCCTCGAACGCGCCGGAGTGCGTGACGGCTTCCACCGCGTGGCTGGCGGCATCCTTGATTTTGTCGAGCAGACCGCCGTGCGAAACGGCTTCAACGGCCTCAGCGGCCGTCTCGCGGATTTTATCCACCAGGCTGCTGCCGGCTTCGGCTACGGTTTCGACGGCGTCGCTGGCGGCCTCCTTGGCCCGCTCCACGAGGGGCGCGGCGGCTTCGCTAACGCTGGCCGCGGCTTCGGTCACGGCTTCTTTGGCGCGCTCCACGAGGGGGGCGGCTGCCACGGCCGCCACTACGGCTTTGGCTTTGTCGGCCACGGCACCGGCGGCCTTAGTAGCTTTTTCAGTGGCCTGGGCCACTGCGCCTTCTGCTGGGGTGGCGGGCGAAGCCTTCTTCGGGGCTGCTGATGGGGGGAAATTAGCCTTCAGCTCGTCCAAATCCACGTTTTTGAGCACGGGAGTACGCAGCAGGTTTTTGATTTTACGCACTTCGTTGTTGGCACGGGCAATG
>JANXNW010000285.1 GCA_025353905.1 Hymenobacter sp.
CCCGGACGTGCGCAACACGGGCTTCACGGCCGTCACGGTGTCGCAGCTCCAGTCGGACTACTACGTGCAGAACGGCTCGTTCCTGCGGGCAGAAAACATTACGCTGGGCTATAATGTAGGTAAGATTTTCAGCAACAGCGCGACACTGCGCCTGACGGGCAACGTGCAGAATGCCTTTCTGGTAACCAAGTACACCGGCGTGGACCCCGAGATTTTCGGGGGCATCGACAACAATTTTTACCCGCGCGCCCGCACCTACACGTTCGGCCTCGCCTTCGGCTTTTAATTCAACGTTTTCTTAACTTCCCATCCAGCTCAACATGACCACAAAACTTTCGCGGGGCCTACTGGGCCTCCTTTTCGGAGCGGCCCTGGCCGGGAGCAGCAGCTCCTGCACCAAGGACCTCGACCAGCAGCCGACGTTTGAAATAACCGACCAGTACAAGACCGTGGACGGCTACAAGCAGGTGCTGCGCAAGCTCTACGGCGGCTTTGCCCTCACCGGGCAGCAGGGGCCGGCCGGCCAGGGCGACATCGGCGGCATCGACGAGGGCACGTCAGACTACATTCGCCAGCTCTGGAGCGCGCAGGAGCTGACCACCGACGAGGCCGTCGTGGCCTGGGGCGACCCCGGCATTCAGGACTGGCACAGCCTGAACTGGGATGCCAACAACCCGCTCATCCGGGGCATCTACAGCCGCTGCTACTACGAAATCTCCATCTGCAACGAGTTCATCCGGCAGGCCAGCGATGACAACCTCAAATCGCGCCTGGGCTCGACTGACGTGGCCGCCGCCCAAACTTTTCGCGATGAGGCGCGCTTTCTGCGCGCCGTGTCGTACCTGCACGTGCTTGACTTGTTTGGCAATGGCCCGTTCGTAACTGAGACCGGCAGCGTGGGCTTCGACGCGCCGGCCTACGGTACCCGCGCCCAGCTTTTCACCTACGTCGAGAGCGAGCTGAAGGCCCTGTCTACGGCCCTGCCCGTCGCCCGCAGCAACGAGTACGGCCGCGTGGACCGCGCCGCCGCCCAGGCCATGCTGGCCCGCTTGTACCTCAACGCCCAGGTGTACACGGGCACTGCCCGCTGGGCCGATGCCGCCACCAACGCGCAGGCCGTTATCGCCAGCGGCTACTCGCTCGCGAGCACGGGTTCGGGCAAGGTGAGTTCGGCGTATGGCCGCAACTTCCTGGCTGATAACAACGCTGGTCCGGCTGCTTCCGAAATCGTGTGGCCCATCGTCTTCGATGCCACCCGCACCCAGAGCTACGGCGGCACCACGTTCATCGTCAATGGCAGCACGGGCGGCGATGCCACCTGGCAGCGCACGGTGGGCCAGACTACCGGCTGGCAGGGGCTGCGCACCACGTCGGCGCTGTTCAACCTGTTCCCCGACACGGCGCTCGACCGTCGGGGCCGGTTCTGGAGCAAGACCCAGACGCTGGAAATTACCGACATCACCCAGTTTCCGCAGGGCTTGGGGGTACTCAAGTTCCGCAACGTGAACTCGGACGGCAGCGCGCAGGGCGGTGCCCAGAACTTTTCGAGCGTGGACTTCCCCATGATTCGCCTCAGCGAAGTGATGCTGACCTACGCCGAGGCCGTCGTGCGCGGCGGGGGCAACACGGTGCTGGCCCTGGACTACGTGAACCGGATTCGGAGCCGGGCTTTCAACAACAACCCCGCCGGGCAGGTGACGCTGGCCCAGCTGCAAGCGCTGGACAGCAACGGGCAGCCCTCGTTCTTCATCGACGAGCGCGGCCGCGAGCTGCATTGGGAAGGCTACCGCCGCACCGACCTCATCCGCTTCAAGCGCTTTGTGGACAACAGCTACCTCTGGCCCTGGAAAGGTGGCACCGCCAACGGCCGGGCCGTGGCCGATTTCCGCGCCTTGTTCCCCATCCCGAACTCTGACCTGACGGCCAACCGCAACCTGAAGCAAAATCCGGGATACTAATTTTTTTCGTTGCCGGTGGGTGATTGGTTGATTGCAGCTAATCGCCCACCCAGGCGACTCCTCTTACTTTTTCAACCACTAACCCGTAATCATATGAATAACTGGTTCACCAGACTATTTGTAGGAGCCGCGCTGCTAACCAGCGTGACGGCCTGCGAGAAAGACGAGACCAAGGTGGTACTCAACAACTCAGCCGCGCCCAAGCTCACGGCTTCGGCCAGCGCAACGGCGCTCTCGCTTACAACGCCTAATGCTCCGGCCGTCACCTACACCTGGACTCCGGCCGAGTATGGCTATAAAGCGGCCGTTACGTACGTGCTGCAATTTGCCAAAGCCGGCACCAATTTCGCCAACACCGTGGACCTGGACCTCGGGTCGGGCACGACGAAGTCGTTCACGCAAGCCGAGCTGAATAAGGTATACAATGACATCGACTGCAACCTGCCCGTGACGCCCGCGCCGCTCGCCCTCGACGTGCGGGTGCGCGCCACGGTGGGCGTATCGGTGCCGCCTTCGTTGTCGGAAGTGAAGTCCATCCTGGCTTCCCCCTACCAGGCCGTTACCATCCCGACCGACCAGTGGGGCATCGTGGGGCCGGCCGCCGACGGCTGGCCCGGGCCTACGGACACGGACCGCGTCATGACCTACGACTGCCGCATCCGCAGCTTTGTGCTGACGACGACGTTTACAGCCGACAAGTTTAAGTTTCGCCGCAACAAAAGCTGGGGTGTAAACCTGGGCGGTCCGGCCGGCGACCTCGCCCAGGGCGTGAAGCTCACTACTGGCGGCGACGACCTGACGATTACCAAAGCAGGCAAGTACACCGTCATCCTGACCGTTGACGAAACCGGCGGGGCGGTTACGGGGGGTAAAGTGGTGTTGAAATAAACCTGTTACTTACCCTGACGCGGTACTTTAATTACGTTCTGAAAAACCGCTGCTGAGCAGCGGTTTTTTTGTGGCCTTTCGTTTGGTAAAAGCCGCCGGCAACCGGCCCCGCTTTACTTCGGCGGAACCCGAAGAAATGCTTACCGGGGCACCCTAACTTTGCAGGCAACTATTCTATAAACTCGCTTGAGATGAACAAATTAGCAAAAATCTGCGTGGGCCTGGCACTCGCTCTGGGCAGCGCGGCCGCTGCCAGCGCCCAGCCTACGGCCTCAACCAAGCCGCAGCCCGCCGAAACGGCCACCGATGCCGCCGCCGCCCGCGTCGAGGCGCTCACCACCAGCATGAGTCAGGCGCTGCGGCTCACGCCCGCCCAGACGGAGCGGGTGCGGGCCATTAACACGACAGCCGTGCGCAACGTGGAAGCCGCCCGCCGCCGCTACCGCGACGAGCCGCAGAAGCTGCGCAGCTACGTCGAGAGCGTCGGTCTGGCCCGCCTCGAACGGCTCAAGGATGTGCTCACGCCTGCCCAATTCGCCCGCTTTCAGCAAAAGCGCGAGGAAAAAATGGGCATTCCGAAAATGGGTAGCAATCAGGGCAACCCGGTGCCCGGCCTGCCTGGGGAGTGAGTGAGTGATTGAGTGATTGAGTGAAGTAGCCTTCGTCATCCGTTTACTCAATCACTCAATCACTCATTTACTCAATCACTCATTGGATAGCTCCGGTGGGGCGTTGAGCGAAATCGTCAGCGGCCATTGGTCGCTGCGGAAGGCCACGGTACGCAGCCCCGGGTACGGAAAGTCGGCCGGGGCGGGCAGCAGCATAGGCTGGGCCGAGTCGTGGCTCAGGGCCTCGCCGACCGTGCGCACGGCTCCGGCCGGTACGCCCAGCCGGCTGAGCTCGTGCAGCAGCGCGCCGCCGCTGAGCTCGCCGATGCGCTGCGACAGTAATTCTTCCAGCGCGAGCCGGTGACGGACCCGCGCCGGGTTGGTGGAAAAGCGCGCCTCAGCGGCCCAGTGCGGGCGCTGCAGCACGGCACAGAGCCGCCCGAACTGCGCGTCGGTACCCACGGCCAGCACCAGCCGCTGCCCGTCGGCCGCCCGATACACGGTGCCGTAGGGCACGATGCTGGGGTGGCCCGAGCCCAGCGGCACGGGGTCGGGGCCGCCGCCCAGCCAGGTAGAGCCCTGGTTAGCCAGCGAAGCCAGCGCGCTGTCGAGCAGGCTCACCTCGACGAGCGCGCCGCGCCCGGTGCGCTCGCGCTGATACAGCGCGGTCAGAATACCTTCCTTGAGCTGATGGGCGGCGAGCAGGTCCATGAGGGCTACCGGCATTTTCTGGGGCGGTGCCTCGGGGCCGGGCGCGTTGAGGTGCATGAAGCCAGTTTCGGCTTGCAGCACGGCATCGTAGCCGGCGCGCGGATTGTCGGGGCCGTAGCCGCTGAGCTGCCCGTATATCAGCCGTGGGGTGAGCGCGCTGAGCGTGGCGTAATCGGCCCCAAGCTTTTCGGCCGCGCCGGGCCGATACGAGCTGATGATGATATCGACCCCGGCTGCAAGCCGGTGCAGCTCGGCTTGAGCGGCGGGCTGCGTGAGGTCGAGCACGACGGACGCCTTGCCCCAGTTGGAGGCCGCGAAATACGCCGACACCGAGCTGGCCGGGTCATCGGCGGCCGTGCGCCAGGTGCGGGTCACGTCGCCGCCCGGCGGCTCGATTTTGAGCACGTCGGCCCCCAGCTCAGCAAAGAATTGGCCGACCTGCGGGCCGGCCAGCACGGTGGCGAGTTCGAGGACACGCAGGTCGGCGAAGGGAAGCATAAAATGTAGGGTAAGCTTTAGCTTGCTGTTTGTAGTCAGAAGGGATGTTCAGCAGGCAAGCTAAAGCTTACCCTACGCCACTCTGCCCGCCCGGGCGAAAACGGGCACCGCTATCGTCCGCTCGCCCGGCCCCCAGCGCCGCGTCAGCTCAGCCTCGACCAGCGCCACCACATCGGCCCCGTCGTGTTGGCGGGCGTAGTTGGCCGCGGCCGACCAAGTGCGCAAATAACCAAGCAGGTCCGCTACCGACCAGCGGCGCTCGGCGCGGAAGCGCGCCGTTTGCACCGCCTCAAACGGAAACGGCAGCCGGGCGTACTCGTCGGCGATGTGGCCGCGGTTGGCATCCCAGTAGGGCGCGGTAGTGTGGTCGTGAAAATGGTCGAGCACCGCGTTGATGCCGGCGTCGTCGGTGCGCAGCAGGCCGTAGCCCCATTCGGCGAGCACCGCCCCCGGCCGGGCCAACCGGCGCACCTCGCGGTGGTAGGCCGGCAGGTCGAACCAGTGCACGGCCTGGCCCACGGTAATCAGGTCGAAGCTGGCGGCCGCAAACGGAGTTTGCTCGGCCGATGCCACCTGGTAGCGCACATTGGGGCGCGGTGCAGCCTGCGCGAGTTGCGTGGCACTCAGGTCAGTGGCTTCGACTTGCTCGAAATAATCGGCGAGCACAGCGGCCACCTGGCCGTTGCCGGTGGCGCAGTCCCAGGCTCTGCCGCGGTCCGGCACCAATGGCAGCAGCCAGCCAAAGAGCGCGGGCGGGTAGTCGATGCGGTAGCGGGCGTAGCCAGCGGCCTGGGCGGAAAAACGGTCGAGCGCCATGCCGGCGAAGGTAGCGGCGGACAGGCACTTGGGGCGCTTACCTTTGAGGGTATTGTTGTTTCTTGTTTCTTGTTTCTTGTTTCTTGTTTTCAGGGCGCGGGTTCACGCAGAGTTCCGCAGAGGAAGCAGAGTTTCGCAGAGTTGAAATACCGCTACCTTGCCTCGCTCAAGTTTGAAACAAGAAACAAGAAACAAGAAAGCGGTTTGCTGACCCGGACGACGCACGGTCAGCCTTTATTTCACTTTATTTAAGCTGACCCCTTGACTTTTCACGACTTCGACCTTCACGCCGACCTGCTGGCCGGCGTGGATGCCATGAATTATAAGCAGGCTACCCCGATTCAGGAGCAGGCCATCCCGAAAATCCTCGCCGGCAAAGACCTCATCGCCTGCGCCCAGACCGGCACCGGCAAAACGGCCGCTTACCTGGTGCCGCTGCTCGATAAAATCTCCCACGCCAAGCACGGCACTACGTCCACGCTCGTGCTGGTGCCCACCCGCGAGCTGGCCACCCAGATTGACGAGCAGGTGACGGGCTTCGGCTACTTCGTCGAAGCCTCGTCCATCGCCATCTACGGCGGCGGCAAAAGCGAGAACTGGGAGCAGCAGAAGCGGGCGCTCACCTCCGGGGCCGACATCATCGTGGCCACCCCCGGACGGCTCATTGCCCACATGCAGCTCGGCTACGTCAAGTTCGACGACTTGAAGTATTTGGTGCTCGATGAAGCCGACAAGATGATGGACATGGGCTTCGCCGATGACATCCTGGGCATCGTGCGGCAGCTGCCCAAAGAGCGGCAGACGCTGCTGTTTTCGGCCACCATGCCGAGCAAAATTCGCGACTTTTCGCAGCAGATTCTGAACCAACCCGACGAGGTGCGGCTGGCGGTGAGCAAGCCCGCTGCCGGCATCAACCAGCAGTTCTACATGACCTTCGACCACCAGAAACTGCCCGTGCTGGAGCATCTCATCAAGGCCCAGGACGTGCAGAGCATGGTACTATTTACCAGTAAGAAGTCGGCTGTGGCCGGCATCGTGCGCTCGCTCAATAAGCTCGGCTACCCGGCCCAGGGCATCAGCTCGGACCGCACTCAGGAGGAGCGCGAGGAAACGATGCGGGCCTTCAAAAA
Source organism: Hymenobacter sp. (assembly GCA_025353905.1). Classification (GTDB taxonomy): domain Bacteria; phylum Bacteroidota; class Bacteroidia; order Cytophagales; family Hymenobacteraceae; genus Hymenobacter. The sequence continues at coordinate 6,610 of JANXNW010000285.1, forward strand.
CAAACAGTTTCCGATACTCGTGGCCACCGACGTGGTGAGCCGGGGTATTGACATCGACTCGCTGAGTCACGTGGTAAACTTCGACGTGCCGCGCGCGGCCGAGGACTACGTGCACCGCATCGGGCGCACGGCGCGGGCCGCCACCACGGGCACGGCCATTACGTTTATTGCCGACCAGGACCAGGACCGCATCCTCAAAATCGAGAAGCTCATCGAGCGCGAGATTGAGAAGCAGGCCATCACGGAGGGACTCGGCTACGGCCCGGCCCCGGACTTCGACCCGAAACGTTTCAGTGGGTTAGGCGGCAAAGTCGGCGGGCGCGGCGGCTTCGGCGGGGGCGACCGTCGGGGCGGTGGAGGCAGTCTCGGCGGTGGCGACCGGGGTCCGCGCCGCGAGGGTGGCGGCGAACGGCGGGGCGGCGAGGGGGGCGGCGGCCGCGACCGTGGCCCCCGCCGCGACGAGCCCAAGAACGACCCGCAACGGGCCGAGCGCATGGCCCAGGCCGCTGCCCGCCTCGCCGCCATCGATGCCGG
>JANXNW010000349.1 GCA_025353905.1 Hymenobacter sp.
CGCGCCCATTTGTGGCGGCATCTGCGCACGTATTTCATCCCGGCCGGCTTGCCCGCGTACGTCGCCGGCCAGCCCGTGCAGCAGGAGCTGCGCCTCGGCGAGACGCTCTTTCGCTGCGGCGACTGGGTGAGCTACCCGTCGCTGAACGCCGCGCTCGGGACTGGGCGGCAAGTAGCGGAGATGTTGGGGTAAAAGCTGACTTAGCGCGGCCGGGCAGCAACCTCCGCTTTGCCCTAAATTTGCCCCACCACCCCTTCCCATCCCGCCCTATGCAACCGACCCTCGCCTCCGCGCCCGCCGCGCCCGCTACCGCCGACTTTCTACCCCTGCTCGGCACCGACCATTTGGAGTTGTACGTGGGCAACGCCAAGCAGGCGGCCCACTTTTATAAGTCGGCCTTTGGCTTCCAGCTCGTGGCCTACGCGGGGCCCGAAACCGGGCGGCGCGACCGGGCCAGCTATGTGCTCCAGCAGGACAAAATCCGGCTCGTGCTCACCACCGCCCTGCGCGCCGACCATGAAATCGCGGAGCACGTGCGCCGCCACGGCGATGGCGTTAAAGTGCTGGCTCTGTGGGTGGACGATGCCTACGCGAGCTACGAAAAGACGATGGCGCGGGGCGCGCGCTCGTACCAGGAGCCGCTCACGCTGACCGACGAGTTTGGCGAAGTGCGCACGGCTGGCATCTACACCTACGGCGAAACGGTGCATCTTTTCGTGGAGCGCCGCAACTACCGCGGGGCTTTCATGCCGGGCTACGTGGCCCAGACGGCGGCCTACGCGCCGTTGCCGGTGGGCCTGCGCTACGTGGACCACTGCGTGGGCAACGTCGGCTGGAACCGCATGAACGAGGTCGTGGCTTGGTACGAGCAGGTGATGGGCTTCCGCAATATCCTGAGCTTCGACGACAAGCAGATTACGACCGAATACTCCGCCCTGATGAGCAAGGTGATGAGCAACGGCAACGGCTACGTGAAATTCCCGATAAACGAGCCGGCCGAGGGTAAGAAGAAGTCGCAAATCGAGGAGTACCTCACCTTTTACGAGGGCGAGGGCGTGCAGCATATCGCCGTCGCCACGGATGACATTATAGCCACCGTGCGCGAGCTGCAAGCGCGCGGCGTGGAGTTCCTGCAAACCCCGGACGCGTACTACGACAACCTGCGCGCCCACGTCGGCGACATCGACGAGGACGTGGAAGCCTTGCGCAGCTTGCGCATCATGGCCGACCGTGACGAGGAAGGCTACCTGCTGCAAATTTTCACCAAGCCCGTCGAGGACCGCCCCACGCTGTTCTTCGAAATCATCCAGCGCAAAGGCGCCAAAAGCTTCGGCGCGGGCAATTTCAAAGCCTTATTCGAGAGCCTGGAGCGCGAGCAGGACCGGCGGGGAAACTTATAATTGTTATTTTCCCGGCCAGTCATTGCGAGCGCAGCGAAGCAATCACACTTGTTCAGTCCATTGTTAGGCGCGCCCGGCCGTAACTCAACAGATGCGATTGCTTCGCTGCGCTCGCAATGACTGGCCGGGAAAATAACAACTAACAATCAACAAAAAACAACGCCATGCCCATCTACCACAAACTTGGCCAGTTGCCCCGGACGCGCCACACGGTATTCGACCGGCCCGACGGCGGCTTGTATTACGAGCAGCTGTTCGGCACGGTTGGCTTCGAGGGTATGTCGTCGCTAATGTACCACCTGCGGCGGCCGACAACGGTGCGCGACGTGCTGGGACAGACGGACTTAACGCCGAAAATAGCGGTCGAGAAAAACATTAAGGCGCGGCTGCTGCAAGGGTTTCAGGTGCCGGCGGCGGATGATTATCTGGCGGCGCGGGTGCCGGTGCTTGTCAATGCCGACGTACATATTTCACTGGCCGCGCCGCGTCATTCGCTCACGGGTTATTTCTATAAAAATGCCGACGCCGACGAGTTATTATTTATTCATCGGGGCACCGGTACGCTGCGCACGCAACTCGGAAATATCAAGTTTGAGCCAGGTGATTATTTATTAATTCCGCGCGGTATTATTTACCAGATAAATTTCGACGGCGAGGATAACCGGCTGCTGATTACCGAGTCGTTCCACCCGATTTATACGCCCAAGCGCTACCGTAATTATTTTGGGCAATTATTAGAGCACGCGCCCTACGCCGAGCGGGATTATAAATTACCGACCGAATTAGAGACGCACGACGAGACGGGCGACTTTATACTTAAAATAAAAAAGCAGGGTGTGCTGCACGAGTTGCTGTATCCGTCGCACCCGTTCGACGTGGTGGGCTGGGACGGCTATAATTATCCGTACGGGATGAAT
>JANXNW010000373.1 GCA_025353905.1 Hymenobacter sp.
CTTTCTTGAACTCGTCCTTCACCTGGTCGGGCCGGCAGAAGATGTGCGCGTCGTCCTGCGTGAAGCCGCGCACCCGCGTCAGGCCGTGCAGCTCGCCGCTCTGCTCGTAGCGATACACGGTGCCGAACTCGGCCAGGCGCACGGGCAGGTCGCGGTAGCTCCGCGGCTCGGTCTTATAAATCTCGCAGTGGTGGGGGCAGTTCATCGGCTTGAGGAAAAACTCCTCGCCGGGGTTGGGCGTGCGGATGGGCTGAAAGGAATCCGCGCCGTACTTCTCGTAGTGGCCGCTGGTCACGTACAGCTCCTTGCTGCCGATGTGGGGCGTGACGACGGGCTGGTAGCCGGCCTTGATTTGCGCCCGGCGCAGAAACTGCTCCAGCCGCTCGCGCAGGGCCGTGCCTTTGGGCAGCCACAGCGGCAGGCCCGCCCCTACCCTTTCCGAGAACGCAAACAGCTTCAACTCCTTGCCCAGCTTGCGATGGTCGCGGCGCTTGGCTTCTTCGAGGCGCTCGAGGTATTCGGTCAGCTCTTTTTGCTTCGGGAACGTGATGCCATAGACGCGGGTGAGCTGCTTGTTATTGGCATCACCGCGCCAGAACACGCCGCCCACGTTGGTGAGCTTGGCGGCCTTGATGAAGCCCGTGTCGGGGATGTGCGGCCCCCGGCAGAGGTCGGTGAACCCGCCCTGGCTGTAAAACGTGATGGAACCGTCCGCCAGCCCGTCAATCAACTCCAGCTTGTAGGGGTCCTGCTTCTCGGTGAAATACGCCAGCGCGTCGGCTTTCGACACCTCGCGGCGCTCGTAGCGGCTTTTTTGCTTGGCGAGTTCGAGCATTTTGGCTTCGATGGCCGGGAAGTCGTCGCTGGAAATGGCGCGGCCCTCGCCCAAATCGACATCGTAATAAAAGCCGTTTTCGACGGCCGGACCGATGGCCAGCTTCACCCCTGGGTACAGCGCTTCGAGCGCTTCGGCCATTAAGTGAGCCGACGAATGCCAGTAGGTTTGCTTGCCGGCGGGGTCGTTCCAGGTCAGGATTTCGGCGCGCGCGTCCTCGGTGATGGGGCGGTGCAGGTCGCGGATGTCGCCGTTGAGGCGGATGGCGAGCGCGTTGCGGGCCAAGCCTTCGGAGATGTGGGCGGCCAGCTCGTAGCCGGTCGCGCCCTCGGGCAGCTCGCGCACGGAGCCGTCGGGCAGGGTAATGTGCAGCATAAAACAATCAAACCGCTTGCGGGCCGTCCGTACTAAGGACCAGCC
>JANXNW010000394.1 GCA_025353905.1 Hymenobacter sp.
GTTGGAGCGGGCTGGCCAGCCAGCGCCCACCCGGAGTCATTACGCTTACGCATGGATGGCAGCATTTTCAACGGCTATATGGAGGGTGGAAACTCGCGCAAGGACTTGTGTGTACACCCTAGCTCCACGGGAGAGGGGGCTAGGGGGTGAGGTTTGCGGGCGACGAACTGCTATACGAACTCGGATTTTGCTCTAGATATGCCGGCCGTTTCGCGGACAAGCTGGCATTTACCAGGCACTGATAACGAAAAGGTAACGCTGGCAACCGTCCCTTTTGGCCGGCATAGCTCAACCCGACCTTAACTTGCCGTCAAATACTTACTTTCAACTGCTTATGCCCGACGCTGCCGTCCCTCTGCAACAAGCCCAAACTACCGCCGAGCGCTTGTATGAGCAGCTTCTCACGTTTGCTACGCTCTACGGCGGCAAGGTGGTGCTGGCCATGCTCACGCTCCTCGTCGGCCTCTGGCTCATCGGCCTGCTCGTGCGGCTGCTGAGCCAGGTGATGAAGCGCCGCAACCTCGACCGCGACGTGCAGCCGTTTCTGCTCTCGCTCGTCAATACCGGGCTGCGGATTCTGCTGCTGCTCAGCATCGCTTCTACGCTGGGCATCGCCACGACTTCGTTCGTGGCGATTATCGGGGCGGCGGGGCTGGCCGTGGGCCTGGCCCTGCAAGGCTCGCTGGCCAACTTCGCGGGCGGGGTGCTGATACTCGTCTTCAAGCCCTTCCGCGTCGGCGACCTCATCAGCGCCCAGGGTTTCACGGGCGTGGTTGAGGCCATCCACATCTTCGACACCATCCTGCTGCAACCCGACAACCGCACCGTGATTCTGCCCAATGGCGCGCTCTCGACCTCGGCCCTGACCAACATCAGCACCCGCGGTACGATTCGGGTGGACATGACTTTCTCGGCCGGCAACCAGAACCCGCTCGATGCCACGCTGGCCGCCCTGCGCGCCGTGGTGGCCGCCTGCCCTACGGCCATCCAGGACCAGCCCCACGACGTGCTCGTGAACAAGCTCACCGACAGCTCCGTCGTGTTCGACGTGCGCGTCTGGACGGCGGGAGAAACGTACTGGGACACGTACTACTACGTGACCGAGCACGTAGCCCGGCAATTCGTGGCCGCCGGCATCGCCGGCCCCGAAAACCGGGTCATCACCACGGCGGGCTAGACGTGTGCTTGGGCGGCTGATTAGGGTTTGTTTGTGAGAATCAAGCCGTAAAGGCGGGGGCGAGGCGTACCTTTGTGGGCCGTTTTCCAAGCTCCCCTCTGCCCGTGACTCCCGAAACCATTCCCCATCGCGCCGGCTTCGTGGCCATCATCGGCAAGCCCAACGTGGGCAAATCGACGCTGATGAACGCGCTGGTGGGCGAGCGCCTGAGCATCGTCACGAGCAAGGCCCAGACCACGCGCCACCGCATTCTGGGCATCCTCAACGGCGACAATTTCCAGCTCGTGTACTCCGATACGCCGGGCATCATTCAGCCCAAATACGAGCTGCACAACGCCATGATGGCCTTCGTGTATTCATCGCTGGAAGACGCGGACGTGATTTTGTTCGTGACCGATATTTACGAGAAGCACGATGAGGAACCGGTCATCGAGCGGCTGCGGCAGACGGTGGACGTGCCCATCTTCGTGCTCATCAACAAAATTGACCACGCCGAGCAGGCCGACGTGGAGGCCAAAATAGCGTACTGGCGCGAGCGCCTGCCCAACGCCACCGAAATCCTGCCCATCTCGGCCCTCAAAGCTTACGGCACCGACCACGTATTGCAGCTCGCGCTCGAACGGCTGCCCATCCACCCGCCTTATTACCCCAAAGACGAGCTGACCGACCGGCCTGAGCGGTTTTTCGCCGCCGAGATGGTACGCGAAAAAATATTCAAGCTCTACAAAAAAGAAGTGCCGTATTCCTGCGAAGTCGGCATCGAAGAATTCAAGGAAGATGAAGACATCATCCGCATCCGGGGCGTGATTTACGTGGAGCGCAACTCCCAGAAGGGCATTATCATCGGGGCCAAAGGCGAGGCGCTCAAGAAAGTCGGCACCTGGGCCAGGGAAGAGATGGAGCGTTTCTTCCAGAAGAAAGTGTTCCTGGAGCTGTTCGTCAAAGTGGACGAGAACTGGCGCACGGACTCGAAGGCGCTCAGCCGCTTTGGGTATCAGTAGGACGCAGCCTTTGCTGCGTCAGGCGCTCGGACCCGCTAACCTCGTCCAACGATTAACGCAGCAAAGGCTGCGTTCTACGACCAACCAAACCCTAACTACTCCGGGTACTGGCGCGCACGGTCGGCGCGGCGGCTGGAGTCTAACTAATGAATACCATTGCGATAGTGGGTCGCCCCAACGTGGGCAAGTCCACGCTTTTCAACCGATTGGTCGGCCAGCGGCAGGCCATCATGGACAACGAGAGCGGTGTGACCCGCGACCGTCATTACGGCTACGGCGACTGGACAGGCCACAACTTTACCGTGATTGACACGGGCGGCTACGTCCATAACTCGGACGATATTTTCGAGGGCGAAATCAACAAGCAGGTCAAGCTCGCTATTGAGGAGGCCGACGTGGTGCTGTTCATGGTCGATGCCGATGCCGGTTTGCACGGGCTGGACGAGGAATTTGCCCAGGTGCTGCGGCGCTACATGGGCCAGAAACCGATTTACGTGGTCGCCAACAAGGCCGACACCAACCTGCGGGCACTCGGCTCGGGCGAGTTTTACGCGCTGGGGCTGGACACGGAAATCTTCGCCATCTCGTCGCAAAACGGTTCCGGCACCGGCGAGTTGCTCGATGCCGTGGTGTCGCACTTCCCTGAGGTGGGCGAGGAAGAGCCGAATGCGGGGCTGCCGCGCATCGCCATCGTGGGCCGGCCCAACGTGGGCAAGTCCTCGTTCGTGAACCTGCTGCTGGGCGAAGACCGCAGCATCGTGACCGACATCGCCGGTACCACCCGCGACTCCATCGAGGCTAAGTACACGGCGTTCGGGCACGAGTTTATGCTCGTCGATACGGCCGGGCTGCGGCGCAAGGCGCGGGTGAAAGAAGATGTCGAATTTTACGCCAACCTGCGCTCGGTGCGGGCCATGGAGGCCGCCGACGTCTGCGTGGTCTTACTCGACGCGAGCCGTAGCATTGAGGCCCAGGACGTGAGCATCATCGGCCTGGCCGACCGCAACCGCAAGGGCATTGTGATTCTGGTGAACAAGTGGGATTTGGTAGAGGATAAGGAGACGAACACGGCCCGCGACTTCGAAGCGAAGATTATGGAGAAAATCGCACCCATCGCTTACCCGCCGGTGCTTTTTATCTCGGTCCTGACCAAGCAGCGCGTACACAAGGCGCTCGAAGTCATCATGGAAGTTTATGCCAACAAGCGCAAGAAAATTCCGACTTCGCTGCTGAATGACACGATGTTGAAGGAAATTGAAAAGTACCCGCCGCCCATTCAGAAAGGCAAGCTGGTGCGCATCAAGTACGCTACGCAGCTGCCGACGCACAATCCGGTGTTCGCCTTTTTCTGCAACCTACCGCAGTACATCCCTGAGTCGTACGCCCGGTATCTGGAAAACCGCCTGCGCGAGCACTTCGACTTTACGGGGGTGCCCATCGGGTTGGCCTTCCGCAAAAAATAAACGAAAGAAAATAAACCAGCATAAGTTGGGGTCAGCGGGTTACCTCGGCGGCAGTCGCGCATTAAGGGAGGATTTTTCCTAACCCCAACTCACCTTTTACCATGAAAAAAGTATTGTTCCTCGCCGTGGCTGCCCTCTCCTTGTCGCTCACCTCGTGCGGTGGCAAAGCTGAAGATGCCGCCAACAAGTCGGCTGATGCCGTGAAAGCTGGTGCCGATGCCGGTGCCGCCAAGATGGAGGCTGGTGCTGCTACCCTGCAGGCCAAAGCCGATTCGCTGAAAAATGCCGGCGCGAAAGCCGCTGACAACGTGAAAGATGCCGCTGGCAACGCCGCCACCGACGTGAAAGCCGCCGCCGACAAAGCCGCCACTGACGTGAAGGCTGCCGGCGACAAAGCTGCCACGGAGGTGAAAGCCGCCGGCGAGAGCGCCAAGCAGAAAATGTAGGGTTGGGCAGACCAGCCGGTCTGCTCCTACCTGCTTACTCGAAGAGCTTCGCCCTAGCCGGCGAAGCTCTTTTTTTAGCCGCCGCGCGAGGCCGCCGCAACCATGTTGGCCCGATTTGCGCATAAAGCCCGCGAGAGCGGCGCAGGCCAACCGTATTGGGCGGCTTTTTAACTGATTCTCCGTTCATTTCACCCGTAGTTGTTCCATGAGAAAGACACTTTTCGCCGCCCTCCTGGTTGGCTTGATTACCATCGGCGCGGCCGCCACGGCTTCGGCCCAGACTACGCCCGCCCCTGCCTCTACGCCCGCTGCCGCGCCCGCTCCTACCCCGGACGAACCGGAGGCAGCCACCGCACTCCCCGAACGCCCGATGCGGACCCCCGGTAGGGAAGAAATCAAGCGTCGGCAGAAAGTCCGCAAACGCACTGGCCCCGTGGTGTACAAGGGACGCATCGCCGAGCAAAGCGAGTTTCTAACTGACACCGACGACAACGGCAAAGACGCGGACAAATCGGGCAAAAAACCCCGCAAAATGAAGCGTCGTAAGAATTGACACTCACGCCAGCTTAACCAAAAAACCCGACGCGACCGTCGGGTTTTTTTATTGGCTTAATGCTGTGCGGTCGGGCTTAGCCCAGCCGGCGACGGAGTAGGCCCTCGACTTCTTCCACCAGCCGGCGCGGTTCCAGGGTGCGCCAGGGCAGCTCGTCGAGCGGGCCACCGAAGTTGAGGTAGTGGTCCAGCCCGTACTGGCTCATCTCGCGGCGCACGTGCTCCTGAAAATTGACGGCCGCAATCCAGCCATCTTCCACGTCCTCAAACCATTCCTCGTAATAGGAATCGTCGGAGCCGTGGAAGTTGAACACGTTTTCGCCGATGATAATGAAGCGCCGGATGCCTTCGTGGGTGAGCACGTCTAGGATGTGGCGCTTGAGGTGCATGATGTCGTTTTCGATGGCATCATTCCACTCGCCGATGAGTTCGATGACGACCACGCCGTCGTCGTAATCGGCCCACAGAATTTTCAGAAATAGCGTTTCCGATTCGAGGCTGTCCCACTGCGGATGGATGTAGTAGCCATAAACGGTATTGCTGAACGTGTCGAGCGAGTTTTCGACCCCGAACAGCGGCGAGCGCGGGTCGTCGGCGGCCGCGTACTGGTCAATCCAGTTGTAATAGGGTTCAATGGTATGCATGGCGAAAAGGGCGCGGGCAGAAGCCGACGCGTAGGCTAAACGCCGGGCAAGCCGAATCGTTCGGGCTGGGCGGCCAGCCATTGCGGGCTGATTCGCGGGCTGATTGGGATGACACCAGGGTCGGAACGGCAAGTAATAAATGACTGCGTGGGAGCTGGCTCAGGCACTACAGGTACACGAATGAGCAACTGTTCATAAGTTTGGACGATTTATGGCCGCGATGACTGTCCCTGCCGTCGACAGGAGCCTCTCCGTAGAGAAGATGGAGCAGGTGGCCTTCCTGCTCAAGACCACGGCCCACCCCACGCGCATTGTCATCGTGCGGCTGCTGGCGACCCATGAGCGCCTCCCGACGACGGACATCGGCGCCAGGCTGAACGGGGAGCAGAGCCTGCGCTCGCATCACCTCCCAGGCCTGAGGCTCACGGGCATTCTGGGCAGCTCCCGCAACGGCAAAAACAGCTCCTACGCCCGGAAGATGCGCGAAGTCATCGACGTGATTCAGGGCCTGGCTGCGTGTACGTTCCTGTAAACGGTTAAACGGCGCGGCTTTTTTGCCGCGATACACGAACAAATTTTTATGATTTTATACGTTACCTCTCTTTTTCATGCTGCATTACGTTGGCTATTTCGCGGCCATCTTCATTGGCCTTTCGCTGGGCATCATGGGCGGGGGCGGCTCCATTCTCACGGTGCCCGTGCTGGTGTATTTGATGGGCGTGAGTCCGGTGCTGAGCACGGCCTACTCGCTGTTTGTGGTAGGCTCCACTTCGGTGGTGGGCGCTTCCGGCTATTTTCGCAAAGGGCTGGTGTCGCTGAAAACGGCCGTCGTGTTTTTACTGCCGTCGCTGCTGGCCGTGTTTCTGGTGCGCAGGGTGCTGCTGCCGGCCATCCCCCACGAGCTGTTCACGCTGGGCGGCATTGTCTTCACCAAAGACCTGCTGGTGCTGGTGGCCTTCGCCGTACTCATGGTGGTAGCCGCCGCGTCGATGATACGCGGCGGGCAGCCCGAAGCGGCCCTGAGCGAGGAGCTGCCCCAGCGGCCGGCTTTCAACTACCCGCTCATGCTCACCATTGGCCTGGTAGTGGGTATGCTCACCGGCTTCGTGGGGGCGGGCGGCGGCTTTCTCATTGTCCCGGCCCTGGTGCTGGGCGCGCGCCTGCCCATGAAGCTGGCCGTAGGCACATCGCTGGCCATCATTGCCCTGAACTCGCTCATCGGCTTCGCCGGCGACCTGAGCGCGGGTACGCCCATCGCCTGGCCGTTTCTACTGGGCTTCCTGGCCTTTGCCCTTGGCGGCATCGTGCTGGGCACCTACCTGGCCCGCTTCATTCCGGGGGCCAGGCTCAAGCCGGCGTTTGGCTGGTTCACGCTGGCTATGGGGGTTTTTATTTTGACTAAAGAGCTGCTGTTTCACCACTCCCGATGACTCCCCGATAACTGGTTTGCCGCTCACGCTCACCCGAAGCGGACGCCAGATGAGTGTGCCCTTCCCTTCTTTAACCCCCCCCAAACCCTTCGCCATGCTCGGTTCCACGGAATCTTCCGCTCCTGTTTTTCAAAACCTGACCCCCGCGCAGTTTGCCGAGGCCCTGCGCCAGCCCGACGCGGTGCTCGTGGACGTGCGCCGGCCCGACGAATTCGCCGCCGGCCACCTGCCCGGCGCGGTCAATCTCGATGTCACCGCACCCGACTTCGGCCAGCGCATCGCGCGGCTGGACAACACCCGGCCCACTTGCGTGTACTGTCGCAGCGGCGCGCGCTCGGCTGCGGCCGCCAGCCAGCTTACGGCGGCCGGCTTCGCGCGGGTAGCCAATCTGCTCGGCGGGGCGCTCAACTGGCCGGAAACCCTGACCAATGGTTAAATAGACTTGTTGCGAGAGATAGTCAAGTACTTATGTAGAAGTTCCAGAGGCCTGCACAGAGGCCTACAATGTCATTATAGCGGTCCAAGTCATGCATCCGTAAACGGTCGCTTAAAATCCGGTAACGTTTCAGCCCACCT
>JANXNW010000410.1 GCA_025353905.1 Hymenobacter sp.
CGGGAGCGGTTCCGGCCGCTGGTCAAAATCTGCAAGCAGTACGGCACGGCCATGCGCATCGGCACCAACCACGGCTCGCTCTCCGACCGCATTCTCTCGCGCTACGGCGACACACCGCTCGGTATGGTGGAGTCGGCGCTGGAATTTCTGCGCCTCTGTGAGGAAGAAAACTATTACGACGTGGTGCTGAGCATGAAAGCCAGCAACACCCAGGTGATGGTGCAGGCGTACCGGCTGCTGGTGCAAAAGCTTGATACCGAAGGCTTGCAGCCCTACCCGCTGCACCTGGGCGTGACCGAAGCCGGCGAGGCCGAAGACGGCCGCATCAAGTCGGCCGTGGGCATCGGCACCCTGCTCGAAGACGGCCTCGGCGACACCGTGCGGGTGAGCCTGACCGAAGCGCCCGAAGCCGAAGCGCCCGTGGCCCGGCGGCTCATCGACCGCTACACGAACCGCGCCGCCGAGCAGGGCTACATCCGGCCCGTAGTGGGCGATTCGCCGCTTAACCCGTTCCAGTATTTTCGGCGCGCCACGCACGAGGTGGCCAACTTTGGCGGGGCCAACGTGCCACGCGTCATCGCCGACTTTTCGCGCCTGCCCCGGCTTGAATATGCTGACCTGCGCGCGGCCGGGCACTTGTATTCGCCCTTTCTGGACAAGTTTCAGATGTCGGACCTCGGGGCCGACTACCTGTTTTCGGGCGAGCGGCCGGTGCCGTTCATGCTGCCTAACGGGCTGAAGGAAATCGTGACCCACACCGCCTGGCTCGATGCCGGCCGCCGCCCCGACCACTTTCCGCTCATGACGCTCGACGCCTACCTGGCCGATTTCGCGCAGCTGCACCCGACGCTGAACTTTCTGATGGTCGAGCTCGACGCGCTCGACGCCTCTGTGCTGGAGCAGCTGCGCGCCGAGCGCCGGGTGGTGCTCGTGCTTGGCTCGGCCAACGCCCACGCCATGCCCGAGATGCGGCGCGCGTTTATCGAATTGCTGAATCATGGCGTGAGCTGCCCGGTACTTATCCGGCGCTTCTACCCGCTCACCGACCCCGCCCAGACGCAGCTCGACGCGGCCACCGACGTGGGGGGCCTGCTCATCGACGGCCTCGGCGACGGCGTCAGCCTGTGCTCGGACCTGCTGCCCGCCGCCCAGCCGCGGGCCGACTGGCTGCGCGACCTCGACGCGCTCAACCAGCTCAGCTTCGGCATTTTGCAGGCCGCCCGCACCCGCATGAGCAAAACCGAATACATCAGCTGCCCGAGCTGCGGCCGCACGCTCTTCGACTTGCAGGAAACGACGGCCTTGATTCGGCAGCGCACCGACCACTTGAAGGGCCTCAAAATCGGCATCATGGGCTGCATCGTGAACGGCCCCGGCGAGATGGCCGACGCCGACTACGGCTACGTGGGCGTGGGCAAGGGCAAAATCGCGCTCTACCGCGGCCAGGACGTCATCCAGAAATCCGTGCCCGAAGCGCGCGCCGTCGACGAGCTGATTGCCCTGATTCGGGAAGACGGCCGCTGGGTAGAAAAGGAGCTGGCTGAGGAGCCGGTAGGGGCGTAAGAAGGGTAAGCTGCTCAATAGAGGTGCTCAATTTCGGTTTTATCGTGGGGCCGAAAAAACACATTTGAGCAGTACCTATCTGGCCAGCAAAAACGTCCGGAATAAGGCTAATTCCGCCAGCTCGCGCTGCACGAAGGCGGTGAAGAACGCCTCACCGACTTGGTGGCGCAGCACCGAGATACCGACATCAATCAGCCGCAAGCCCCGGGCGGTGAGCAGGATGTTGTCGAACCGCTCACCAGGCAGGTTGGAGGGGCGTTGTAAGTCGCGGTGGACGAAGCCTGCCGCGTGCAGGGCCCGTAACTCGTCGGTAAACACATCGAGCCAGATTTCGCGTCTTTCCACTTCGTGGGCGCGGAAGTCGAGCGGATAAACGCGCTCCATCACCAGCATGTCGGCTCCGAGCGCTTCGTTGATTTCCAGACGGTTGAACTTCACCACCAGCTCGTTCACCTCGTTGGCATAGCGCATTTTCTCGGCTTCCGAGCCGATATCGGAACGTGTGTCGGCGCTGAAGAGCTTGCCCACTTCGGTTTCGGAGAGGGCAACGACGGCATTGTTGGCCCCCCGCGAGAGCTGGCGGGGGTAGCGTTTGGGTTCCATAGGGCGTACCGGGTGGGGTCAGCTCAAAAGTACGGCCAGGGTGAGCGCTGGGTGGAGGACGATAGTTTTGCCGCCGCCCGCGAACCCGGACGCGGCCCCGGCAGTTAAACCCGAACGCCGTTCGGCTTGCGTAGATGCAGCCGTTCCACCCTGCCGTTAGAAGTATGAAAGTCGTCGTTGAGAAGCATCCGCTGGCCATTCGCTGGTTCCACTGGGTCAATTTTCCGGTGCTGAGCCTCATGATTTGGAGCGGCATGTGGATATACTGGGCCAACGACGTGTACCGCATCGGCTGGGGCAGCACGACGCTGTTTAAGTTTTTCCCGCAGTCGTTTTACGAGGCGTTTCACCTGGAGCATCAGCTCGCGAAGGGCATGGCCTGGCACTTCGTGCTGATGTGGGTGTTTTTTCTGAATGGGCTGCTCTACGTGCTTTACACCGCGTTTTCGGGCGAGTGGCGCTACCTGTTGCCCACCCGGCACTCGTTTCGGGAAGCGGTGCTGGTGACGCTGCACGATTTGGGCCTGTACAAAAAGCCGCTGCCGGTGCGCAAGTTCAACGGGGCGCAGCAGATTGCCTATACCAGCGTCGTGCTCATGGGCCTGGGCTCGGTGCTGACGGGCTTGGCCATTTATAAGCCCGTGCAGCTGGGCTGGCTCACGCAGCTGCTGGGCGGCTACGAGACGGCCCGCGTCGTGCATTTCGCGCTCACAGTGGGCTACGTGCTGTTTTTCATCGTTCACATTTCGCAGGTAATTCGCGCCGGCTGGAACAACTTCCGGGCGATGGTAGCCGGCTTTGAGATTGAAGAGGTGGACCCCGCCACCCACCGCGTACTGGCCGGCCCCACGGCGCTGCCCGCCGCCGATGCTTCCCTCACGCCCGCGCCCCAGGCGTAATCTGCTGCTGCTATGAATGACGAAAATCAAGCCCCGCCCGTCGGGCCCGAACCTACGCCCACGTCCGTGCTGCCCACTGCTTATGACGCTGCCGCCGAAGCCGCCGCGCTGCGGGCGGCGAGTAAGCGCTCGCGGCGCTCGTTCCTCATTACCGGGGCGCTGGGTCTGGCCGGGCTCGGCGGCTGGCGCTGGCTGCTGAGCCGCCCCCCGGAAGACGGCCTGGCGCGTCCCCTGCGCCGGGTGCTCGACTTTAACGGGCAGCTTACTACCGATTATTTTCAGAATACCCGCCTCGCGCCGGAATTTGCCCGCGCCCGCGCGCAGCAGCTGCGCTTCAACGGCGATGTGGGTTTGAGTGAGGACGGCTTCGACCCGGCGGCCTGGCGACTTACCGTGCAAGGCTACGCGCCGGCGGGCACCGCGCCGCGTACCCAGGCGTTCAGTCTCGACCAAATAAAAGCCTTGC
>JANXNW010000424.1 GCA_025353905.1 Hymenobacter sp.
AGTATCCCTTCCAGGTGGTCGTACTCGTGCTGGATGATGCGGGCGGCCATGCCGCTGAATGCCTCCTCGCGCGGCTGCCGCTGCTCGTCTTCGTAGCGCAGCACGATGTTAGCCGGCCGCGACACCGCCTCCCGAATGCCGGGAATGCTCAGGCAGCCCTCCTCAAAAGGCCATTCCGCGCCGGTTTCGCTTACCATTTGCGGATTGATGAAAGCCCGCTTGACGGGCGCTTCGGCGGCTTCGGCTACCTCCGCCGGGCCGGCAACTTCCACCGGCTCGTCGTCCTCGTCCTCGTCCTCGTCGGCAGCCAGCATCGGGCCCGAATCCATGACGAACAGGCGAACGCTGCGCCCAATCTGAGGAGCGGCCAGGCCCACGCCGTGAGCCTCGTACATCGTCT
The DNA here is from genome assembly GCA_025353905.1 of Hymenobacter sp. Classification (GTDB taxonomy): domain Bacteria; phylum Bacteroidota; class Bacteroidia; order Cytophagales; family Hymenobacteraceae; genus Hymenobacter. Next base: position 401 of record JANXNW010000424.1, read on the forward strand.
CAAACATGTCGCGCACAAGCTGAGCCAGCTCGGCGGCGGGCAACTCGGCGGGCAGCTCACGGGCGCGGGCTTTGAGCACGGGGTCGCCGACAGCCACAATCGGATAAATCATCTTAATGGTTAATGGTAAGACTCACGCGAGGTGTCCGTCATTGCGTAAGTTCTAAGTAGTTAATTGTTAGTGGTTAATTTCGGTTACGGTGAGCAATTAATCATTAACCATTAACCATTATTTCCCCGCCCCGGCGACTCCAGGTACGATTGTAGAATGAGCGCCGCGCTCACCCTATCCACGGTAGCCTTGTCCTGGCGGGCTTTTTTGCCCAGACCACCGGCCAGCATGGCTTGCTTGGCGAGGCGCGAGGTGAAGCGCTCGTCGATTTCGTGAATGGGCAGCGCGGGCAGCTCGCGGCGCAGGCGGCGCAACAGGCCCACCACGGCGCTTGTCGCGTCGGTGGGTTCGTTGAGCAGCGTACGCGGCATACCGACTACGACGGCCGCCAGCGGCTCGCGCGCGTGCAGGTCGAGCACGAAGCGCACCAGGTCCTGGCTGTGAACCGTGTCCAGGGGCGAGGCGATGAGCTGCAGCGGGTCGGTCAGCGCCAATCCCACCCGCTTGTGGCCGTAATCGATGGCCAGCACACGGCCGGGCGGGGAAGGACTCATGCGAACTAAAAACGGGGTAAAGCGCAAAGGTACGGCTGTGTCGAGGCGCGGGTTTGAGCGGCCTCGGGGTACGAGTCGCGGGCCGGGCGAGCCGGCGAAGGCAACTGTTCGGTCTCATAACTTAGCTTTTATCAGGAAAAAACCAGAGTTATCACCGAACTTGCCGGCCCAGCCGCGGCCGGGCCAGGCGCACCGCGTTGGCCGTGATAAATTTGGCCGGGCGATGCTAACCTACTGTATCTGAATTAGCCTTTTTACTCCTCGCGGTTTCGCTACTATTATGTCTGCTCCGCTGCCGCCCGCTCGTGGTGCTTTTTTCCGGGTTGGCCGGGCCAGCTCGTGGCTGCGCCAGCGGGCGCGCGGCGCGCTGAAGCCGGCGCTGCTGCTTGGCGCGGGCCTGCTGCTGGGGGCCGGGCTGTTTCGGCCCGCCACCGACCATCCCGAAGCCACCGCCCGCGCCTACCTGCGCTACAAGGAAGTCCTGACCTACGTGGACCGCGACTACGTGGACTCGGTCGATGCGGAGGGCCTCACCGACTACGCCCTGGCGCAGCTGCTGGGTCGGCTCGACCCGCATTCGGTGTACATTCCGGCTCGCGACCGGGCGCAGACCGACGCGTTTTTGCAGAGCACCTTTGAGGGAGTGGGCGTTGAGTTTAACGTGTTTCGCGATACGGCTACCGTAGTGGGTACGCTGCCCGGCAGCCCGGCCGCCACTGCCGGCCTGCTGCCCGGCGACCAGCTGCTGCGCCTCGACGATACGCCCCTGGCCGGCGCGGGCGCGGGCCTCGACGCGCGCCGGCTCGGCCAATTGCTGCGGGGCAGCCACGGCAGCAGCCTGCGCCTGCTCGTGGCCCGGCCCCACCAGCCCGAGCCGCTGCGGCTGCAGCTCACGCGGACCGCGCTGCCCAACCCGTCGGTGGAGCCCGCCGCGCTGCTCGACGGCACGGGCGGGCAGGTGGGCTACGTGCGGGTCAATCGGTTCGCTACCAGCACCTACGACGAATTCAAAACCCAGCTCGCGGCCGCCCGGCGGCTCGGGGCCACGCGGCTCGTGCTCGACCTGCGCGGCAACCCCGGCGGCTACCTCGACCGCGCCACCCGCCTGGCCGACGAGTTCATCGCCGGCTCGCGCAAGCTGGTCTATACCCAGGGCCGCGACGAGCAGTACGCTTCCCAAACCTACGCCCACACCCCCGGCGACTGGGAGCAAAACCCGTTGGTGGTGCTCGTGGACGAGAATTCCGCATCGGCGGCCGAGGTGCTGGCCGGGGCCTTACAAGACCACGACCGCGCTCTGCTCGTGGGCCGGCGCACCTTCGGCAAGGGCCTCGTGCAGCAGCCCATTATGCTGCAGGATGGCGGCGAGCTGCGCCTGACCGTGGCCCGCTATTACACGCCCGTCGGCCGCTGCATCCAGAAAGCCTACGGCCCCGACAAGGCCGCCTACAACCGGGAGCTGAGTGAGCGCGGCGCGCACGGCGAGCTCAACTCGGCTGACAGCGTACGGCCGGGGCAAGGGCCGCGCTTTCGCACCGACCACGGCCGGGTGGTATACGGCGGCGGCGGCATTCTGCCCGACGTATTCGTGGCCCGCGACACGCTGCTGCGCACCGCCTGCCAAGCGCAGCTGGAGCGTAAGGGCGTGCTGCAAGCGTATGCGCTGCTGCTCTACCGCCGTCATCGCGCCGCCCTGGCTGCCCTGCGCCCGGCCCAGTACGCGGCCGGCTTTACCTTCCCCGACCCTGAGCTGACGGGCCTGGCCCGGCTGGCTACCCTGGCCGGCCTGCACCCCGACCCCGCCGCGCTGCGCCGCGCCGCGCCCGCTCTGCGCGCCTGCCTGCGGGCCGATATCGCCCGCTTCGCCTACGGCCCCGACGCGGCCAGCGCCCTGCTCCGCGCCGACGACCCCGAGCTGCGCGCGGCCCTGCGCGTAGCCCAGGACAGCGCCGCCCAGCTGGCCCTGCTGGGACAGTAAACAATTATCAATGAGCAATGAGCAATGAGCAATTATGGCTTTGCCCGCTCATTGCTCATTGCTCATTGCTCATTGCTCATTGCTCATTGATAATTGTTGCCTACCGATTTCGTCCGTACTGCTCGTGGCTGCTCACCCAGTCGCTGCTGCTGATGGCCGCGCCCAGGCTCAGCTCGCCGGCCAGCACCACGCCGGCCACGATTTCGGCGAACTTGTAGACCGTCCCCCGGCCCACGCAGCCCAGCATCCGCAGGCACTCGTTTTGGGTGGCCAGGCCGGTGCCGCCGCCGTGGGTGGCCACGATGAGCGACGGGATGGTGATGCTCAGGTAGAGGTCGCCCGCCGGAGTTACTTCCGAATAGAGCACCCCGGCGCTCGACTCACTCACGTTGGCCACGTCCTGGCCGGTGGCGATGAACATGGCCGTGATGCCGTTGGCCGAGTGCGCGCCGTTGTTGTTGGCTCCGCTCAAGAAAGCGCCCACGTTGCTCACTTGCCCGTGGTAGGCGAGCTGCTCGGGCGTGACGCGCATGCGCTGCTGGAGCACGTCGCGCTGGACGACGGCTTCGGCTACCACGCGCTTGCCGCGGGTTCGCATCACGTTTATCTGGCTGGCTTTCTTGTCGGTAGCAAAATTGCTTTCGAGGTAAAAATGCCGCACGGGCGCGTTTGGATGAGCCAGGGGATAATTCTCCAGAATCCAGGAGCAGGCGGCGAAGGTGGCGCGGCCCACCATGTTCTGGCCGGCCGCATCGCCGGTCGAGTAATTGAAGCGCAGGTAGGCGAACTTGTTGCTGAGGTAGGTATCGATGTATTGCAGCTTGGCGATGCGCGAGGTGCTCTCGGCTTCCGGCCGGATTTTATCCATCGTCGCCTCCACCCACTTCGCAAAGTCGCGCGCGCCGCGCGCATCGTCGAACACGAACACTGGCGCGCGCTGCATCGCGTCGCCGATGACCGTGCACTTGACTCCGCCGCACAGGTTGAGCACCTGCATGCCGCGGTTGTAGCTGGCCACGAGCGTGCCCTCGGTGGTAGCCATCGGGATGAGGAAGTCGCCCTGCGCGTGCTCGCCGTGGATGGTCAGCGGCCCGGCTAAGCCCACCGGCACCTGGGCCACGCCCACGAAGTGCTCGCAGTTGCCCTGCAGCTGGTGCGGGTCGAAGGAATAGTGCTTTAAGTGCTTGAATTCCTGCTGGCTGAACGACTCAGCGAAGCGCTGCCGGGCCGCGATGGCCGCCTCGGCGTAGTCGTCGCCGTCGGCCCGCGGAATGCGTACCCGGCTGTCCTCGCTCACGATGGCATCCTCCACGTCCACGCTCAGCTCGCCGAACGCGTCGGTGCGGAACTGTACCTGCAGCTGGTGGATGCCCTCGGCCAGCGCTGGCGTGTCGAGCACGAACGTGATGGCCCGGCCCACCGGCAGCTCGATGGCCGTGCCGGCGCCGGTCCCTTCCGCGGCCCCGATGGCCGTACCCAGGCGCTCGTCGCCGCCGCCCAAATCGAGCCGGATGTGGCTGGCCGGCACCACCCGCTCGCCGATTACCACCCGCTCCAGGCCGGTGATGCGCACCGTGTCAAGGCGGTTCTTGATGCTGAAGGCCACGCCCTGGCCGTCAGGCCGGTTGTGGAGGCTGCCCCGGTTATAGAGCAGCTTGAGAAGCATGGGGCTAGGCGTGAAAACCATGAGCGAAGCGAAATAAGGGTGAGGCGTACGCCCGGCAGGGAGCAGCAGAGCAAATTAAGGCGTTGAAAGCCAAACCCGCCCGCCGGGCACTGCTGCTCCGCTTGGCTGCCCGTCCCCCGGCCCGGTGCCGGCACCGCGTTGAAACTGTGACCCGTCGAATGCGTTAGAAAGCCCACTCGCGTTAGCCGCCCGGCAAACTCCGGCCTGCGCGGCCTCCGCGTATCTTTGCGCCTCGAAAAATTAAAATTTACAGTGCCCTCGCGGGCGGCCGAGCGGGTCGCCGAGCGCTATTTTCGCCAGCTTTTTCTTTTATGGCATCCTTATCCGATTATCCGCGCTTTACCCTCGGCCCCGTGCTGACGGCCGAGCAGCGGGCTTTTTTCTCTAAATACGGCTTTTTACATTTCCGCCCCTTCGCCAGCCCCGAGCAGGTGCGTCAGTATCTGCAAGCTACGCAGGCCGTGCAAGCCAATTGGCTGGCCGACAGCGTAGAAAAAGTAAACGGCGTACCTATCAAATACGGCAAGGACGTGGACGGCTCGCCCATCGTGCAGCGCTTTGCCTTTGCCTCGCAGCACAGCCCCGTGCTGCACGAGCTGCTGCAAGATCCCCGCTTCGAGGCCCTGTTTCCGCTGCTCGAAACGCGCGGTGGCCGGGTGGCCGAAAACGAGCGTGATGGCCTCGTAGTCAATCACTACGTGAACGTGAATGGCTCCGAGTTTTCGCAGATGGGCTGGCACACCGACTCTTTGCGCGATGTGTTTTACGGCAAGCGCATTCGGCCCATGCTCAACGTGGGCCTGCACCTCGACGGCACCAAGGCCACCAACGGCGGCTTGCGCGTCATTCCCGGCACCCACCGGCAGGGCCTGGGTAAGATGCTGTTTCGCAAGAAATACTACAAGGACGTGTTTTACGACCCGAACGAAATCGCCATCGAAACCGAGCCCGGCGACCTCACCGTGCACGACGGCCGCATGTGGCACCGCGTGGCGCAGTCGCCACTCAGCGGCGAGGCTTCGCGCCGCCGCGTGATGTACGTGCCCATCATCGGCGGCAAGTACCAGCCCAAGAGCGAGCAAAGCCCCACACCGTTTTACCTGCGCTTTCTGCACCTTGTCAAGTAGCAGGCAAGGGCTCCGGCGGCCCGGATAGTAGCGGCTACTTGACTTATTATTTGCGAAAAACCCGCTGCCACCAGCGGGTTTTTTTGTGCCGATATGTCTAATGCCCCAATTTTACACGTTCAGCTAACTTGCTGATAATACGTGCCTAAAACCAGGTGAGTGTTAGCTCACTGGTTATGGTGAGCTAACACTCACTAGGATTCCTGATTCTTGTCGTACCATTGTACTCGCTAACGCCTGACGCCTCCCACCCCGTCAGGCTGCGGCTCGCTCTTTTTAGTAGCGTTCACACTCTGAGTTACCCAGCCGTTGTCCCACCCCGGTTGGTAATTTTTTTGTCCCTGGCCCCGGCCGGTATGGCATCGTTCGGTTTCCAACCGGCCGCTCTGGATTTTTTTCCGGGGCGGCCGGTTTTTTAACGCGTCTGGTTCGTCCGCGTCGCCGACCTTTACGACCTTCGCTGCTTCGCGCCTTTATCCCGCCCTTCCCGCGACTTCCGTATGCGCACCCGCCGTCAGGACATTGCCGATGTCGCGCTCCAGCTCTTTGGTGACAAGGGCTATGACAACACTTCCACGCAGCAGATTGCGCGAGCGGCCGGTGTGTCGGAGGCGCTTATTTTCAAGCACTTCGGCAGCAAAGAGCAACTGCTCGACTTCGTTATCAAAAGCGGCTATCAACGCATTATCGAGCGCAACCGCGGCGGCCTCTCCGAGCCCGACCCGCTCACGTTTCTGCACAGCGTAATCGAGCTGCCCTACAAGCTTGTGCTCGAAGAGCCGCACTTCTGGAAGCTGCAATACCGCCTCGCCGACCACCCCACCGCCAGCCAGCAGCACGAGCGCTTTATGCGTCCGCTGCCCGCCCGCCTCGAAGCCACCTTCGAGCGCCTCGGCTACGCCGAACCCGACAAGGAAACTCGCCTGCTGCTGCTGCTCATCGAAGCCCTCTGGAAAATAGAGGCCAACCACCCCGACGAGCACGTGCGCGACATGCTCGACTTCATCAAGCGCAAATACCCGTCTAATGATTAATGGTCAACGGTTAATGGTTAATTGCTCGTCGGTCATGGCGAGCAATTAATCTAGAGCCTACACAAGGCGTCCGTCATTGCGAGCGTAGCGAAGCAATCGCACCTGTTGAGTATGGCTGACGAGCTGAGCAACGAGCCGGACAGGTGTGATTGCTTCGCTGCGCTCGCAATGACGGACGCCTTGCGTAAGTTCTATAACCACTAACCATTAACCACTAAACAGCTGCTTGTTTTTGCGAATGCCAGAGCACCAGCTGCCAGCCCTGGACGGAAGTTTTGATGTACACCACGGCGTACTTGATGCGGATAATATTCGGCTGCCCGTCGGGGCCGGGACCGAGGTTGATGCGCACGTTGCCGTTGACGACGGCCGTTTGCTCGTCTAGGTAAGGGCGCACGAGCAGCTCGTCTATATCCACCTGGTCGTAGCGACTCTGGCCGCTTTCGACGGAGGCGAGGTAGCTGGCTTTGGTGTCGCGGTGCCCGTTGGCATGGTGATAGATGAGGTCGTCGGCGAGAATGGCGGTCAGCGCGGGCAGGTCGCGGGCAATCTGGGCATCGAAGCGGCGGCGTTCGAGCTGGGTGATTTCGGTGATGGCATTCATAAAAAATGGGTTTGCGGCTGCTGTATTGGTACGGAGCGACCGCGCAAAGGTCGGCGCAGCCGGCTGGGCCGCGCGCACGTGACGGTAGCTAAAGCTGACAATGGAGCCAACAAAGTATTTTTCAATGTTGGGAGTCCTGCCACTATTACCGAAGTAGCTGGAAAACAGCTACAATTATTTAATAATGAGTAGTTTGTTGCATCGTACCGGTGAGGAAGCTAATTTTGCAGGCGCTACTCTTAATGTTAGGGTTACTTCATCACTTTTTTCCTGTTCTTATGCAGCAGTTACGCGGCAGCATGACGCTTATCAGCTCGGCCAAATAGGCTGGCGTCGCACGTAACAAATCAAGGCATCGACAAATAGTCGATGCCTTTTTCGTTTTCTCAAATTGTCACCAGCCCCTTACCAACCAGCCGTACGTGCGCCGCAATCTGCTTGGTTTCCAGCAGAAACCCGTCGTGGCCGTAGCCCGATTCCAGCTCAGCGTAGGTGGCCCCGGCGATACCGGCGGCCAGCTCGCGCTGCTCGCTGACCGGGAACAGCACGTCGGAGGCGATGCCCAGCACCAGGGTGCGGGCGCGGATGCGGGCCAGCGCGGCGGCCACCCCGCCTCGGCCGCGGCCGAGGTGGTGGGTATCCATGGTTCGGCTCAGGGCCACGTAGCTGTACGCGTCGAAGCGGGCGACGAGCTTGGCACCCTGATAGCGCTGGTAGCTCGCGGCGCGGAAGTCGCTCAGGCGCTCGTCGGGGTCGGTTTGGGTGTGGCCGTACGCCTCGTAGCCGCGGTAGCTGAGCAGGGCCACGGCGCGGGCCGCCCGCAGGCCGGCTGCGCCGCCGTCGGGCGCGTGGGCGCGGTAAGTCGGGTCGGCTTCGATGGCCAGGCGCTGGGCTTCGTTGAAGGCAATGCCCCAGGCCGAGTGCCGGGCGTTGGTAGCAATAACCACCAGATTGTCAAATACCTCGGGCTGGCTTACGGCCCATTCCAGCGCCTGCTGCCCGCCGAGCGAGCCGCCGATGAGCGTGTGAATCCGGGTCAGGCCCAATTCCCGGCGCAGGGCTTCGTGGGCGGCGACCAGGTCGCGGATACTGAGCAGTGGAAACGCTTCGTAGCGCGGCTGCCCGGTGCCGGGCGCGGGGCTGAGCGGCCCCGTGCTGCCGTAGCACGAGCCGAGCACGTTGGCGCACACGATGAAGTGCTCGGCTGGGTCGTAGGCGCAGCCGGGGCCAAACAGCCCGGCCCACCAGTCGAGCACATCGGCGTTGGCCGTCAGCGCGTGGCAGGCCCAGATAACGTTGTCGCGCGCCGCGTTGAGCCGGCCCCAGGTGCGGTAGGCGACCCGCGCGCCGGTCAGCGTCTGGCCGCTTTCGAGCGGGAAGGGGCTGGGGAGGTGGAAATAGTGGGTTTGCATTTCTGGGTATTTTAGCCCGCAGAGGGCGCAGAGGTTTGCGCAGAAGACGTAGAAGCTCAGCGCCCTCCGCGCAAACCTCCGCGCCCTCTGCGGGCTAAAAAAATTACACCTCCAACGGTTGCGCGTGCTCGACTTCCGGCTCCAGAATTTCCTCGTCGCCGTCGAACGTGGCGCCCGCCGTGGCCGTGGCGATGGCCTGCTCCAAATCGGCCCGGATGTCGTCGAAGTGCTCGATGCCGACCGACAAGCGCAGCAGCGTGGGCGAGACGCCGGCCGCCGCCTGCTCGGCCTCGCTCATTTGCTGGTGGGTGGTGGCTGAGGGCTGAATGATGACGGTTTTAGCATCGCCCACGTTGGCCAGGTGGCTGATTAGCTGCAGGTTTTCGAGCACCGCCGTGGCCACTTCCTTGCTGCCGCGCAGCGTGAACGAGAGCACCCCGCCGAAGCCGCGCTTGAGGTACTTGGCGGCCGTGGCGTGGGTGGGGCTGCTGGGCAGGCCGGGGTAGCTCACGTGGGCCACGGCCGGGTGCGTTTCGAGCCACTGGGCAATGCGCAGGGCGTTTTCGACGGTGCGGTCCACGCGCAGGCTCAGCGTTTCGAGGCCGATGAGCAGCTGAAACGAGTTGAACGGACTGATGGCCGGCCCGAAATCACGCAGCCCCTCGACCCGCGCCCGGATGATGAAAGCGATGTTGCCAAACGGCCCGCCCTTACCAAACACGTCGTTGAACACCAGCCCGTGGTAGCCCTCGCTCGGCTCGGTAAACTGCGGGAACTTGCCGTTGCCGAAGTCATACGTGCCGCCGTCCACGATGACGCCGCCCACGCTCGTGCCGTGGCCGCCAATCCACTTCGTGGCCGACTCGACGACGATGCTCGCGCCGTGCTCCAGGGGCCGAAACAGGTAGCCGCCCGCCCCGAAGGTATTGTCCACAATGAGCGGCAAATCATGCCGCTTGGCCACGGCCGCGATGCGCTCAAAATCGGGCACCCGGAAGCTGGGGTTACCGATGGTTTCGACGTAGAGCGCCTTGGTTTTGGCGTCAATCAGCGCCTCGAAGCCGTCCGCGTCGTCGCCGTCCACGAAGCGCACCTCCACGCCCAAACGCTTGAAAGCCACCTTGAACTGGTTGTAGGTGCCGCCGTACAGGTGCGAGCTGCTCACGAAATTGTCGCCGGCCTGCAAAATGTTGTTCAGGGCGATGAACTGCGCGGCCTGCCCCGAGCCGACGGCCAGCGCCGCCACGCCGCCTTCGAGCGCGGCCACGCGCTTCTCGAACACGTCGGTGGTAGGGTTCATGAGCCGGGTATAGATGTTACCGAACTCCTTGAGGGCAAACAAATTAGCACCGTGCTCAGCGCTCTTGAACACGTAGCTCGTGGTTTGGTGAATCGGCACGGCCCGCGAGCCGGTAACGGGGTCAGGCTGCTGCCCGGCGTGGACTTGCAGCGTTTCGAAGTGCAATGCGTTGTCAGACATGGCTGGAGGGGATTTAGGGATTGGGGATGAGAGATTAAGGACTGAAAAGAGGTGTCGGCCTAAGCTGGACGTATTCGTTGCGGAGTGCGACTTTGGCCGTTGCTGGGAGTCGGTTGCCATGCGAATAGCGCCACGCGAAGCGCCCGCTATCCGAAAGCCAACTGGCTCATACCCACGAAATGAGGTTAGGAAAAGACCGCGCGGACCTTAGCCGCGGCAACAACAGCCGCGCCGACAACGGGCGCAGGCGCACATTCGGCCGCCGAAACCGGAGCCGGGCAGAAGAGCTGCTACTGGGGCAGCATCCGCGAAAACCATGATGCGCGTTTGCGAGCCGATACGATGAGTAGCGGAGCGGAAACGCAGGGCAGCAAAGGGCAGAAAACGCATGGCACTCAACTTTATAGCCCCCCGGCGGGAAATGCCGCGCGGGGTAGGAGTTGGCACCTTTCCGAAACAGGAAGGTTGCCAGCGGGTCAGGGAGCCTAGTCTCTCGCCGCTTCTGTATAAAACTTGCTTGAGCTGCCTCGCCGAACGCGGGGGAGCACCAGGGTTTTGGTGGGGCAAATATACGCGCGCCGCGCAAACCTGCAAAAACAAAAAGGCCACCCCAATGCTGGAGTGGCTTTTCTCACCTTTTTTCTGCAAAAAGTACCTAGAGACTAGGTAGGGTCAACGTCTGACCGACTTCAATCAGGTCAGGGTTGGAGCCGATAATGGCCTGGTTGGCCTCGTATATCTGGTGCCACTTAGCGGCATCGCCGTAGTGGTTTTTGGCAATTTTGGAGAGCGAGTCGCCGCTGACGACGGTGTAGCTCGTGCTGCCATCAGCCGGGGCTTCGGCCTGCGAACCGAACATATCGGCCGCGGCGGGAGTAGTTTCGACGGGCTTCTTATCGCCCTCGTTGTTCAGAAAATCAAGCAGACCCATGGTGATTGGTGGTAAATTTATTTTTGAGAAGGGCTACTACTTCGGAACGCGCCGGCCGAGTAACTTTGGGATTGATACGGCCGCTTGGGGCCAGGGTTGCTAAGGTAACATAAATTTTTTCGACCCGTACAGGCCAAGCACGAAAACCCCCGCAATTTCCCCTTCTTTCACCCACTTTTTCAAGTTCGTATGCATCAGTCCCTTTCCCAGCTCCGTTCCTACGCTGCCTCGCTGCTGAGCGTGGCCGTCCTGTTTTTTTTGGTTGCCGCCTGCGGCAACGACAAGGGTAAAGTCGAAAGCGTCAGTATGCTTTACGGCACCAGCAGCAAGGTGTGGGTAACCGACAAGCAAACCGACGCCGCCGGCGACAAGGTGAAGCAAACGGCCGCCACCGAAGACATGGAAATCAGCTTCGCCTCGAACGGCACGTACTCCGGCTCGCAGAGCGGCAAGTACGCGTTCGACCAAGCCGCCAAAACCATCACCCTCACTAAAGATGGGGACACGACCAGCAGCACGTTCCAGGTAGAAACCCTGACCGACGACAAGCTTACGCTCGTAGGCACGAGCGGTGCTAAGCTGCAGCTCAAGAAGAAGTAAGCGCTGTAGTTGCTTACAGCAAAAAACCCTTTGCCATTCCTGGCAAAGGGTTTTTTGCTGCTTGTTTTTTCAGACTACCCCAACAATCAACCAGCAAAAATCAGCAACAGACAACCAGCCACTTACGCCAGTCGCAGCTCGCGAATACGCACGGCTTCGGTGTCGTTTACGTGGGTGACGGCGGTGGCGTAGATACGGAAGTCGTTGGCCGGAAAGGCCGTGTGCAGCGTCTCCTCGATGGTGCGGTAAAGCAGGGCTTTGGTCAGGAAAATAACCCGGTAGAGCGGCTCCGTGCCCACGCTGCCGTCGGGGCGCAGGCAATGGTTGGCGATGGCCTCGTCTACGAATACGTCGGTGGCGAGGTGCTCGGTGAGCACGAGCCGGGTAACGGCCTGCGCCTGTACGCCACTGAGCGTGAGCAGATTGAACAGTATCATGAGGTGGGTGGGAGGAGGGTGATTTTAACGGCAGCAGTCATGTCGAGCTTGCCGAGACATCTCGCTCGCAACGTTTCTAAGGGTTGATGTTGCTGCACCACGCGAGATGTCTCGGCAAGCTCGACATGAC
>JANXNW010000025.1 GCA_025353905.1 Hymenobacter sp.
CCCGCACGCGGGAGGCGCTGGAAACCGTCATTCAAGCGGCCACGGAGTGGATAAGCGCGCAGGACGCGAAGAATTGGTTTGACCATTGCGGGTATCATATTCAGTAGCCTGCCTGTTACACGAACCTGAGAACCGCTCTAACATGCTCCGTTAAACTGTCCAGTTTTTGGGGAGTAGTACACTCTTTTGCTGCCCGCCACCTAGATGGCACTCCCTACTTCCCGCTTTCGGAAACGACTAGCCCGCTCGTACTCCTCTACTTCGAGCCGGATTGCGACCATTGTCAGCGGCAAGCTACCGAAATGAACCGCCACGCGGCCGATTTTAGCGCGGCCCGCCTGCTGTGGCTCTCGAAAGACTCGCTGCCTGCCCTGCGACAGTTTGCCCAGCATTATGGCTTGGCGCGGCAGCCTACGATGCAAGTGGCGCAAATCAAGCCCGAAGTGGCGCAAAAGCTGGGGCTTTTTTCGGTGCCTGACATCCGCATTTACGGGCCGGACCGCCAGCTACGCCGCCGCTACCGGGGCGAAACAAGCGCGGCGGCTATCAGCCGGGCGCTGTAGGCGGCCGGCTTGGCGCGTTCCCTATTGTTTCGTCTGATGCCCCTTTCTCCCAAGAAAACGTTTATTCGCCAGCTCGACGGCTCCGATTGCGGGGTGGCTTGCCTGGCCTCGGTGCTGCGCCACTACGGCGGGCACGTGCCGCTGGAGCGCCTGCGCGAGCTGAGCGGCACCACCCAACAGGGCACTACGCTGCTGGGGCTGTATCAGGCGGCCGGGCAGTTGGGCTTTACGGCCAAAGGCTTGCAGGCCGGGTCGGTCGCGCAGCTACAAGAGAGCCTGACCGCGCCGGTCATTCTGCACGTGCAGTTAGGCGAGGGGCCACAGGAGCGCCACCTGAGCCATTTTCTGGTATGCTACGCCTGGGACGCGGGCCGGCAGCGGTTCGTGCTGGGCGACCCGGCCGTGGGCCTCGTGCATTACACGCCTGACGAGTTGGCCCGGCGCTGGCCCTCGCGGGCGCTGCTCGCGCTCACGCCCACCGAGCGGATTGAGCAAAAAACGCTCGACGCGCGCCGCAAGCGCCATTGGCTGCTCGAAACCGTGCGGCCCGATGTGCCGGCGCTGGCCGTCGCCACCGGGCTGGGCCTGGCCGCGACGGCGCTGAGCCTGGCGACGGCCATTTTCTCGCAACGCCTCATCGACCACCTGCTGCCGGCCCGCGACGTGCGGCGGCTCACCATCGGCCTCGTGCTGCTGGGGGCCGTGCTGCTGGCGCGGGCGGGACTGGGGTTCTTGCGCGGCTGGCTGCTCACGCGCCAAAGCCAGGACCTGAGCAACCGCCTCACCGGCGGCTTTTTCGGCACCTTGCTCTACCTGCCCAAGCCGTTTTTCGACGGCCGTCAAACCGGCGACTTCATCGCCCGCCTCAACGACACCGGCCGCATTCAGCAGGCCATCAGTCACCTGGCCGGCGCGGTCATTATCAACCTGCTGGTAGTTGTAGCGGCCCTCACCTACATCGGGCTGTATTCGGGGCTGTTGGCCGGCTGCATGGCCGCCTACGCCAGTTTGTACGGCCTGCTGGCCTGGCACTACAACCAGCCGATTCAGACAGCCCAACGCGCCGCGATGGCGGCGGCGGCGGTCAACGAAAGCCAGTACATTGACACGCTGCAAGGCATCGCTGACGTGAAGGCGACCGGGCAGGAAGCCTTGTTTGCCGGCCTCACGCAAGCCCTTTTTGGGCGGCTGCAAGCGGCCGTCTATGGCTTGCGGCAGGTGGCGCTACGCTTCGGCACGGCGGCCGAGGTGCTAGGCGCATTTTTCACCACTGGCATTCTCGCGCTCGCGGCCTACCTGGTGGTGCAAAAGGCGCTGACGGTGGGCGAGCTGGTCGGCATCCTGTCGATGGTCGGCACGGTGGTGCCCGCCGTTGGCAGTCTGGCCCTGACTAACTTGCAGCTTCAGGAAGCGCGCGTGGCCTTCGAGCGCATGTATGAGTACAGCAAGAACGAGCCGGAAATTGCGAAGGACGCGGAAGCGGCCCCCTTTGATTTGCAACGGCTGGACGTGGCGGATTTGAGCTTCAGCTTTCCGGGGCGCGCTCCACTCTACGAAGGGCTGACTTTAAGCGTCGGGCGGGGCGAGCTGGTGGTGCTTATGGGCGAAAGCGGCACTGGCAAAACCACGCTACTGCAAGTTTTGCAGAGGTTTTATCCGTCCAATCAGGGCCGCATTCAGGCCAACGGAGCCGATTGGCAAGACCTCACGACCCCCACCTGGCGGCGGGTGGTGGGCGTGGTCGCCCAGCATCCGAAGCTTTTCAACGGGACGCTGCTGGATAATATCATCCTGGGCAAACCCACGGCCGGCCCGGCGGCGGTAGTGGAGTTTTGCCGCGAATGGGGCTTTGCCCCATATTTTGAGCAGCTCCCGCAAGGCTACCTCACCCCGCTCGGCGAACAAGGCGTGGCTCTGTCGGGCGGACAGCGTCAGCTCGTCGGCCTGGCGCGGGCGTTGTTTGCCGCACCGCAACTGCTGTTGCTCGATGAGCCGACCGCCGCTCTCGACCCGCGCACCGAACAGTTTGTGCTCGCGCTGCTGGCGCGCTTGCGCCCCCAACTGGCGGTGCTGCTTATCACCCACAAGCAGAGCCTGACCGCGTTGGCCGACCGGGTTTACACCTTGGAGGCCGGGCGGCTGGTGGAAGCCCCGGCCGGGCAGGCGGCGATAGCTGCCTGAACCTCGGTTCTCCGTGGGTAAAGCCTTCGGCCAGGCGCGGCGCTACTTTTATCCCATGCCCACGCCGCACAAAAACACCGAAATAGAATTTGAAGGCCAGCGCTACGAGGTGTTCTGGAAAAGCCAGTTTGCCTGGCACGTGGCCCAGAACTACCTAAACCCCGACCACCGCATCACCCACCCCGAAATCGGTGACTTGCTGACGCGCACCAAAGGAACAGTTCCGGAACGCAATGGCCGCTTCGGCTTCGTGGGCATTTTTAACGGGGAAATCTACCTGACTATCGTCACCTTAGTCGCCGGCTCGAACCGGCGGGCTGGTCGGTGCGTTGTCCACACCAGCTACCGCACCCGCGACCCAAAACACATTAACCTACTCAACGCCTAACCGCTATTTCGCCATGAGCCTGACTGCCGAAGAACAACTCATCGTGGACCGCTCCCTCAAAGAAGCCCTGGAAATGGAAGCCAAAGGCATCCGGCCCTACGTGCCGGACATCCTCTTCACCGAGGGCGTGTTTAAAGACCGGGCAGAATTTGATGAGTGGGTGCTTACGTCAGTGGCCCAAGCCGTTCCCTACGAGCAGGTACGACACAAGCCCGCGCCCAAGCCGCGCGGTCGCAAGTCGGAAAAGTAGCGCGGACGCTGCGAGGCCGCGCGCAGAGCAGCTTAAAAATTACTCTACGCGGGGCCTCGCAGCGTCCACGCTACGCCTTATACCGCCTCGGCGACGGCCGCGCCCGGCACCAGCTCGCCTTCGCCCTCGCCATCCATATTCGGGGCGGCTACTTTGCGCACGTTGCGGGCGCAGTCCTCGTCGCGGTGGTTGCGGCCGACGGTGAACTCCACCCAGTCGCCCTCGCGCAGGTCGTTGAAGTCGCCTTCGGTCAGGTCGGCGTAGCTGAAGAACAGGTTGTTGGGTGGCATCACGACGAAACCGAAGCCGTTTTTGAGGTTTTTGATGGTGCTCATGCCCACCGTGCCCACCGGGCCGGCGGCCGTGGGGCCACCCACGCGCACCGGGCGCAGCGGCAGCGCCGAGCCATTGGTGGCGCTGCCGTTGCCGTTGCCACCGGCCAGGCCCGAAGCCCCGTTAGTCGCGGCTGGGGCGAAAGCGGCCGGCTCGCCCTGCGTGACGAACATATTTTCTACCACTTCGTCCTGCTCCTGCAAGCCGCGGTCGATGACGGCGTGCATGGCTACGGGGTAGGTGACTTGTTCGAGCAGGTGCTGCGAGGCGCGCGTGACGCGGGTTTCGCCCTTGAAATCTTCGTACTTAAAATCCCAATTGAGCAGCATCACGCGGGTGCCCACCGTATTGAGCTTGCGGATGAGGGGCACGTAATCGGAGTCGCCGGCGATGAGCACCACCACGTCGAGGGTTTTGTGCAGGGCCATTTCCAGCGCTTCGAGCGAGAGCCAGACATCGATGCCTTTCTCTTGCAGGCGGCCGTCGCGGGTTTTGAGCGGCATGTAGTGGGTGCACACGCCGAGGTTCATCAGAATGTCGTCGAGCAGGCGGTCGTGGAAGAGCCGGTCTTTGTCGCGGGCTTCGGTGGCCGAGAGCCGGCCCCGGAAAAAGTGGGCCGTTGTGACCTGCGCCAGGCGCACATCGACATCCTCCTCTTCGGCTACCTGATGGCGGATAAATTCGTGCAAGCCTTCGAGGCTGATGCGGGCTTTGCGCTCGTGCTGAAAGTAATAATAATCGCTGATTTTCAGGAAGTAATTGCCGTCGTAAAACACGCCGACCCGGATGAGCGGGCTATTCATCTGGTTCATAAATAAGAAAGTCTAGGTGGGTAAAAATTGAAAGGGTATGGTAGCAATTGATAGCACCCAGGCGAGCGGAGGCCCGCCGGGCAGGAAAATAACGGGACTCGCGCGAAGCGGCCAATATGCAGAGGACTTGGCGCGGCGGCTCCTGGGAGCGGCGGCATGAGCCAAGCGTATCCGCCGCGAAGCTAAGGCCAGACGGCGCAACCCGCAACCCGACCCAGCTTAAAATCCTAGCCGCCCGACAACTAAGCCCAGCACCAGCAGCCCGTAGCCGAAGCAGATGGCCGCCTCCACCACGTTGCCCATTTTGGAGCCCGTGCTGAGCAGCGGCAGCTTGAAGCTGAAATCGGAGAGAGGCAGCAGCCAGCGCACCCCCGATTTGGTGAGCGTATCGGCCAGAATGTGCGAGGCAAAGCCCGCCCCGGCGTAGTGCATGATGCCGTGCCAGCCCAGGCTGCGGTTGGCGAGATAGCCGATATACGTCCAGAGCGCGGTGGCCCAAATCGTGTGCGTCCAGGAGCGGTGCGAGGTGAACGGAGCCAGCGAGATGTACACGCCCAACAAGCTCAGCCACAGCATCTGAGCGTACAAGCCCGCCAGCACCGTGCCCAGCCCGGTGAAGAGCAGCGCCAGATTGCGAGCCGAGCCACCCTGCAAGGCCACGCCCAGCAGCCCGAAGGCCAGCGCCGCCACGTAGCTCAGGCGCTGGTCGGGGCCGGGATTCAATTGAAAATACGCGAACGCGGCCAGCCCCAGGGCCGTCGCGCCAAACGCTACCCGCACGTAATTGTGGGCAAAACCCAACCCCTGGCTGAGCCGCGACTCGGGGTGGTCGAGGTCGGGGGCGAGGGCCGAGAAGCCGGCCAGCGCGATGCCCGGCAGCGAGGCCGGCACGCCCGGCACCAGCCCCGCGATGGCCACGCCCGTGATGAGGCCAATGGCCAGGTGAGCCGTGCCGCGCATCAGCTACTCGGCGGCCGGGTTTTCGAGGCTAGTGAGCCGCTGCTCATGCGCGAGAATCCGGTTGATGAGCGGCTCCATGCTTCGGCCGAAAGCGTCAATGAGTCGGTCGGTATTCTGGCGGTTTTCTTCGCGCATCTGGCGAATTTCGCTTTCCACCCTATCGAGCCGGTTGTTTGCACCCTCAAGCCGCCCGTCCATTCGGTCGAGCCGGTTGTTCGCGCCCGCCAGCTGCCCATCCATGCTTTCCAACCGCCCATCCATGCTTTCCAGCCGCCCGTCCATTCGGTCGAGCCGACCGTTGAGAGCTTGTAATTCGGAGCGCACCTCGTGCATCTCCATAATCAGCTCAGCGACTACTTCGGGAACATCACGCGGGTTCATAAGCGACAAAGGATGGAGTTACTGAAATGGTTGGCAAGTTACGCCAGTGGCCAGATTGGGGGCTGCTCGTCGGGGTCGGGGTACGGGATGGGTGGGTCGAAGAGCTTGGCGTACCGCATCAGTGCCCGCTGGAATGGTCGTAGCGGCGGCGAATCCTGTTCGGACTCCTCAGCCAGCAGCCGGTGAATCTCGGCGATGGCGACTTTTCGTTCGGCGGGGGTCATGCGTCGAAAAGCACAGTGATGGCTCAAGTTACCGCCCGGAAACTTTCCCCCCTTCGCGGCAGTATTGCCCCCGCCCAGCGCCCGACCGGATTGTTCCCCGGCCGGGCTACCTGTTTTTTATCCGTTTGCTGATTATTACCCGTGCAAGTAGCTGACTTTCTTCGTCTTTATCGCCTCGATGCCGAGCTGCAAACCCTGGCCGCCCGCCTGAATACCGCCGACGGAGGCGCGCTGCGCCTGCACCTGCGCGGCCTCGTCGGCAGCCAGGACGCGGTGGTGGCCGCCGCGACGGCCGATTTTCGGCAGCCCAACGTGTTCGTGCTGCACGACCGCGACGAGGCGGCCCTGTTTCTGGCCGACCTGCGCCATTTGCTGCCCGAGGGGCCGGAGGGGTTGCTTTTCCCGTCGTCCTACAAGCGGCCGTATGAGTTTGACGAAACCGAGAATGCCAACGTGCTCATGCGGGCCGAGGTACTCAATCAGCTCAACGCCAGCCGCTCGGCCAGCGTGGCGGCCCTCATCGTAACTTATCCCGAGGCGCTGAGCGAGAAGGTCATCAACCGCCAGAGCCTGGTGCAGAACACGTTCGTGGCGAAGGTGGGCGATAAGCTCGATGTCAATTTTTTGGGCGAATTGCTCGGGCAGTATGATTTTGAAAAGTCGGATTTCGTGTACGAGGCCGGGCAGTACGCGGTGCGCGGCGGCATCGTGGACGTGTTCAGCTACGCCAACGAGCTGCCCTATCGGCTCGAATTGTTCGGGGACGAAATTGAGAGCATTCGGACCTTCAACCCGGAAACGCAATTATCGGTGGAGCCGCGCCCGAGCGTGAGCATCATTCCGAACGTGCAGACCAAGCTCTTGCAGGAGCGGCGCGAGTCGTTTCTGGAGTTTCTGCCGCGCGCGTCGTGCCTGTGGATGAAGGACGTGCGCCAGACGCTCGACATCGTGGGCGACTTGTTCGACAAGGCCGAGGCGAATTTTGAGCGGGTGCTCGACGAGGCCGGCGGCATGCAAATCATATCGCGGCCCGCCGACTTATTTGAGAGCGGCAAGGGCCTGAAAAAGTGCCTGGACGAGTTCGCCGTCGTGGAGTTTGGCAAGCGCTTCCACTTTCGCAACGCGCCCGAGTTCACGTTTACGGCCAAGCCCCAGCCGAGCTTCAACAAGGATTTTGAGCGGCTGCTGAAAAATATTCGGGAGAACAAGACGCGCGATTTCACGACGGTTATCGCCGCCGATTCGGTGCGGCAGGCCGACCGGCTGCGCACGATTTTCGATGAGCTGGACCCGAACGTGCAGTTTCAGCACCTGCTCATTGCCCTGCGCGAAGGCTTTATTGACGAGCAGCTCGGGCTAGCCGTCTACACCGACCACCAGCTGTTTGAGCGCTACTACCGTGCCCAGGAGACGCGCAAGTTCTCGAAGAAAAAAGCGCTGACGCTGCGCGAGTTGAAAACCTTGCAGCCGGGCGACTACGTGACGCACCAGGATTACGGCATCGCGCGGTTCGCGGGGCTGACTCAGATTGAGCTGAACGGCCACCAGCAGGAGGCCATCCGGCTGATTTACCGCGACGACGACGTGCTGACGGTCAGCATCCACGCGCTGCACAAAATCGCCAAGTACAGCGGCGCCGAGGGCACGCCGCCCACGATGAGCAAGCTCGGCTCGCCGGAGTGGGAGAACAAGAAAAAGTCGGTCAAGAAGAAGGTCAAGGACATCGCCGCCGACCTTATTCGGCTGTACGCCAAGCGGAAAACGGCCCCCGGCTTCGCCTTCTCGCGCGATGGTTTTATGCAGGCTGAGCTGGAATCGAGCTTTATTTACGAAGACACGCCCGACCAGGCGAAGGCCACGGAGGACGTGAAAAACGACATGCAGCAGCCCCACCCGATGGACCGGCTCGTGTGCGGCGACGTGGGCTTTGGCAAGACCGAGGTGGCCATTCGGGCCGCGTTCAAGGCGGCGGCCGACGGCAAGCAGGTGGCGGTGCTCGTGCCGACTACGATTCTGGCCATGCAGCACTACAAAACGTTTCGGGACCGGCTGGCGAATTTGCCGGTGACGGTCGAGTACATCAACCGCTTCAAGACGGCCAAGCAGACCAAGGAAACAATGGAGCGCGTGGCGGCCGGCAAAACGGACATCCTCATCGGTACCCACGCGCTGACCAACAAGAAGCTGCAATTCAAGGATTTGGGCCTACTCATCATCGACGAGGAGCAGAAGTTTGGGGTCAAGACCAAGGACAAGCTCAAGGAGCTGAAGGTGAACGTGGACACGCTCACGCTCTCGGCCACGCCGATTCCGCGCACGCTGCATTTCTCGCTGATGGGCGCGCGCGACTTGAGCGTCATCGCCACGCCGCCGCCTAACCGCCAGCCGGTGCAAACCGAGCTGCACGTGTTCGATGAAATCCTCATCCGCGATGCCGTGGCGCGCGAATTGAAGCGCGGCGGGCAGGTGTTTTTCGTGCACAACCGGGTGAGCGACATCGAGGAAATGGCGAGCATGATACTGCGGCTCGTGCCCAACGCGCGCATCACCTTCGCCCACGGCCAGATGGAGGGCGAGCAGCTGGAGCGCCGCATGATGAAGTTCGTGGAAGGCGAGTACGACGTGCTGGTTTCGACCAACATCATCGAGAGCGGGCTGGATATTCCGAACGCCAACACGATTCTCATCAACCGGGCGCACCTCACGGGCCTCTCCGACCTGCACCAGATGCGCGGCCGGGTGGGTCGCTCGAACCGCAAGGCGTATTGTTATTTACTCACGCCACCCGTGGCCAACCTGCCCGCCGACGCGCGCAAGCGGCTCAATACGCTGGAGGAGTTTTCGGACCTGGGCGCGGGTTTCAACGTGGCCATGCGCGACTTGGACATTCGCGGGGCGGGTAATTTGCTTGGCGGCGAGCAGTCGGGCTTCATCAACGACCTGGGCTACGAGGCGTACCACCAGGTGCTCGACGAGGCCGTGCAGGAGCTGAAAGAGACCGAGTTCAAGGACTTATTTTTGGGCGAGGGCAGCACCAGCCAGCAGCGCTTGCAGCAGGCGGCCGGCGCGCTCGGCGGCGGAAACAGCTTTGCGGGCGGCCCGAAAGAAACCCAGATGGAAACCGATTTGCCGGTGCTCATTCCCGACACCTACGTGAGCAGCGTCTCGGAGCGCTTGCAGCTCTACGGCAAGCTCGACCGCGCCCAGAAACCGGAGGAATTGGAGAAGCTCACGGCCAGCATCACCGACCGCTTCGGGCCGCTGCCGGCCCAGGTGCAGCAGCTCGTGGACCTGGTGAAGCTGCGCTGGGAGGCGCAGAAATTAGGCTTCGAGAAGCTCACGCTCAAGCGCGAAACCCTGCGCCTGTACGTGCCCGCCGGGCCGGGCCACGAGGCGTACTACCAGGGCGAAGCGTTCGGGCGGGTGCTGAATTTCGTGCAGACCCACCCGCGCACGGCCCGCATGAAGGACCAGAAAGACAAGCTGCAAATCACGGTGGACAGCGTCCCGAGCGTGGACCGGGCGCGGGCGCTGCTGGCCCAATTGAGCGCGTCGGAAGCGGTGGCAGGCTTTTAGGGACGTCGGATATTTCAAACTGTCCGATTTAAAAACAAAAACCCTGTTTCCAATGCGGAAACGGGGTTTCTCGTGGCAACAGTTGGACTAACGTGGCACTATTCCAACCGACCCCAACCGATGCAAAAGCCCTTAAAACAAGCTGCAAACTAACTTTTCAAACTTCGTTCATCCGTCTAAGACAAATAAAATTCGTTAATAACGTCCAAACTGTCCGATATTCTGTCCGATATCGGACGGCCAGTTGTATCTTTAGAGTGGTCAATCCATCCACTCTACGATATGGCAAAAGTAACCTTTCTGCTCTATAACCCGGCTTCTGACAAGCCCACGCCCATCATGGCTTCCGTCACCTTCGACGGCCAGCGGCACAAAGTCTACGTGGGCATTTCTATTCTGCCGAAGCAGTGGGATAAAAAGGACCAAAAGGCTCTGACCCGCGGCTACTCCCACACAAACAACGGCAGCATCAACAATACGCTGGAGGATACGAAGGACCGGCTACTGACCTGCTACGACGACCACCGCGCCGTGGGCACGCTGCCCTCGCTCGCCACGCTGAAGGCAGTGGCCGAGCCCGTGCAAACCGTTCCCGAACCAGAGCCAGGACCACCCAGCGCGGACCAGGACCCAGTCCCACCCAGCCCCGACCTGCTCGCCACCTTCGCCACCTGGATAGAGAGCAAGGCCCTCACCCAAAGCCCCAACACGCTCCGTACCTACCGCACCTCGCTTCGCCACTTGCGCGACCTGCAACGGCTAGAAGGCTACGCCGTGGACTTTGCCACCGTGGGCAGCGGCTTCGCCGAACGCTTCGCCCGCTACCTACTCACCCAGCGCAACCTCGTGGACAGCGCCGTTCACAAAAACCTGTTTCGGCTCAAGCACTTTCTGACCTGGGCCATCGACAACGGCTTTCCGGTCGTGGCCGACCCCAAGAAATTCGGCTGGCAGCACCGCGAGCAGGATATTCTCACGCTCACCCGCGCCGAGGTGCAGCGCCTCACCGACCTCGACCTGAGCGCCCGCCCGGCCCTCGACAACGCCCGTGCCTTATTCCTGATTGGCGTGTACACCGGCCTACGCTTCTCCGACGTGGCCGCCCTACGGCCCGAGCACATCCAGGCCGACCGCTTGCGCGTGACCACCCAGAAGACCCGCACCACGCTCACCGTGCCGGTGCGCCCCGAGGCCCGGCCGCTGCTGGCCCGCGTCGGCGACGGCACCCTACGCCCGCTCGCCAACCAGAAGCTCAACGGCCACCTCAAAGAGCTGGCCCGCCTCGCCGACATCGACGCGCCCACCGAGCGCGTCCGCTACGCGGGCGGCCAGCGCCGCGCCCACACCGCCCCCAAGTACGAGTTTGTCACCACGCACACGGCCCGCCGCACATTCGTCACGCTGGCCCTGGAGGCCGGAGTACGCCCCGAGGTTGTCATGCGCATCACCGGCCACAAAAGCCTGACCGCCTTCCGGCGCTACGTGAACGTGACCGAGGACACCATGCTCGACGAGTTTTCCCGCGCCTTCGCCTAGCGAATAAGCTTTTAGCTGTCAGCCATTGGCTGTTAGCTTCTGTCTATTGAGAAAAGCTAATGGCTAACCGCTATGAGCCAACAGCTTACAAAATACCCGTTCCCGACCGATACGCTGCCCGCCGAGGTGGCCGATGCCTACGAAACGCTGTCCCACGAACTGGCCGACTGGCTGGGCGCGGCCAGCCCGTTCGCGTCGAACAACCTGGTCGATTACTTCGAGGCCCACCTGACCACTTGCGCGAATGCCGAGCACCGCATCCGCTATTTGTGCCGACTCACGATGCAGGGCGGCGTAAACGGCGAGCCATACCCCGCCGCCGCTTATCAGCTCATGCAGGTACAGAGCGCGGCCCTGGCCCTGCCGTTCAACGGCTACGAGGCATCGGAGCCGTTCACCGAAACCTACTACCTGTCCTGGCTGGCCGTGCGCCTGACCGAAGCCCTGTGCCAGCTCGCCGGCAGCTCCCGGCTCCGCGGGGCCCGTGCCCAGCTCTGGGCCGAATGGACGGCCACCAGCGGCCACTACGTGCATTTCCTCACCGACTACCCGCCCACGGTGCAGGTGCTCAAGTACCTGTTTCGGGTGCTGGTGCCGTTCGTGCGCGGCGACCGCACCCAGAGCATCGGCAGCCTCACCGAGCAGGTCCGGCAGGCCGTGCCGCGCCCGGCCGCCGGCCCACGCCCGCCCTCCCCGCCACCCGAGCCGCTGCCCCAAACCTTGCAGCTGCTTTGCCAACACGGCCTGACCCCGGCCGACGTGCGCGCGCTGCTCGCCACCCTGGGCGCGATAGATGCCGCCACCGGCCGCTGGCACCTGGGCGAGCTGACGAGCAAGGCCGCCCGTCTCAAAAGCGCCTTCCCGGCCGCGTACCGCGCCCTGGCCAGCTACGGCCTGCTGAAGCAGCTGGAAGGGCCGACGTGGCTCAAAATCTTCGTCGCCGAGTTCGGCGTGAGCCTCAGCCCCCGCATGGCCAACTACGACACCAAGGGCCAGGTCAGCAAGTCGTTCCACGGGTTCTACGACGAAGCCGTGCGCTGGGCGAAAGTGTGGAAGGCCAAGCAGGAGGCCGAACGGTAGGATAAGTCAGGTTTTCAACACTTGGTCCTCACCATCCGACATCAGGTACCCCAGCAGCCGCGGATAACGTCCCAGCAACAGCGCATCGGGCAGGTGAAGCACCGGGCGTAGCGCCCGCAACAGCTCACGTTCCGCCAACAGGACCACCTCATCCGCTTCTATTACCCGGAGCAAGACATCCAGCAGCGCGGACTCCTGCCGGTCGTTTAGCTGAGCGGCTGCTACTGCTTCGGCAAGCCGCGCCACCGCACCAGCCGCCGTATTCTTCTCATCGGCCAGTAAGTCCGGCAGTAGTGCCGTGTGGTCGAAGCCCAAGAAATAAGCAGTGGAGTTGGCGACCCGCGCCAATTCCTGCTTCTCTGTCTCGGCCACTTCGCCATCGGCTGCCATCGCCACCACGGCGGCCCGCAGCAGCAGAGCTTGGAAGTCTTTGGATTTCATGCCTAGAAGCCGATTTTGCCACCTACGGATGGCCGTTCCCCGGTAGGCAACAAGCCTATCAATTGGTTATTGATGGAGCGCAGTCCGGTCCAATCCAGGCTTTGTAGCGTGCGCCGGCCATCCAATATCAGGCGCTCCGCTTGCTCCTGGTTGTTCATGCGGTGGCTTTGACGTTCCATGTTAGCGAAAACATTCGACAAGAACGCTGGCACCCGCCACAGAATAGTGTAGCGAATACTGCTTATCCGGTCAATCAGTTCCTGCACCTTCGGCACGTAACCACTGCTGAGCGCGCCCGCTTCTAGGGCCACTACGTCGCGCAGATACTTGCGTTCCTGGTCATTGCCGTGCTCATCTACCAATTGCTCGCACTGGTCTTTCTCTTCCAAGTAGATAGCTCTAATCTCGGACAGAATCTTGTCCCGCGTCGTGTCGTGCAGTTGCTGAGCCAGCTTACGCTTTCGGTCTTCGAGCTGGTATTTTTTATCCGTTGTGTCGTCTCGGGTCAACTCCTGTGCTTCCTCGCTCAAGTCGCCCGCATCCTTACGTAGCTTTTTGAGGGCCACCGCCATCTCGTAGTCCTCGCGTTCTTCAGCAGCCTGTATCTCGTGTTGAATTTTCTGGTTCAAATCACCCGACTCCCGCTGCACTAAATCCACCGAAGTAGCGCGGGCTTTTGGTGTGAAAACCTCCCTGAATTCCTGGTCAATCATCGACAAGTACACTGTGACTGTCAAATCACGCGATTCGGACATATCCACGGTAATTTCAATGTCGGAACCGCGCTGAACATCACGCTTCAAGTTGTTGCCGCTTATAGCTAAGTGGCCGATGAGCTTATTGGCCTCAGCGAGCGACGTTTGCGGCCCCTCAAGCACGTTGATGAAAATAGCTTCCGTTCCATCACCTTTAACCAAAGTTTTCCTCAAAGGCAGTCGTACCGTCTGAGTCGCTGGTAACGACGACATCCGTTTGAAAAGCACCTGCAATTTGGTTTCCCCCAACCGGTCATCGTCATCAACTTCCAGGCAAATATCTTCTGGTAGTGGCTGACCGCCGATGGTGAAAGCCGAATTGATGGTAATATCATCCAGGTCGGTTTCTACCACGTTGTTCTGACCGTCGTACACCACGAAACGGAACATGTTAAACGTGTCAGCTGCCAACGGGAGGTCCTCGCTGATACGCTCTGTGAGCCGCTTCAACCCACTATCTGACCCGCCATCTGACCGTGTAATCCGGTAGCTCAGGCCCGTCAGGTCGCCGGTAATTTTCGCGTTGAACATCTCTTCCTTCTCCCGCGAAGCCTTCTCATAACTGGTTTTGACTTGCAACCGTGCCCCGGCTTTCGCGGCGCGGGTTGCCTCGTCCTTCTCCCGTTTCTTGGTGCCCGCGTAATAGGCCGCGCCCACCGCCACGGCCGTCGTTGGGTCAATGTCGCAATTAACTGGTGTTCCTAACGATTCGCCCACCCGCTGCCGCACGTAGGGAATAAACGTCGAGCCGCCCACCATGAGGGTAAAAAGCAAGTCGCGCGGCAGTAGCTTGTTGCGGGTCAGTATTTCCTTCACCATGCCCACCGTCCGGTCCACTGCCGACTTTATCAGCTCCTGAAAATCAGATTGTGTGATGGTTACTTCTACGTCCACCACGTTCCCGTCCTCATCCTCCATGCCATCCACCACAACCTCGGCCGAGCTTCGGCTAGACAGCGCAATTTTCGCTTCTTCTGCTTTCCGCAGCAACATCTGGTAATTGGCCCGGTACTGTCCCGAGTCGCTTTGCAGTTGGTCGGCCAGGTTGTTGAAGCTGAATTGGGCCTCCAGTTTCGGGATTATCAGCTTTTCCACGATAAGCCGGTCAAAATCGGTGCCGCCCAGAAAATTGTCGCCCTCATGGTCCAGCACCTTCATCTCGTTGTCCTTGATGCGAATCAAAGCCACGTCGAACGTGCCACCCCCGAGGTCGTACACCAGCCACTGGCCTTCGTCCAGTTCGCGGGCTTTTTTCATGTTCGCGTAAGCCAGGCTGGCCGCAATAGGCTCCTGTAGCAAAATCACCTGCTCCAAACCGGCCAGCATCCCCGCTTCTTTGGTGGCGTTCGACTGAATCGTGTCGAAGGAGGCCGGAATGGTGATGACCGCTGCTTTCAACTGCTCACCAGGGGGCAGAAAGGTCTTCAGCTCTTTCAGTACAATGGCCGACAAATCTACCGGTGTCACCGACTGCCCCGTTGCCTTGATTTTGTAGCTCTCTGTAGTGCCCATGCGCCGCTTGAAGGCACTAACCACGCTCTTCGTGTCCTTCTCGTACAGGGTGCGAGCCGGGGCACCAGTAAAGATTTTATCCTTCTTGAACCCCACGACCGACGGCAGTGAGCTTCGGCCCTGGTCCATCGGATTATTGTACACCTGCACCTCCCCTTTCACGAAGCGGGCAATGACGGAGTTGGTGGTACCTAGGTCGATACCGAAATTAATGGTGCTATCCATGACGAGAGGCAGACTAAGCGAGGGGGTGAGTGGAATCGGTGGTTGAAGGGGCATCGGTGGCCAGCGGCGCATCAGCCGCTGAACCGGCGGGGTTAGCTGGTTCCACCGGTTCGGCTGCGGCATTCGCCAACCCCGACCCGTCGAACACGACGCTCGCTCCCACCGCTACCGTTTGCGTTGCCACGTCTGGCGTATTCGGCTGGCTCGATTCGACCACCACCACCGCTTGCTGCACAATGTGCTTGGGTGCGCCTCCTACCGACAGCCACACGATGGGTTTCATGACCTCCGTAATCATCAGGTGCTCGGTGCCGCTGCCCGCAATGCTCGCATCGCAGTCAGTTCGCGTTTCATTGTAAGGCTCCCCAATCGGGTTATGAAACGTCAGGCTGTACACTACCTGCTGCCCACCTTGGCCTTGAGCTGCCATAATATCCCGTTCAAACCAAGCGCGCATATTGCGCACATTGCGCTGAATTGAATTGCTCTCGGTGAGCGCACTCGCTTTCTTATCAATTTAGGACTTACGCACTCGCTGGTATAAGTGCGGGAATGAGCGGATTTTGCAGGAGTTGGCGCAGGTAAGGGGTCCACTGTTGCTGGTGAGCCTGATACACCGTTTGCGCGGATTGGAGAGCGAATTGGCGCAACGACA
>JANXNW010000038.1 GCA_025353905.1 Hymenobacter sp.
AAGCAGCTCGACAGCCAGAACGCCCCGCGCTAACCGCCCATTTTATCCCGCCGTGGCACGAACCTCCAACCTGCTTCGCTTTGGCTTAGTGCTTGGCTTTCTGGGCTGGGCCCGGGCGGCGCAAGCGCAGGCGCTGGCCGAGCCGCCGCCGTTCCTGCTGCTGCGGGCCGAGGAGGACTACCGCTACCTGGCCCACGACTCGACGGTGCGCCGCAGCGTTTTCGACCCGGTCAAATTCATTCCCCTCACCGCCTCCCGCAACAGCTACCTGACCCTGGGCGGCGAAATCCGGGAGCAGTACGAGCTATTTAATAACACGGGCTGGGGCGAGGGCGTCGAAGACAACAACGGCTACTTACTGCAACGCTACATGCTGCACGCCAGCGCGCGCTTCGGCCGGCATTTTCGGCTGTTCGGCGAGCTGAAAAGCGGCATCGCTTCCGGCAAGCGCGGGGGCCCCGGGCCCGCCGACGAAGACCAGCTGGACCTCCACCAAGCCTTTGCGGACGTGGCCATCGGCGACGCCGGCCGCACGCTGACGCTGCGGCTGGGCCGCCAGGAAATGAATTACGGCTCCTCGCGGCTGATTTCGGTGCGCGACCCGCTCACCGTGCGCCAGACCTTCGACGGGGGGCGCTTTTTCTGGCACACCCGCCGCCTGGAGCTGGACGGCTTCGTGACCCGGCCGGCCACCACCAAGCCCGGCTTTTTCGACGACGGGACCAATCCCAACGTCTGGTTTTGGGGCCTGTACGGCGTGCGGCCCCTCAAAAAGCTCGCCGGGGGCCTGGACGTGTACTACCTTGGGTTTCACAACACCCAGGCCCGTTTCCAGCAGGGGCGGGCGGCGGAGCGGCGGCAGTCGGTGGGCGTGCGCTGGTGGGGCACGCCGGGGCCCTTCCGCTACAACGTGGAGGGCGTGTACCAGTTCGGCCATTTTGGCGACGGCCGCATCCGGGCCGGAACGATTGCCGGCGAGTTCGGGTACGTGTTTCATCAGTGGCCCCTGAGCCCCGAGCTGACCCTGCGCAGTGACTACATCAGCGGCGACCAAGACCCTGCCGCCCCGACGCTGCAGACCTTCAACCCGCTGTTTCCCAAGGGCACGTACTTCGGCCAGGTTTCCCTGGTGGGGCCCGCCAACCTGCGCGACCTTCACCCCATTCTCACCCTACATCCGCACGCCCTGCCCGGGGTGGTGGCCAGCATCGATTGGGATTTTTTCTGGCGCGCCAGCCGGGCCGACGGCCTCTACAGCGCGCCCGTTGTGCTGCAACGCCCCGGCAACGCCGCCCAATCGGCCTACATCGGCAACCAGCTGACCGGGGAAATAGACTGGAACGCCAACCGGCACCTCAAATTCGAGCTGTTCCTGACTTATTTCCAGGCCGGCGATTTTCTCAAGGAAAGCGGGGCCGGGCGCGACCTGACTTACGTCTCGCCACGGGTGACCTTTCGTTTCTGAGGGCCCTGCAAAAACCAAGCTCCTACACCGCACCCATGCGTTAAAAGTGTCGGTCGGCGAATTGTTTGTCCATAGCCAGCGCCGGGCTCACGGCGCGCAGGGCGTTGCTTTTTACGGCGGCCAGGCCCACCAAAAAGCTGGGGCCCAACAACAAAAATGGCCGCCCCGAAACCGGAGCGACCATTTATTCAGCTAAGTTCAAACCTTAGCAATACTCTTCAAAAGCACCTTGCAGGTTATTAACGATGCGTGTAAGGTCGTTGCCTTCGATGTGGTAGCGCTCAATCATGTGCACCAGTTCGCCGTTTTTGAACAAACCAATGCAGGGCGACGACGGCGGGTAGGGCAGCAAATGCGCGCGCATTTGGGCCACGGCGTCGGTTTCCATGCCGGCGAAAACCGTCACGAGCCGGTCGGGCTTTTTGTCGGCGCTGGCCAGGGCCAGCTTCAAGGCCGGACGGGCTTTGGCGGCGGCGCAGCCACAGACCGAATTAACGGCCACCAGCACGGTGCCTTCGGTGTCGGCCAGGGCGGCATCTACCTCTTGGGGCGACATAAGCTGCTCAAAACCAACCTCCGTAAGGTCCTGGCGGATGGGGGCAACCATGTATTCGGGATAAACAGCCATAAAAATGGGGAGGGTAAAGTAGGGAAGCTTAAGAGAAGTTTAACTAGGGCGCGGCACGGTGCCGGGCATTCACAAAAATACGCGCCCGCACGCCGAACCCTAGTTGGCACAAGGCCGGGCAGCACTGAAAAGTTTGCGGGCGAGCCGTTTTGCCCGCCGTTTTGCCTAAGCGCGGCGGAGCGGCTGGCTTTTGATTGCGTACTGAAGCCAGTTGGGCGAGGGTTTGGGCAGGATGGGCTAAGGCCGGCGGGCAGGCGCAAACCGCGCCGCTAACTTGCAGGGCCGCCAGGGTTAATCCGCTGGGGAATAGCCTGGCCGCCTTACTTTTTTTTGTGAATAGCTCTTTTTTAATCGGCGTGTGGACGAGGCGCTGGCTGCTGCTGCTCCTGCTGCTGCTGGCTGGCGTGGCCCCGACGGCCGCCCAACGACTGGCCGCGCCCAACGCCGCCCCGGGGAGCGCTGGCCCGCGTGCTTACCTGCGGCAGCTGGGGCCGGCCGAGGGCCTGCGCCAGCCGTTCGTGTATTGCCTGCTGCAAGACCAACCGGGGTTTCTCTGGTTGGGCACCGCCGAGGGGCTGGTGCGCTACGACGGCCGCCGCTTCCGCACCTACACCACCCGCGACGGGCTGGCTGAAGACTTCGTGACCGGCCTCTGGCAAAACCCGGCTACGGGTGCGCTCTGGGTGCTGCACGAGCGGGGCGGGCGCTCGGTGCGGGCGCTCGACAGCGACCCGTTTCGGCCGGCCGGCCCCGCCGTGGCGGGTGGGCCAGCCCCGCGCGTCGGCCCACCCGCGCCCGACACGGCTCGGCTCGGCGCGTACCGGCGGCGCTACCAGCTCAGCCTGCCCAGCGACGCGGCGGCAACCTGCCTGCTCGAAGACCGCGAGGGCAACGCCTGGCTGGGCACTGCTGGCCAGGGCCTCTTCCAACACGCCGACCGCCACCTGAGCCTGTGGCCCCGACCCGGCACACCCGCCCGCCCGCCCGTGCGCCTGGTTCGGCCGGCTGCGCTCGGCGGGGGTTTTTGGCAGGTCGATGGCCTGGGCAATCTGCAAACGCTCGACCCGCGGGGCCAACCCGCCGGGCCGGTACCGGGCGTACCGGGCTTGCCCGCCCGGCTGGGCTCGGCGGTGGCGGCGCTGGCTTACGCGCCCGGCAGTGGCCTGTGGGTGGGCACCGTAGCCGACGGGCTGTACCTGGTGCCCCCGGCCCGACCCGGCGCGACGCAGCAGTCCGCCCGACACTTTACCACGGCTAACGGCTTGCTGCACAACGGCATCGTGGCGCTGCTGGCCGACCGGCGGGGGCGCGTCTGGGTAGGTACGCACAACACCGGACTGGCGGTGTGGGAGCCCCTGACGGGCCGCTTTCGTCACGAACGGCTCAATGCGAGCGGCCTCGACGTGAACGCGCTGGCCGAGGACGCGGCCGGGGCCATCTGGGTGGGTACCGAAGGCCAGGGGCTGTATCGACAATCGGCCGGCGCGACGGGCTGGCAGCACCTGACCCAGGCCAGTGGCGCGCTGCCCGACGACTACCTCACGGCCCTGCTGCCGCTGCCTGCATCACAACCCGCGCCGCTAGCCGGCGGGCTGCTGCTGGTGCATCCGCGCGGGCTGAGCCTGCTGCGGGCCGGCGACAGCGTAGCCCGCGCCATCGCGGGGCCCGACAACCCGCTCGTGGCCGAATTACTGCCCGGCGTGACGCTGGCCGCCAACGCGCCGATGGGGGCCGACGCCGCCGAACCAGCGGGCGCGGCCCTGGCCTGGCTGCCCACCCGCGCCGGCTGGCTGCGGCTCGACCTGGCTGAGCTGGCCCGCGTCAGCCGGCCCGGCCCGGCCGCGCCGCCCGGCCTGGCGCTGGTGCTGGCCGACGCCGATGGCGAAATTCGCCCCGCCCACGCGCTGGGTGAGCTGCCCGCCGGCCGGCACCGCGTCAGCTTTCTGCTCGAAGGGCTGAGCCTGCGCCCCGGCGCGGCCGCCGGCCTCGAATACCGCTACCGCCTGCGCGGCCTCAGCGACGAGTGGACCCGGCCCGGCCCGGCCGACGACGCGCAGTTTGCTGGCCTCGGGCCGGGGCAGTACGTATTTGAGGCCCAGACCCGACTCGCGGGCCCGGCCAGCAACACCACCTGGAGCCCGGCCGTGCGCGCTGCTTTCAGCGTGGCTACGCCCTGGTGGCAGCGGCCGTGGGTGCTGGCGCTGGCCGCGCTGGCGCTGGCCGGCGGGCTGCTGGTCCTGGTGCGCGCCCGCGAGCGGGTGTTGCGCGGGCAACGCAACCAGCTGGAGCGCACGGTACGCAGCCGCACGGCCGAGCTGCGCCAGAAAAACCAGGCCATCGAGCGCATCAACGGCGAGCTGCGCCTGGCCCGCGACGCGGCCGAAGCCTCGCAGCGGGCCAAAGCGCAGTTTTTGGCCAATATGAGCCACGAAATCCGCACCCCGATGAATGCCATCGTGGGGCTGACCAACCTGCTGCGCTACTCCCCCACCACGCCCGAGCAGACGGAGTACCTGACGGCCATCGGCGGCTCGTCGCAAAACCTGCTCGTCATTCTCAACGACATCCTCGACTCGTCGAAGATGGAAGCCGGCAAGCTCAGCCTGGAAGAAGTACCGTTTCGGCTGCCCGAGCTGGTACGCGGCCTGCAAACGCTGTTTCGCTACGCGGCCGACAGCCAGGACCTGGATTTCCGGGTCGAAGTAGCCCCCACGGTGCCCACGGCCGTGCTCGGCGACCCCGTGCGCCTGCAGCAGGTGCTGGTCAATCTGGTCAGCAACGCGCTCAAATTCACCCGCCAGGGCAGCGTGCGGGT
>JANXNW010000054.1 GCA_025353905.1 Hymenobacter sp.
CAGAGCCTGACCGGCAAGTACCTGGCCGGGCTGGGCCTGGACTTGGGCGTAACCAATCAGGCCGACTACGCCACCGGCTCGGCCCAGGGCCGCACCGACCTGAACGTAGCCCTGCGGCGGCAGCTCTTCAACAACCGCCTCACCGTGCGCCTCGGCACCGACCTGCCGCTGAGCGGCGGCACCGGCAACCAGAGCACCGCCGGCACGAGCGCGGCCAGCAATTTCGCCGGCGACATCAGCCTCGAATACACGCTGCTGGCCGACGGCCGCCTGCGCCTGCGCGCCTTCCGCCAGAACGCCTATGAGGACATCGACGGCCCGATTGTGCGCACCGGCACATCGGTCGTGTTCCAGCGCGACTACACTGACTTGAAGGATTTATTCGAAAAAGTGAGCCGTGACGTGAAGCAAGACAGCCGCGAGCAGCGCAAGCAGGACAAGCTGGAGCAGGAAAACCAGAAGCGCCGCGACCAGCGGCTGACCGATTCGACGGCGGCTACACCAATGAGCAATGAACAATGAGCAACGAGCAATTCCTGCCAGGCGACCCGAGCGTAACGAGGCAATTCTCGCCTGTTCAGGCTAACGGCAAATCCGGTGGCGGCGAGCTGGTGAAACGCGGCCACGCCAAGTTGCGCCCCGCCCGCCTTAGCTGGCGGGCATTGCTCATTGCTCATTGTTCATTGTTCATTGCTGGTTGTTCGGGCTTGCGCTACGTGCCGGCGGGGCAACAGCTCTACACGGGCAGCAAAATCAGCATCGACTCGCCCACCAAGCTGCGCAACCAGGACGCGGTTACGGCTGAGCTGACCGGGCTCGTGCGGCCCCAGCCCAATTCGGCCATCCTGGGGCAGCGGCCGAAGCTGTATTTTTGGCACCTCGGGCTGGGCAAGACCAAGGGGCTAAAGCACTTTTTGGCTTCGCGCCTCGGCGAACCGCCCGTGCTGCTCAGCCAGACTCAGCCCGCCAACACGCGCAAACTCATGGTGAACCGCCTGCAAAACCGGGGCTATTTCCAGAGCGCGGTGAGCAGCGCCGTCGTGACGAAGGACAACACCGCCCAGGTGAATTACACCGTGCGGCCCAATCAGCAGTACGTCATTCAGGAAATTCATTTCCCGGAGCGCGACACGCTTATCGACGCGGCCATTCGGGGCACCCAAGAGCGGAGCTTATTGAAAGTGGGCGAGCCGTATGACCTCGACGTGCTGACCCAGGAGCGGGTACGCGTGGACCAGGCGCTCAAAAACCAGGGCTATTATTACTTCAATCCGGGGTATTTACTCTTTCAGGTGGATAGTACGCTGCGCGGCAAGGTCAATGTTTTTTACAAGGTGAAGGCCGACGCGCCGGCCCGCGCCCTGCGGCCATACTACCTGAAAACCATTACGCTGAACTCGAATTATTTGCTCACCGACACGGTGCGGCGCGAGCCGGTGCGCTACCAGAAGTTTCGGTACTTGCCCGACGAGAAGCTCTTCACGGCCAGCGCGCTCACGCGGGCGGTTTTCCTGCGGCCCGACAGCCTGTTTCGGCAGCGGCGGCGCGACCAGACCCTGAGCCGCTTGATGAGCCTGGGCACGTTTCGGTTCGTGGAAATCCGGTTTCGGCCCTCGGCGGCGGGCGACTCGGCCGGCCGGGCGCGCCTCGATTCGGATATTCTGATGACGCAATTGCGCAAGAAAAGCCTGCGGGCCGAATTGCAATTGATAACCAAAACCAGCGGCTTCACCGGGCCGGGCCTCACGCTGACTTACCGCAACCGCTCGGCCCTGCGCGGGGCCGAGCAGCTGCTCATCAACGGCGTGGCCAGCTACGAAACCCAGACCACCGCCCCGAAAGGCAATGAGAGCCGCGGCAACAGCGGGCTGATTTCGACTGAGTTTGGCCTGAATGCCCAGCTGCTCGTGCCGCGCATCATCGCCCCGAATCTGCCGCTGCTCAACATCGCGCTGCCCAATTCCGACTTTCAGCCCCGCACCAGCTTCGGCCTGGGCGCGCGCTACGTCACGCGCACGGGCTACTTCCGCACCACGAGCTACAATATCAACTATGGCTACAGCTGGAAAACGCGCATCACCAACGAACAGGAATTGCGGCCCATCGACGTGACCTACAACGCCGTCTCGACGGATACCACTTTTAATCGGATTCTGAAAGCCAAGCCGTTTCTACAGACCGCTTTCCAGCAGCAGTTCATCCTGGGCAGCTCGTACCGCTACACCTTTAATCAGCAGTCGCTGGAGCAGCGCCGCCAGCAGATTTTCTTCCAGGGCCAAATCGAGCTGAGCGGCAACGTGGCCAACGCGCTGAGCGGCATAACGGTCAAGAAGGACCCCCAGCAGTTCTACACCATTGCCGGCCAGCGCTTTGCGCAGTATAGCAAGCTCGATTTGGAGCTGCGCGAATACTATCGTCTTAGCAATGACCCGAAGTCGGGCAACCGCTTCGTGGGCCGGCTGCAAATTGGGGTGGGGCTGCCCTACGGCAACTCAGCCGGCGGCTCGCTGCCCTACCTGCGCCAGTACGGCATCGGCGGGCCGAACTCCATCCGCGCCTTTGCCGCCCGCCAAATCGGGCCGGGCACGTACAAGCCCGCCCCTGGCGACATCGTGAACAACTTCTATGACCAGGTAGGCGACCTGCGCCTGGAAGGCAACCTCGAATACCGCCAGGACTTGGTGCCCTACGTGAAGGGCGCGGTCTTTCTGGACGCGGGCAACATCTGGCTCGTCAATAACGACCCAAGCCGGCCCGGCGGGCAGTTCGTGGCCAGCCAGTTTCTGAAGCAGCTCGCCGTGGGCGCGGGCCTGGGCTTGCGCATCGACGTGCAGTTTTTCGTCATTCGGTTTGATTACGCGGTACCGATTCGGGC
>JANXNW010000123.1 GCA_025353905.1 Hymenobacter sp.
GGGCCAGGCGCGTCCGCTACCTGCTGGGCATCATAGCAGACGGCGACCTGGCAGTCGCTACCTGCCAGCGCTTGCAAGTCATTCCCGAAAAACACGACGAGGGCACGCACTACGACGCGCATTACACCTACACCGTTCGCGGCCGCGAGTACGCCTACGTTTTGCGCACCGCAGACCCTAAAGAATTTGGTATTCGGGAACGCATCCTATTTCAGCGAACGGCTCCTGCTAAAGCCGTCCTACTGGTTGAACTGCCGTCGTTCGTGCGGGCTAAATTCCAAAGCTGACATTTGCCCGAACCGGGTCGAACGCCCGCTATTTACTGCTCACCACCAACTATGTGTTTGCTTCGTTTCGGGTCGCTGCTGGCCGGCTGCCTGACGTCGGCCGCCGCGCTGGCCCACGAGTTCTGGCTCCAACCGGCCGCGTACCGGGTAGCCGTCGGCGCGCTGGTGCCGCTGCGGCTGCTCGTCGGCGAGGACTTCCGGGGCGATGCCTGGGCGCGGCCGACCCGCAAGACGCTGCGCTTCGTGCGTTTCGGGCTGGGCCAGGACTCCACTGACCTGCGCCCGGCGCTGCTGCTGGATTCCGTTGCGCCGGCCGTGCGCTGCCCCGCGTTGGGTACCCACTTGGTGCTGCTCACGTCGCGGCCGTCGTTTATCGAGTTGCCGCCCGATAAGTTCACCGCCTACCTACGAGCTGAGGGCCTGACCAATGCCCTGCTTCAGCGCGAGCAGGCCGGCGAAACTGCCACCAAGCCCGGCCGCGAAGCGTATCAGCGCTGCGCTAAAACGCTACTCTTCGCCACCGGGCCAGCCGCATCCGCCCCGCTGCCGGCCGCCGATACAGCCTACCGGCGGGTGCTGGGACTGCCGCTCGAAATCGTGCCCGAGCAAAATCCCTTCCGCCTCAAGCCGGGCGCGGCGCTCACCGTGCGGGTGCTGCGCCGGGGCCAGCCGGTGGCGGGCGCGTTGGTGCAGCTCTGGAACGGCGGCGCGGCGGCCACGGCTCCCGTCAAAACCACGCCCGGCGCTGCCAAAAAATTCACCGCCTTGCCGCCTCGTCATTTCACCACCCACACCAACCGGCAAGGCCGGGCCTTACTGCGCCTGCCCGATGCCGGCCCGTATCTGCTGGCGACGGTGCACATGGAGCCGGCCCCGCCCGCGCTCGCCGCCCGCGCCGACTGGCTCAGCACCTGGGCCTCACTCACGTTTGGCGGCCCCGTCGCGCCAACCAGCCGCTAGACCAATTCGGCCTCTGCGCTCCTCTGCGGTTAAACCTCCGCGCCCTCTGCGGGAACGACCTGAACGGCGCGCCCGGAACGACCCCGAACGGCTCGGACCAACGGGCCCCTTGTCTTAACCCGTTCACCCTGAGCCAGGCCCGAAAACAAGTTTCGGATTTTGGGATTTATCCCTACCTTCGCCCCCCAATCCGCGTCCATCTTGTTTCCTACCGCCACGGCTTTTATGAAGTATTCCATCGATAAAAAAGAGAGCTACACCGTCATCGTCATCGACGAGAAAAAGCTCGATACCACCGTCGCGCCCGACTTGAAATCCGAGTTCGTCAAGCTCAACGCCGAGGGTCACAACAACCTGATTCTGGACTTGCAGCACGTCAAGTATACCGATTCGTCGGGCCTGAGCAGCATCCTCATCGCCAACCGCTTGTGCAACTCGACCGGCGGGCTGCTCGTGCTCACCGGCCTGCAAGACCACGTGCTCAAGCTCATCACCATCTCCAAGCTCGAATCGGTGCTGCACATCCTGCCCACCGTCGAGGAAGGCATCGACCGCATCTTCCTGCACGCCATCGAGCGTGACCTGACAGATAAGGAGTAGTTTAGTTGTTAGTGATTGGTTGTCAGTTGTCAGCGCTTCGGCTGACAGCTGACAACTTCTATTTTTAGGCCCCTCCTGAAAAGCCACTTACCGCTGAGAACGCCCCCTCACTGACAACTAACAACTAACAACTGACAACTACCTTGACTTTCGAGCTACAAATCCTGGGCAGCGGGTCGGCCACGCCGATGGTGGGCCGCCATCCCACGGCCCAGCTGCTGGCCGTGGGCGAGGGCCGCTACCTGCTCGACTGCGGCGAGGGTACGCAACTACGGTTTCTGGAAAACCGGCGGCGGCTGTCGTCGCTGCGCGTTGTTTTTATTTCGCACCTGCACGGCGACCACTACTACGGCCTGTTCGGGCTGCTCAATACGCTGCACCTGCAAGGCCGGCAAGAGCCGCTCACCGTGGTCGGGCCGCCCGGCCTGGAGCTGGCCCTGACCACGGTCGCGTTTCACGCGCAAGCCCAGCCGGGCTACCCGCTCACGTTCGTGCCCGTAGATACGGAAGCCCACGCTGTGGTCTATGAGGATGCGTTCGTGCGGGTCTGGTCCTTGCCCATGCGCCACCGCATTCCGTGCACGGGTTATCTGATTGAGGAGCAGCCGCGCCGCGCCCGGCTCGTGAAGGCCCTGCTGCCGCCCGGCCTCTCGGCCGCCGAGCTGAGCCAGCTCGCCGCCGGCCAGGACCTGCTCGCCGACGAGGCCAGCGGCCGCCCCGCCCTGCTGCACGCCGACGTGGCGATGCCGCCGGCCGTCCCGCGCCGCTACGCGTTTTGCTCCGACACGCGCTTTCAGCCCGAGCTGGCCGAGCTGGTGCGCGGCGTGGATTTGCTCTACCACGAAGCGACGTTCCTCGATGACTTGCGCGAGCGCGCCGCCACCACCCACCACAGCACCGCCCGGCAGGCCGCCGAGCTGGCCCGCGCCGCCGGTGCCCAGCGCCTGCTCATCGGCCACTTCTCGTCGCGCTACAAGCAGCTGGAGCCGCATCTGGCCGAGGCCAGAACGGTGTTCGAGTGGACCGAGCTGGCAACCGAAGGGCTGCTGGTGAGTTTGTAGCGTAACGCTAAGCCCCAGCTTGGTGCGCGCCTGAGTTTTGCAGAGCAAAACCTAAACGACTCATACCCTTATCAACGCCCCCACGGGTCACCAAGCTGGGGCTTGGTGTTACGACATGACCACCCACGCGCACAAAAAACAGCAGCTGTACCTGGTGCTGTGCAGCATTTTTTTAATTAATGCGCTGCTGGCCGAAATTATCGGTGTCAAGATATTTTCGGTTGCCAAAACCTTCGGCCTCACCGGCGACCTCACGGCCGGCGTGCTAGTGTGGCCGGTTGTGTTTATAACTACCGATGTTATCAACGAATATTTCGGGCATCGCGGCGTGTTGCGCATCAGCTTCCTCACGGCCGGACTTATCCTGTACTCATTTCTGGTCATTCTAGGCACCACGCACCTCGCCCCGGCCGATTTTTGGCTTAAATTAAACAGCACCGACGCGCAAGGCCGGCCGTTCGACATCGAGTTTGCCTACCAGAGTATTTTCCGGCAGGGCATGGGTATTATTATCGGCTCGCTGGTAGCGTTTCTGGTCGGGCAGGTGCTGGATGCGAGCGTATTTCAGCTGTTTCGGCGCATCACCGGCAGCCGCTTTATCTGGCTCCGCGCCACGGGCTCGACGCTGATTTCGCAGCTCGTGGACTCGTTCGTGGTGCTTTACGTCGCGTTTCACGTGTTCGGCAACTGGAGCCTGGCCCAGGTGCAAAGCGTGGGCTGGTTTAATTACTGGTATAAATTCGCCGCCGCCGTCGTGCTTACACCATTGCTTTATTTGGCGCATTATATCATCGATAAATACCTCGGGCCGGAAGAAACGGTGGAAATGCAACAGGAAGCAATGGCCGACGAAAGCGTGTAAAATATCGTAGAATATCGCGTACGCAAAGCCGACTGCTGTAACTGTTTTGCGGTACGTTATTTATTTATGTCGAAGCAGCTGATTCTGTTTTCTCTGGTCGCAGGCAGCGCGGCGCTCCTGGCTCCGCCCGCCGCCCACGCTCAGTACGCGCTCGCGCTCGGCACGTACCACCTCACAAGCGGCGCGATGGGCGCGGCTGAGTTCAAGCTCGAACCCGCCGAGGCCGACCACCCCACCCGCGTGGCGGGCGTACGCGACGGGCAAACCCGCACGTTTCGGCCCGAGGACCTGAGTGCCTTCACCACCGGCGAGCACCGCTTCCAGCGGCAGGACGGCTTCCGGGTGCGCTACGGCTTCGATGCGCGCTACCGCACCCCGCCCCTGCTCGAAATCGTTGAATCCGGCCCCGTGGAGCTGTTTTATTACCACTACATCGCCGATATGGGCGCGGGCATGAAGGCCTACGTGCGCCTGCCGGTGCTGCGCCGAGCCAGCACCCAGGCGTTTGTTATCTACAGCCCCCAGCGGACGCCCGGCCTGCCCGCCGGCCAGGGCGCGGGTACCTTCGCCGCCACGCTCTTCGCCGCCGACCCAGCCCTGCTGCGCCGCTTCGCCACCAACACTGTTAAGGCCCAGGAGTTGGCAGCGGTGGTGCGCGCGTACAATCAGCGGCTGAAAGACATGAGACGTTAGACATGAGACCGTGGGACATGGGACTTTGAGACAGGAAATTCTAGGATATTAAATCACATCCTATTAAAGTCTCATAGTCTCATGTCCCACAGTCTCATGTCTTAAAACAGCAGCAACAGCGAACCTCAAAAGCCTCATCTAATCTCCTCATGTCCCGTATTCTCACCGGCATCCAGAGTACCGGCCGGCCCCATTTGGGTAATTTGCTCGGCGCGATTCTGCCCGCTATCGAATTATCCCGCGACCCGGCGCACGACTCGCTTTATTTCATCGCCGACCTGCACTCGCTCACCACCGTGCGCGACCCGGCCGCGCTGCGGGCCAACACCTACGCCGTGGCCGCCGCCTGGCTTGCGTGTGGGTTTGACACGGAGAAAAACCTGTTTTACCGGCAGTCGGACGTGCCTCAGGTGACGGAGCTAACTTGGTACTTGTCGTGCTTCACGCCCTACCCGATGCTGGCCAACGCGCACAGCTTCAAGGACAAGAGCGACCGACTAGCCGACGTGAACGCGGGGCTTTTCACCTACCCCGTGCTGATGGCGGCCGACATCCTGCTCTACGATGCCGACCTGGTGCCGGTGGGCAAGGACCAGATTCAGCACCTCGAAATCGCGCGCGACATCGCCCAGGCCTTCAACTCCCGCTACGGCGAAACGCTCGTGCTCCCGCGCCCGCGCGTGGACGAGCAGGTGATGCTCGTGCCCGGCACCGACGGGCTGAAAATGAGCAAAAGCTACGGCAACATCATCGACGTATTCGCGCCGGAAAAAGAATTATTACAAACAATCAAAACTATCATTTCCGATAGCACCCCGCTCGAAGCCCCCAAAAACCCCGACACCGATACCACCTTCCGCCTCTTCTCGCTACTGGCCGCGCCCGCCGAAACAGCCGACTTGCGCCAGCGCTACGAGGCCGGCGGCTACGGCTACGGCCACACCAAGCAGGCGCTGTTCGAGCTGATTATGCGCCGCTTCGGCCCGGAGCGCGAGCGGTTTGACTTCTACCTGAACAATCTCGGCGAGCTGGACGCGCAACTTAAAATTGGGGCGACCAGGGCACAGGAATACGGGGCGGGCGTACTGGCCAGGGTGCGCGAAAAAGTGGGCTACGGAAGACCACAGATTTAGACCGCAGATTTAACTGATTTTAACGGACGGAACGGATTATTTATGGTTCATAATTATTCGCACCCATGATGGTGTATAAATAATTTTTGAACCACAAATAATCCGTTCCATCCGTTAAAATCAGTTAAATCTGCGGTCTAAATCTGTAGTCCTTGCTGGTTGGTAAACGTAAAGCCCACCTTGCTGCCCCCGCTCACCTGCTGATTTTCCAGCTTCTGCTTGACGTTGATTTTTTCGATTTCGGCCAGCGGCGGCGCGATTAAATCGTTGTTTACGGCGGCAATCATGGCGCTTTCCACGAACAGGCGGAGCGCGTCGGCCGTGAT
This sequence comes from Hymenobacter sp., assembly GCA_025353905.1. GTDB lineage: Bacteria > Bacteroidota > Bacteroidia > Cytophagales > Hymenobacteraceae > Hymenobacter. The sequence continues at coordinate 5,923 of JANXNW010000123.1, forward strand.
GGCGTTGGCCCGCATGTCGGGGCCGGGCAATTCGAGTTGGCGCGCGCCTTCCAGGAAATAGTGGCTTTCGATATTCACCAGCAGGCGGCCCACAAGGTAGCCGGGGTCGTTGAGGCGCTGGTAGCGGATGCTGTCGGCCATGAAATTATAGGCCATGATGTGGCCGAAAAAGCGGCGGCGGAAATCCTCCGCCACGTAGGGCGTGGTCAGGGGCGCGAAGTCGGCGGGGAAGGTGACGATGTTGGAGTGCATGACGAAGACGAGCAAGTCGCCCGAGAAGCGGATGTGAAATTCCAGCTCGCTCACCGGCAGGCACTCGATGCGCACGCTCGGGTCGGCTTCGGTGGTAATGGTTTGGGTCAGCTCCAGGCAGAGCTGCTGCGAGACCTGGCGCAGGAGCATAAACGCGGCCTGCGTGGCCCGGAAAATAGCCTGCTTGGCGCTGGATTTTTCGCGCAAGCCTTCGGCGATGAGGTGCAGGCGGTCGGCGGGCGGGGCGAGCTTGGGGGCGGCGGGCGCGGGTGGGGCGGTTTCGAGCGGTTTGGCGGTCGCCTTTCTGACTGAGGCCTGCGCCGGATGCTTGGGCTTGGTGGTGGCGGCAGGCTTGGTAGCGGCAGCAGCGGGTTTGGCGGTAGCCATAAGCGAGCGTAATAGGGTGGAAGAGCGGAAACGAGCGGGGCCGCGAAACTACAGCGATTTCAGGGCCAGGGCAGGTGGCGAGCGGGCGCAACCCGACGTGACCCCGGGCGGGCGGCTTTTCGCCGCCCGCCCGGTTTGATTATGAACGGCCTGAGCGGCGGGCTACTTGAACAGCCTACTCTTACGCCCCTCAGCAACGCCAAGCGGGCGGGTAAGACCTGGCAAGGCGGCGAAAAGCCGCCCGCCCGCGCTGTTCAACGTCTCCAAAATCATCTCGGACCGCTAGAAACTGACAGGACGCGGGGCCGACTGCCCAGCCGGCCGTACTTTCAGCCCCGAAACTTAATTCCCTTCGCCTACCCACCCATGCTTCAATTTCTTGCGCGCCCACTGGCCCTGGCCGCCGCGCTGCTGCTGGCCCACAGCGCCACGGCCCAGTTCGGCTCCGAAACTCAGTGGAGCAAAGACGGCAACGCCTACTACGAAGTGCAGGATGAGGGCCTCGCCCAGCTCGACGCCCGCGGCGCGGCCAAGCCGGTCGTGCTGCTGAGCAAAGCCCAGCTCACGCCCGCCGGGCAGAGCGCGCCGCTGGCCGTGCGCCGCTTCACGCTCTCGGGCGACGGCACGAAGATTTTACTCAGCGCGAACACCAAGAAAGTGTGGCGCTACGACACGCGCGGCGATTATTGGCTCTTCGACCGCAAGAGCCAGCAGCTGAGCCAGCTCGGCAAAGGGCGGCCCGAGTCGTCGCTGATGTTCGCCAAGTTTTCGCCCGACGGCAGCCGGGTAGCTTACGTGAGCGAACACAATCTATTCGTCGAAAACCTCGCCGACCACCGCATCACGCAGCTCACCCAGGACGGCACCGACCGGCTCATCAACGGCACATTTGACTGGGTGTATGAGGAGGAGCTGGACTGCCGCGACGGCTTCCGGTGGTCGCCCGACGGGCAGCGGCTGGCCTACTGGCAGCTCGACGCGCGGCCGGTGAAGAACTACCTGATGCTCAACACGACCGATGCGGAGTACCCGTTCACGGTACCCGTCGAGTACCCCATCGTGGGCCAGGACCCGAGCCGCTGCCGCATCGGGGTGGTGGGCGCGGGCGGCGGCGAGACGAAGTGGCTGGCTATTCCCGGCGATGCCGTGCAGCACTACCTGCCGCGCATGGAGTGGAGCGGCCCCCAGGAAGTTATCGTGCAGCAGCTCAATCGTCGCCAGAACGAGAGCAATATTTTACTGGTGAACACCGAAGCCAACACGGCCAAGACAATTTTCAACGAAACCGACGCGGCCTGGGTTGATGCCAAGTCCGAAGCCATCGGCTGGCACTGGATTGAGGGGCAGAAGCGCTTCGTGTGGAGCAGCGAAAAGGACGGCTGGCGGCACCTATACGCCGTGGACCGCGCCGGCAAAGCCACCCTGCTCACGCCCGGCGACTACGACGTCATCGAAATCAGCGCCATCAACGAAGCCAGCAAGCAGATTTACTTTACCGCCTCGCCCCAGAACGCCACCCAGCGCTACCTCTACCGGGTGCCATTGGCCGGCGGCAAGGCCGAGCGCGTGTCGCCAGCGGCGCAAGCGGGCACCCACGACTACGAAATTTCGCCCAACGGCCGGCTGGCCATCCACTCGTTTTCGAGTGCCACGAGCTATCCGGTGCAGGAAGTCGTGTCGCTGCCCGCCCACCAGCGGCTGAGCGGCGGCGAGGTGCCGGCCCGCGCCAAAGCCATGAAGCTGCCCAAGCCCGAGTTTTTTCAGGTTAAAACCGCCGACGGCGTAACGCTGGACGGCTGGCTGGTTAAGCCTACTAATTTCGACCCGGCCAAGAAGTACCCCGTCGTGTTTTACGTGTACGGCGAGCCGGCGAGCCAGACCGTGACGGACCGCTTCGGCACGGGCCTCAACCGCCTCTACCAGGGCAGCATGGCCGACGACGGCTACGTCTATGTGTCGCTCGACAACCGCGGCGCGCCCGCCCCGCGCGGCCGGGCCTTCCGCAAAGCCATCTACCACAACATCGGCGCTTTAAATATCCGCGACCAGGCGATGGGCGCCACTGAGGTGCTGAAAAATACCTGGGCTGACACGAGCCGGGTGGCCGTCTGGGGCTGGAGTGGCGGCGGCTCCTCGACGCTGAGCCTCCTATTCCAATACCCAAAAATCTACAAAACGGGCATCAGCATCGCCGCCGTCGATAATCAGCTCAACTACGACAACATCTACCAGGAGCGCTACATGGGCCTGCTGCCCGACGACAAGCACTTTTTCGTGGACAATTCGCCGCTGGCCCACGCCCAAGGCTTGCGCGGCAACCTGCTGCTCGTCCACGGCACCGGCGACGACAACGTGCACTACAACAATGCTGAGCAGATGATAAACGCGCTCATCAAATACAACAAGCCGTTCCAGCTCATGAGCTACCCCAACCGCACCCACAGCATCAGCGAGGGCGAAGGCACCGGGCGGCACCTGGCTACCACTTACACCCGGTTTTTGAAGCAGTATTGCCCGCCGGGCGGGCGGTAGCACGGAGCAAAAGCTCCGCGTTGCCGTGCTAGCGGCAATCAGCGCGTGCGAACGAATTTTGCCGCTTGCGCGGCAACGCGGAGCAAAAGCTCCGCGCTACAAGCAAAAAGCCCCTTAGCACGACGCTGAGGGGCTTTCTCGCAGAGGCGGAGGGATTCGAACCCCCGGACCAATTACGGTCTACAGTTTTCAAGACTGTCGCGATAGACCACTCTGCCACGCCTCTTCTTTCAGTTATGAGTGAACAGTTATCAAAAATGTGATAACTGTTCACTGAGCAGAGGGGATGGGATTCGAACCCACGATGAGCTTTTGGCCCATACACACTTTCCAGGCGTGCTCCTTCGACCACTCGGACACCCCTCTGAATGGTGAGGCAAAGGTAACGTAGAATGTGCTGATGTGATTGATGTGCGGATGTGGGAGATGTGCAGATGTGCAAATTGAAGCTGCTGAATCAGAGAAGCAATCAGCACATTCGCACATCTTCCACATTTGCACATCAAATCAAGGTGATTTCGCCCCGCAAATCCTGGGTCAGCAGCCGGCGCGTATCGTCCTCGCCGAGGCCCAGCCCGAGCACGAACATGAGCTTGGTGATGGCGGCTTCGCTGGTGATGTCGTCGCCGCCGAGCACACCCAACTCACGCAGATGGGCGCTGGTTTCGTAGCGGCCCTGCACCACGCGGCCCTCTTCGCACTGGCTCACGTTGAGCAGGTGGATGCCGCGCGCCCGCGCTTCGCGCAGACAGTCCACGAACCAAGGCGCGGTGGGCGCGTTGCCCGAGCCGTAGGTTTCGAGCACGCAGCCGCGCAGGCCGGCCACGCCGAGCACGGCCCCGACTACGGCCGGCGTGATGCCCGGAAACAGGCGTAGCACGGCCACTTTTTCTTCGAGCAGCTCATGCACGTTCAGGTGGGCGGCGGGCAGCAGGCGGATACTTTCGTCGGCGAAGTCGAGCGCGATGCCGGCGCGGACCAGCGGCGGGTAGTTTTCGCTTTTGAAGGCGGCGAACTGCTGGCTCTCGACCTTCTTGGCCCGCGTACCGCGAATGAGCACGTCGTTGAAAAATACGCCGACTTCGGGCAGGCGCACGGTGCCGGCGCGGGCGTGGCGGGCGGCGGCGATTTCGAGGGCCGTGAGCAGGTTGCGCGGCGCGTCGGAGCGGGGCCGCCCCACCGGCACCTGTGCCCCGGTGAAGACGACGGGCTTGCCCAAATGCTCCAGCAAAAAGCTCAGCGCCGCCGCCGAATAGGCCATTGTGTCGGTGCCGTGCAGGATAACGAAGCCGTCGAAATCGGCGTAGTGCTGGCCGATGAGCTGGGCCAGCAGCAGCCAGTCCTGGGGCGTGACGTTGGACGAGTCAATCGGCTCGGCCAGGGCCAGCAGCTCCAGCCGGTAGGGCAGCCGCCGCAGCTCGGGCATCCGGCGAGCCAGCTTCTCGAAGGGCATCGGCACGAGCTGCTGCTGCCGATTGACGGCCATGCCCACTGTGCCGCCGGTGTAGAGGATGAGCAGGCGCGGGGCCGCCGGGTCGGCATCGGTGGGAATGAGGAGCATGAGGTTGGTTTTTGGGGGTTAGGAATCGTTGTCATGCTGAGCGCAGCGAAGCATCTCGCTCGCTTCGTTGTTGAGCTAACGCCTTAGTTTACTGCACCACGCGAGATGCTTCGCTACGCTCAGCATGACAACGACACCCAACACTTAAACTCCGAACACCGCCCGCGCCGTGGCCGTCGTCGCTTCCGCCACTGCTTCGGGCGCGTGGCCCGTCAGCTCGGCCACGCGGTGCAGCACGAAAGGCACGTAAGCCGGCTCGTTGCGCTTGCCCCGATGCGGCACGGGGGCCAGGTAGGGGCAGTCGGTTTCAAGCACCAGGTGCTCTAAACCAACGTGGGGCAGCACCTTATCCAGCCCGCCGTTTTTGAAGGTCGCCACCCCGCCAATGCCCAGCTTGAAGCCCAGGGCAATGACTTCCTCGGCTTCGGCCAGGCTGCCGGTGAAGCAATGGAACACGCCGCTCAAGCTGCCGTCTTGGGCTTCGGCCACGAGGTCGGCGGCGGGCCGGAACGCTTCGCGGGTGTGCAGCGAGAGCGGCAGGCGGTAAGCTTTAGCGAGCTGGAGCTGGGCGTGCAAGGCGGCTTTTTGCTCCTCGAAAAACGTTTTATCCCAGTACAAATCCAGCCCGCACTCGCCCACGCCGACGAACGGGCGGCGGGCGAGCCAGTCGGCCACGAGCGCGATTTGCGCCTCCCAATCGGCCCCGACCGAGCACGGATGCAGCCCCATCATGGCCCGGCAGGTAGCGGGCGCTTCGGCTTCAAGCGCCAGCATGGCATCAATGCTACTCGCGTCGATGTTGGGCAGCAGGATGGTTTCGATACCGGCGGCCAGCGCGCGGGCCAGCGCGGCGGGGCGGTCCTGGTTGAAAGCCGGGCTGTAGAGGTGGGCGTGGGTATCAATCGAAATCACGCTCCAAAGCTACGGCGGGCGCTCAGGCGGCGGGGCGGCTCAGCCGTAGCGGCGACCTTTCCACTCCACGGCCCGCGACCCGAACAGACGGCTCAGCGTGAGATGCGTGGTCAAGACCAGGGTATAGAATTCGAGGGCCACAACAGTAAGCGGCGACGGCCGAAACAACCCCGCCCGGCCCGATGCAGCGGCGGCCAACGCATACGTAGCCAGCACTTTGAGTGCCCACGCGCCCAGCGCCCAGCCGAGGTGACCCAGCAGCGCCAGCGCCGCCAGCACGGCCCAGTAGCCACTAAAAAACACCAGCCCCGCTTTGGCCCAGCCTGGCAGCACGGCCACGCCGAGCAGCCAGCGCCGCCGCTGCCGCAGCAGCGCCCCCCACGACGCGGCCGGCCCCGACGTGGCCCGGCTCGCTGGCCCGAAGAGTTGCGCAAAGCCTTCGATGCCCCGCGCCCGCACGGCCTGAAAAATGGTAAAGTCCTCGACAATCGAGAACGGCAGCGCCTCGTAGCC
>JANXNW010000154.1 GCA_025353905.1 Hymenobacter sp.
TAGAAGCGAGCTTGCGTCAAGCCAGTTGCAGCCCGCCATTTACGCTCAGTTGTAAGTTTTGAAACGGAAAGATTCATCTTGGAAATGAACAGAGTTTATTTGGTAAACTTACGTTAAAATACTCTCGCAACAAGTCTATTGCCTTTGGGTATAGTTTCATGTTTTGAGAATCCGCTTAATTTAAATAATTGCTGCTGATAGGCATCCCATTCTTCCGGTTTATTTTGGAAGCTACCAGGTGGATGAGCACTTATTTTAGCAAGCGCCTCAACAGCTGCTGAAATTTCTAATACGGGAATCAGTTCAACCCTCACAGAGATAAATGTAAGCAGCCATGCCGCTGGGTATGATTGAAGTGAACACGCCCATTTCACCAGCAGGCGGTAGCGGTGCTGTGCGCGAAGCAAAACTAGGTGCTGACTAGCCAGCTGACTTTTACGTACTGGTCCGCAATCAGATTTCAACCCCAATCCACCCTCCATGCCCGACCTCACCTGCGACGCGCTCATCATCGACTCCGGCCAGGCCGGCAACCCGCTGGCCAAGGCCCTGGCTGAGGCTGGCCAAACGGTTATTTTGGTGGAGCAGGGCGAGCTGGGCGGCTCCTGCCTCAACTACGGCTGTACGCCGGCCAAGATGCTGGTGGCCTCGGCCGAGCGGGCGCAGCTCGTGCGCACGGCCGGCGCGCTGGGCATTGAAGTGGACGAGGGCGCGGTACGGGTGGACATGGCCGGCGTGCAGGCCCGCAAACGGGCTTTGCAGGAGCAGTCGCGCCAGAATCTAGCCCGGTCGCTGGCCCCGACGCACCCGGGGCTGCGGGTGCTGCGCGGGCGGGCCGCGTTCGTGGGCGAGCGCCGGGTGCGGGTATCGGCTGAGGGCCGGGCCGACCAGCTTATCAGCGCCCGGCGGGTGTTCATCAACGTGGGCACCCGGCCGGCCGTGCCTGAGCTGCCGGGCCTGGCCGAAGCGGGCTACCTGACGACTAACGAGCTGCTCGAAATCGAGCAGGTTCCGACGCGGCTGCTGATTGTGGGCGGCGGCTACATCGGGCTGGAATTTGGGCAGCTGTTTCGGCGGCTGGGCAGCGAGGTCGTCATCCTCGACACCGGGGCGCAGGTGCTGGAGCGCGAGGACGACGACGTGTGCGCCGCCCTGCAAGCCGGCCTCGAAGCCGAGGGCATCGAGTTCGTGCTGAGCGGGCAAGCGCGGCGCGTGTCGCGCGACGCGGCCGGCCGCTACACGCTCACCGTCGATGCGCCAGGCGGCGAGCGGCGGCTGCACGGCTCGCACCTGCTCGTCGCCACCGGCCGCCAACCCAACACCGATGCGCTCGACCTGGCCGCGACCGGACTGAAGACCGACGAAAAAGGCTTCATCCCCGTCAACAGCCGGCTCGAAACGCGAGTGCCGGGCATCTTCGCCCTCGGCGACGTCCACGGCGGGCCGCAGTTCACGCACCTGAGCTACGACGACTTCCGCGTCATTCGCGCCAATTTATTGGATGGCGGCCCGCGCCGCTCGGCCCGGCAGCGGCCCCTGCCCTACTGCGTGTTTACCGACCCCGGCCTGGGCCGCATTGGGCTGAGCGAAGAACAGGCCACGGGAGAGAAGTTGAAGTTCCGAGTGGCCAAGGTGCCGGTCAGCCACCTGAGCCGCGCCCAGCAAACGGGCCAGCTGGCGGGCTTCTGGAAAATCCTGGTCGGGCCCGACGACCGCCTGCTCGGGGCGGCCATCGTGGGGCCGGCGGCGGGCGAAATCATGACCATCGTGCAGGTCGCCATGCTGGGACGGCTGCGCTACCAGCAGCTCGCCGAGCTGGTTATCGCGCATCCAGTGTGGGCTGAGGGGCTGAACGTGGCATTTCGGTCCATGAAGTGATTGGGTGAGGAGGTGATTGGGCGAGGAGGTAAAAGGTCAGAGGGGCTAGCTCCGCGCCAGGCCGCGCTTCACTCACCCAATCACTGCACCCGCGCCACGCGTACGCCCACGGCCATGATGCCGGGCAGTTGATTCTGGCGCATGTACTGCTCCAGGGTCAGTTGGTAGCTGCCGGGGCGAACGAAGCGCTGCCGGGGCAGGGCCAGCACCTGGTGGTCGAAGATGTCGCCGGTCCCTTTGCCGCGGGGCTGGCCGGTTTTGGGGTCCAGCAGCAGCACCTGGTGCAGCAGGGCCGGGCTGGCGGGCCGCCCATCGGGGCCGGTGAGCGAGTGCTTCAGATAAAGGTTGTAAAACCCGTAGCCGGCGGCGTTGCGCACGTTGAAATACACGTCGTAGAGGGCGGCCGTGTCGGTGATGACAAAGGTGAACGTCGGGCGCTGCTGCACGTCCCACACGTACGGGTCGCCGGTTTTGGATTTCAGCTCCACGTTGTCTTCGTACACGCGCTGCGGGTCGCAGCCGCTCAGCAGTACACTGGTCAGCAGAGCCAAGCCCGTCAGCCCGGCCCCCCGACGCGCTAAGAAAATGGTCGTCATGGTGTTAGTCAGCGCTGGATGGGGAAGGAGAAGCCGCACCGTTGGTCGGGCTACCGCCGCCCTGCCGGCCGCTGCCACCGCGCCGGCCCCGACTGCGGCTGCGGCTACGGTCCTGGCCGCCGCCGTCGGCGCGAGCGGCCGGGTCGCCGCCATCAGCGCGGGGCGGTACGGGTGCGCCCCCGGCCAGCTCATCACGAGCCGGACGGCCGTCCGGCTCGGGGCGCGGGTTGCGGCCGGAACCCGTCGCTTCGCCGGCCGCGTCGCGGCCCCGGCCGCCGCGACGGTTGAGAGGCCGGGCGGCCGCGCCGCGCCGGCCACGCGGCTCGGCAGGCTGCTCCGGGCTGCCCGTAGCGGCTGCGGACTGCCCGTCCGGCAGCGGCGTGACCGGGCGCGGCGGCCGCGGCTCACGGCCAGCACTCCCGCTACTAGGCGCGCGCTCACCGGCTGGCCGGTCGCTGCCCCGGCGACGGCCACCCTCGCGCGGCTCCCGATTCTCCCGGTTTTCGCGGCCCTCACGGCCGTTGCGTACTGGGCGCGCGCCATCGGTACCATTCCCGACGGCGCCGCCTACCAACGCTTCGGCGGCAGCTCCGGCTTCGGCCGATGTTTGGACCGCGCCGTCAGCGGGGCGCTCGCCAACGCTGCTGGTCGGGCGAGCGGCCCGTTCGGCGCGTTCGGGCCGGGACGACCGCTCCGGGCTCCGCTCCGAGCTGCCGTCCTTGCGCTTGCGCTTGCCGCGCTTGCCTTCCTTAATCTGGCCGTCGAGGCGGTCGAGGTCGCCTTCCATCAGGGTCGAAACGGCCGGGGCCACTTCTTCCAGCACCCGCGGGGCGAGCAGCGTGTCGGGCTTTTCGCCGCGCTTATTCATCTCCTGCACTTCGCGCACCCGTTCGGCGCTGAGCATCACCCAGTTGTTGTCGCCTTTGGAGGCAAACCACATGCGGCGGCGGAAAATATCGGTCTTTTGCAAAAACGCCTCACCCTGGGCTAATTGCAAGGGCCGCTGCACGCTCGGAATGTCTTTGAGAGCGTCCAGGTACGCGTCGAGCTCAAAGTTCAGGCAGCACTTGAGGCGGCCACACTGGCCGGCCAGCTTCTGCGGGTTGAGGCTCAGGTTCTGGTAGCGGGCGGCGGTGGTGCTCACGGCCTTGAAGTCGGTGAGCCAGGTCGAGCAGCACAGCTCACGTCCGCAAATGCCGATGCCGCCAATGCGGCCCGCCTCCTGGCGCAGCGTTATCTGCCGCATCTCGACCCGCACCCGAAACTCGTCGGCCAGCCGCCGAATCAGCTCCCGGAAATCTACCCGGTCTTCGGCCGAATAGTAAAACAGGGCCTTCGTGCGGTCGGCCTGATACTCGACGTCCGATAATTTCATGCGCAGGCGCAGTTCGTCCACTACGGCGCGGGCACGAAACATGGTGCCCGTTTCGAGGTCGCGCACGGCTTGCCAGCGCTGCTCGTCGTCGGGCGTGGCCACGCGCAGCACGGGGCGGATTTCCTTCGAGTCGGTGGGCATTTTCTTCTTGCGCATCTGCAGGCGCACGAGCTCGCCCTTCAGGCTGATGTGGCCCAGGTGCCAGCCCGCGCCGGCGGCTTCCACCACCACGGCATCGCCCGTGACGAGGGGCAGGTTTTTGCTGTTGCGAAAAAACTCCTTGCGCCCGCCCTTGAAGCGAATTTCTACGCAGTCGAAGCCCCGAAAATCGCTGGGCATGTCTACGTCGGCCAGCCAGTCAAACACATTTAATCGGGTGCAGCCCCCCCCGCCCGAGGAGCAGCCCCCCTTCGAGCCGCAGCCCCCGACTTTATCAGTCGAGCAGCCGCCCCCGGAAGAGCAGGTAGTACAAGCCATCAGAATCTATATAAAGGCGGCCCGCCCGGCCGCGTGAAAAGTAGGAATCCAGCAAAGATAGCCGGCCCCCTACCCGAAACCTCGCATGAGGCTATCGAAATAAACCCGTCTTACCGACCCGTTTCGGTGGCCCAGTCGCCGGGGTCGCGCCCACCACCGGCCCACCACCGGCCCGCCACCGGCCAATCGCCGACAACAGTAGCAAGCCCGACGATAGCCACGAATCGGGCAGCTGCCCAACAAATACAACTAAGTTGCGACAACGCGCGCGGCCCAGCTCAGCCAGGCAGCCGGATTAACTCCTGGAAAAGCAAATTACCCCCTAAACGGCCAGCCCTACGCTCCTGCAACCTGGTTGTCGAGCCCAAACTCATAACATATTTTAGTGCAATTTTTCAGAGAAATAAAACTGTGATGAGCTCGCTGCAAAGTTCTTAACCAACGGGTTATCAAGTGTATAATATTCGGGCATTTTTCCGTTCGAGCTTGTTGAATCCAATTCTTACCAGCACATTTGGGCATAATTTTTTCTCACACTTCACCCTTTTCTTCTTTCAATCCTATGCACAAGTTTTCAAACTTACTGGCCCTCGGGGTCGGGGCCGCGCTGACCCTGGCGGGCTGCTCAAAAAAACAAGAAGTGGCTTCGGAGCCCGCTATCCCGGGCAGCGTTGTGGCCCAGGTGAAAGCCCTCGGCTTTGGCACTTCCGACCTGCGTGCCGTGGACGGTGGCTACGTCGTGGAGGGCGACATCCTGCTCACGCCCGAGCTGCTGGCCAGCTCGCCGAGCTACTCGATGCTGCGCGTGGGCTCCGACGAGCAGTACCGCACCACCAACCTGGTTACGCGCCTGCCGCGGGTGCTCACCGTAAGCATATCGAGCCAGTTTCCGGCCGCCTACGTGTCGGCCGTCGATGAGGCCATCCGGCGCTACAACGATGCCGGGCTGCAAATCACGATGCGCCGCATCAGCACCGCCGGGGCCGACCTGCCCGTCAAGTATTCGGCTAACCTGGGCGCGGGCGTCCTGGGGCAGTCGGGCGGCTTCCCTTCGGGTGGTAACCCCGCCCCCGGCTTCACGCTGGTGCCGCCGGTTATCAACAGCAGCAATGTCAATTACATCGCCACCATCATGGCTCACGAGATGGGCCACTGCATTGGGTTTCGCCACACCGACTACTTCAACCGCGCCTTCAGCTGCGGCGGGGCCGCCAGCAACGAAGGCGCCAGCAGCATCGGTGCCATTCTCATCCCCGGTACCCCCGCCGCCGCCGACCCCAACTCCTGGATGCTGGCCTGCATCGGCAACGGCGTGAACCGCCCCTTCAACGGCAACGACCAAACGGCGCTCAACTTCCTCTACTAGGCGCAACTCAGCGTTTTCAAAAAACCCCCGGCCAGTTTTGGTTGGGGGTTTTTTTTGGATGAAGGATTGGGGATGAGGGATGAGGGATTGGAGATGAGGGATGAGGGAGGGGTTTGTCATTGCGAGCGCAGCGAAGCAATCGCCCCTGTTGAGCGCGTCTGACGAGCTGAACAGCGGGCTGAACAAGTGCGATTGCTTCGCTGCGCTCGCAATGACAAACCCCCTCCCTCATCCCTCATCCCTCAACCCTCATCCCTAATCCAACACAACGCGCCTGGACACCCCGCGGCCGCCCCCGGCCGGCGTGGCGCGCAACAGATACAGGCCGGGCGGCAGGCCGCTGGTGGAGACGGGGTTGAGCGCGCCCAACGCAGCGGCAGTGCGCACGAGGCGGCCGCGCGCATCATAGAGACGCAGCGCGAGCGGTTGGCCGGGCGCGCCGGCCACCTGCAAATCCTGCCCCGCGCGGGCGGGCACCGGAAACACGAGCAGCTCGCCGCCGCCCACGCGCTGCACGACCACCGTGTCGGAAACGAAGCGCTGACCAGGGTCATAGTCGCCGAGTACGCGGTAAAAATTCGGCCCGGGTTGGGCGTCGGGGTCGAGAAAGGCGTAACGGAGCCGGGCCACGGGGCTCAGGGTCTGGATGGTTTCGAAGCCGCCGCCGGGTGCCTGGCGCTGCACTTGCAAGCGGCGCAGGCCGGCCAGGGTGCCCAGCGTCAGGTCGAGGCGGACGGTATCGGCCAGGGGCTGACGGGCGAGCCAGGTGCGCACGTAGCAGCCTACGCCGGCCTGGGTGAGGTCGGCGGTGGGGCCGCGCTCCAGCGGGCAACGGCCCAGGCGCGGAGCCACGGCGAAGTAGCGCCCGGCAGCCTGGGCCGGCGTCAGCAGCAATACCGTATCAGCCACGGCTTGCAGCGGCATGAGTTGAGTCGGGCCGAGCGTAAATACCTGGTAGATAGTCGCGCCCGGCGTGGCAGCCCAGCTTAGGCGCGCGCCCAGGGCCGGGCACACGTAGCCCACGCGCAGGGCCAGCGGCCGGGCCAGGGCGAAGGTATCGGACACGAACGCGCGGCCATCGACCACGGCCCGCACCTGGGCCAGGGTCGTCGTGTCGGGCGGCGTCCAGGCCAGGGCGCGGGCGCGGGGGTCGAAGGCGGCGGCCAGCGGCCGCCAGGCCGCGGCGCCCACGGGCCGGTAATCGAGGCGGGCGGCGGCGGGCGGCGGGCCGGCCCAGGCCCAGCGCAGCAGCGTGGGCTGGCCGGGGCGCACGTCGCGCTCGGGGCCGGGGGTGCGCCATTCCAAGCCGGGGGCCAGCAGCTCATAAGCCACGCCAAAAGCTTGCGGGCCGCCCGCCCCGCTCCCCCCACCCGCCCCACTCACCCGCAGCTGGTACGCCCCGGCGACGGGCTGCTCCACCGTGATTTGCTCTACCGTGTTGAGGTGGTCGGCGCGGCGGCGAGCGGGCAGGCGTAACGAGTCCGGGTGCGGGTAGGCGCTCAGCGTCCAGGGCAGATAAACCGCTCCGCCGGGCCCACCTACCCGCAGGTCGAGGTCGTTTACCAGCGCCGGGGTGGCATTGGGCGGCGCGTTGGGCGCGGCAGCGGGGTCAATCCAGGTCAGGGTAATTTTCAGCTGCCAGGTGCCGGCCGGCACGGGCAGGCTCAGCGTCTGGCTTTGGCCGGGTGCCACGCTGCCCTGCCAATAGCGGCCTTCGGCCACGGTGCGCACGGCCCCGAGCGCGTCGAGCTGCCCGAAACCAGCCTCGAAATCGACTTGCGGGCGGCCCACGTCGAAGGCACTATTGAGCAAGGCGGCCCGTACCAGGTCACTGGTTGGCAGCACGTTGCCCGCGCCGGGCCGGTCGCGATACGCCTGCTGCACGAGCAGCGCCGCCCCCGACACCAGCGCCGCCGCGTCCGACGAGCCCGCGTCGCCAGCGGCCACCAGCTCGGGTTTGACGCGCCCGTCGTAGGCCGGACCCCGGGCGCTGAGCAAGGCTACTTGCCCGCGCGCGTCGGCCGCGCCCACGCTGAGCGTGTTTTTGCCCTGCTTGAACTGCCCCGTCAGGTTGGCCCAGCCGGCCAGGCCCTGGTAGCGGCCAGCGGGCGAAGCGGCCGTGCCCAGGTTGCCAGCCGAAAACACGTGCAGCAGCGTCGGCAAGTCGCGCGCCTGCTGGTCGTAGCCCTGGGTTTCGAGCCCGTAAAAATTCTCGATGCCCGTGCCGTAGGAGTGGTTTTGTACGCTCACGCCCAGCGCACTCAGCCCGGCGCTGGGGTCGGGGCCGAGCTTGTCGTACGAAGCCCAGGCGAGTCGTGCCTGCGGGGCCGCGCCCTCGCCGCCCGGCCCCGAGTTGCCGGCCCCCGCCACAAGCGTCGTCATAATGCTGGCGTGGGCCGACTGAATGACCGTGCCCGCCGGAGTATTCAATAGCCGTCCCCGAAAGTCAATGTCGGTCGGGTCGAGCGGACCTTCCTTGATGCTCACCGTCAGGCCCTGACCCAGCAGGCCGGGGTAGCGGGCGCGCACGGTGCGCAGGCCGTTGGTGCTCAGGTCGGCCGCGTTGAGCAGACGCTCTGGGTGGGCAGCCGGGCGTTGAGCCAGGGCCGGGGCGGCGAGCAGGAGCAGGAATAAGCAGCGCACGGGCATGGGGACGAAGGTAACACTTGCCGAACGCGCACCTCACCCCCCCAGCCCCCCTCTCCCGTGGAGAGGGGGGAACTAGTCGCTAGTGCTAGCCCTAGAGCAGACGTAGGGCTAGAAACTAGAACTAGGGCTAGTTCCCCCCTCTCCACGGGAGAGGGGGGCTAGGGGGGTGAGGTCCGCGCCTGACGAGCCCTACCTTCGTCCCATGCCCTTTTCCCTGGCCGAACTCCGCCACCGCACCGCCGCTTTTGCCCGCGCCCACGCCGACGACCACGACGAGAAATCCCAGGCCCAGACCTTCTGGGGGGATTTACTCGACACGCTCACCCCGCAAGGCCGACGGCGGGCGCGCTTCGAGCACCGCATCAAAAAGCAGGACGGCGCGCAGGGATTCATCGACGTGTTCTGGCCCGGCACGCTGCTCGTGGAGCACAAGTCGGCGGGGCGCGACCTCGACGCGGCCTATGAGCAGGCGCTGGCGTACTTGCCCAACCTGCCGGCCCCCGAGCTGCCGCCGGTCATTATCGTGAGCGACTTCGCGCGCTTTCGGCTCTACGACCGCGACCGGCTGGAGCGCCACGACTTCACGCTGGCCGAGCTGCCCGACCGGCTGCATCTGTTCGGGTTTATCACCGGCTACCGGCCCGCCGGGCAGCAGCGGCCCGAAGACCCGGCCAACGCCCAGGCCGCCGAGCTGATGGCCCAGCTCCACGACGCGCTGCTGGCCGACGGCTACGCCGGCCACCCGTTGGAGGTGCTGCTCACGCGGCTGCTGTTTTGCCTGTTTGCCGAGGACACGGCCATCTTCGACAAGGACGAGTTTCGGGCGTTTCTCGAAGAGCACACCGCCCCCGACGGGGCCGACCTGGGGGCCAAGCTGCTGGAGCTGTTTGCCGTGCTCGACACGCCCGGCGAGGGCCGCGCCCGCGCCCTGGCCCCGCACCTGGCCGCGCTGCCCTACGTGAACGGGGCCTTGTTTCGGGAGAACTTCCGGCCCCCGGCCTTCACGGCCGAAAGCCGCCAGCGGCTCGTGGCCTGCTCGTATTTCGACTGGTCGCGCATCTCGCCCGCCGTGTTCGGGTCGCTGTTTCAGAGCATCGCCGACCCGGCCCGCCGCCGCACCCTGGGCGCGCACTACACCTCCGAGCCGAATATTCTCAAGGTGCTCGGGCCGCTGCTGCTCGATGGGCTGCGGGCCGAGCTGACGGCCGCCGGCCAGAGCCGCCCCGCCCTCACGCGCCTGCAAAACCGCCTCGCCGAGCTGCGCCTGCTCGACCCGGCCTGCGGCTGCGGCAACTTCCTGGTGGTGGCCTACCGCGAGCTGCGCCTGCTCGAACACGAGATATTGGAGCGCCTCTACGCCCGCGAAGCCGCCGCCGGCCGCAGCATCAACCTGGCCCTGTATCAGCAGGTGGGCGTGGGCCAGGTGGCGGGCCTCGAAGTGGAGGAGTTCGCCGCCCGCATCGCCGAGGTGGCCCTCTGGCTCATGGACCACCAGCTCAACCTGGCCCTGTCCGCCCGCTTCGAGCAGCGCTACGTGCGCCTGCCGCTCACCGGCGGGGCCGAAATCCACCACACCAACGCCCTCACGTTTGATTGGACGCGGGCGTTTGCCGATGGCCGCCCGGCCGATTATATCGTGGGCAATCCGCCGTTCGTGGGAGCTATGCTGATGACCGAACAGCAGCGTCACAACTTGCTGGCCGTGGCCGGGCCACACGCCAAAGGGTTGGGCGTAGTTGATTTTGTGGGGGCGTGGTATTTGAAGGCCGCGCAGTTCATGCAGCAGCACCCGGCTACGCGGACGGGTTTGGTAAGCACCAACTCCATCACGCAAGGCGAGCAGGTGGCTTTGCTTTGGGGCGAGCTGCTAAACCGCTACGGAATGCAAATACAATTTGCCCACCGCACCTTCCGGTGGAGCAACGAGGCGCGGGGCAACGCGGCCGTTTATTGCGTTATCGTAGGCTTTGGCAGCGAGAGCATACCGCAACGAGCGTTGTTTGACTATGCTACCCCCAACGCTGAGCCGCAACGGCTGACGGTGACCAACATCAATCCGTATCTGGTGGATGGGCCAACGGTTATCGTGGGCACCCGCAACCAGCCGATTAGCGGCGGGGTGCCCCCCATCTATTTTGGCAGTATGCCCCGCGACGGTGGCAACTTGATTATGACCGCCGAAGAGCGCGATGAATTAGTAGCGCAAGAGCCGGCGGCGGCACCTTGGATACGGCCCTACACCGGAGCGCAAGAATTTATCAACGGCTACACCCGCTACTGCTTGTGGCTACAAGATATTACGCCCTCACAGCTTCGAGCCTTGCCTAAAGTCTTCGCCAGGGTTGAAGCTGTCAGAAACTTCAGACAAGCCAGCAAGGCCGCTTCTACTCAGAAGTTTGCGGCTACGCCCACGCTGTTTTGTCAAATAGCGCAACCCAAAACGGATTACCTGCTCATCCCTCAGGTTTCCTCTGAAAACCGCCGCTACATTCCCATTGGCTTCATGCCGAAGGAAACGGTAGCCTCCAACCTAGTCAGCGTCATCCCCAACGCCACGCCCTACCTATTCGGCCTGCTGACATCCGAGATGCACATGGCCTGGATGCGGCAGGTGTGTGGGCGGCTCAAGAGCGACTTCCGCTACTCCGGCACCCTCGTTTACAACAACTACCCCTTCCCGCCCACCCCGACCCCGGCGCAGGCGGCGGCCGTGGCAGCGGCGGCCGAGGGCGTGTTGGCGGCGCGGGCGCGCTTCCCCACCGAGAGCCTGGCCGCCCTCTACGACCCGCGCCTCATGCCCCCGGCCCTGGCTCAGGCCCACGCCGCCCTCGACCGGGCCGTGGACCGCTGCTACCGCCCCCAGCCCTTCGGCACGGAGCTGCAACGGCTCGAGTTTTTGTTTGGGCTGTATCAGCAGCTCAGCGCGCCGGTGCTGGGCAAGGCGAAGGGGCGGCGCTGAGCACGATTGGCGAGCCGGGCGGGCGGCTTTTCGCCGCCCGCCCGGTTGGCGTCCGGCGAGCACGGGCGGCGGGCCGGGCGTTCGCCCGCTCACCCCGAACAACGCCAACCGGGCGGGCGGTGAAGGGGTGGCGCTGAGCACGATTGGCGAGCCGGGCGGGCGGCTTTTCGCCGCCCGCCCGGTTGGCGTTCGGCGAGCACGGGCGGCGAGTGGGTACCCTCTTTTGTACGCCCGAACA
>JANXNW010000159.1 GCA_025353905.1 Hymenobacter sp.
CCTGATAACCGCTCTAGGACTTACGCAAAGCGTCTGTCATTGCGAGCGCAGCGAAGCAATGACAGACGCTTTGCGTAAGTCCTACACTAATCATTCACCATTAAATTTTCGCCAGCCAGAGCGAGGCGTTGAGGTGCAGGCGGGCGTGGCTGGGCACTTCGGTCCAGCCGGGGAAGACGTTGTTGCCGGGCGAGCCGGTGCCGTCGTCGGCCGGCGACGAGTCGGTGATGACGAAAACGCGGCCGGTGCCGAAGGTGCTGCTGGCGCACATGATGTTCGCGTTGCCCTGCGTCGAGGAGCCGCGCCAGATGAGCGGCTGGGCCTGCGAGCCGGCGGTTTTGGTCAGCGTCGCCCCGTTCGAGAACTTGAGCTGCGTAACCGCGCCCTGCGAGCCGCGCAGGATGGGGTTGGTGGTGCTGGCCAGCACATTACTGGTGGTTTCGGAGATGTTGGTGAGCGCGATGCTGTAGCCGAACGGGTTGGCCTGCACGGTGTTATTGCTCATCAAGTCGTTCCAGATGGCAGGCGAGTCGAAGCCGTCGTTGTTGCGGTCGGAGATGGTGTGGTCGGAAATCATGCACAGGCCGCCGCCATTTTTGACAAAATTCAGGATAGCCGACTTCTCGCCACTCGTGAAGAGCGTGTTCGGCTCATCGACCACGAACACGGCGTAGTTGCTCAAATCCTGCGGATTGGCGCTGTTGCCGTAGGTGATGGGCGTGCCGGGCGGCAGGTTCTCCACCGAGTGGCCGAGCTTGACCAGCGCCACGCCCCACGAGGAAAGTGCGGCCGTCCAATACGTTTCCGGGGTGCTGCTGCTAATGCCGCTCTGGGCCGGGGTGGGGAAGCGCGGCACCACGCCGCCGTTCACGTCGAGCACCCAGTCGGCGTTGCCGGCCGTTTCGGCGTGGCTCGCATCGAAGAGAAATTTCTTGCCCGTGGCCGTAGCGTTGGCAGCGTTGGCCAGGGCCGAAGCGGCATTATTGTCGACGCTGGCCGGCGTAGCGGATGGATTAACCTCGTGGCGGGCGCAGCCGGCGAGTAGTACGAAGCCCAGCAGCGGCGCGGCCAGGGAGCGGAAAGCGTGTTTCATGGAAATGGAAAAAGTGAAAAAATGCGTTTGCGCCCGCAAAGCTAGGGCTTCACCTTCCCGACATTCCATGAAGAATGTGTAAGTAACAAAAAGATATTGTGTGGTTTAGCGCGGGCCGTACCGTTTAGAAAAACGAGTCGCGCCGTTCGGCAAGTTGGCTACGCCGGCCGTTGGCTCACGCAGAGGTCGCGGAGCTAAGCCGCAGAGAGGCGCAGGGGCCAACGACCACGGCTTGCTGCGCGTGGACCCGGCAGGATTCCAACCTGCAGTCTAGCCCTTAGGAGAGGCTTGCTTTGTGCAGTTAAGCTACGGGTCCCGAAGAGCAGCCAAAGCGCCTACAAAGCTACAGCTTATACGCCAGCACGATGCCGAACGAGAGCGCCGTCAGAATCAGCCCGACCAGGAAGATGGAGTAGCTCACGCGCAGGAGCCGGTACTTGCGGTCGAGCACCTCGCCGAGGTAGTACACGTCGGTGACCATGTTGGTGTAGAGCGCGTCTTTATGGCGCATGAGCTCGCGCATGGCTTCCTGGAAATGCTGGAGGCTGAGCTTGGTGAACTGCCCGAAGAAGAGCAGGTTCACGCGGCGGTTGGTGGCAATGGCCGGGTTGCGCTTGAGCCACTTGAAGCTCGTCACGTCGGGCTGGGCCGAGAGGATGGCCGTGCTCACCGAGCCGAGCGCGGTGCAGAGCAGAATGCCCACCGGCACGGCCAGAATCGGGTTGCGGGCGAAATCGGCGCTGCCGGCCGTCGTAACCGCCAGGGCCGACGACTTGGCCCCCAGATACGTGATGATGACGGAGAGGATAACGGCATTGAGCGAAATCATCATGCTGGCTTTTTTGTCGGCCATGTCGCTCAGCTTCATGTGGTTACTGAACAGCACCCGAAACATCGTCTCGATGCCGCGCTTGGGTTGGGCCAGGGTTTCGGTGGCTTTCTCCGCTTTCTTCTTCGCCTTCTTGCCGGCTTTTTTGAGCAGCGCACGCTGGGTTTCGAGGTTTTGCTTCAGGCTGGCCTGGTAGCGGGCCTGGCCGGCGGCCGACTGGTATTGGTGGGCCTGCATAAACGTGAGCTGCAGCTCGGCCCAGGCGGCGGTTTTGAAGGTTTTGTCGAGGGCCAGCTCCCACTCGGCGCGCAGCAGCTCGGCGCGGGCCTGGAAGTCGGGCGCGGCGAGGTTGCTCAGGTCGGCATCGCGCAGCATTTTTTCCAGCTCGGTGCGGGCCGGCTCGTCGCGGTGGGTGGCGCGGATGAGGTTTTCAACGACGCTCACGCGCGTTTCGGGCGCGTGCTGGGCGCGCAGCCAGGCGGCGGCGCGGGCCATGCTCTGGTACTCGTGCCCGTCGTACGCGTCGAGGTAACCCGTATCGTGAAACCAAGCCGCCACGAGCAGGTTGTCGCGGTCCGAGTTGGGCAGGGCGGCGGCTTCGGCCAGCGCGGCCGCTTCGGCGGCCACGTAGGTGGTGTGGGCCAGCGTGTGGTAGGTGAGGCGTGGGTCGAGGCCCTGGCCGGGGCCGAGCAGCGCCTCGACGTGGGCCTGGGTGAGCGCGGCCAGCGCTAGGGGCGGCAGCGCGGGCGCGGCAGGTGGCGTTGGAGTAGCAGTAGGAGTAAGGGGCGCGGTGGGCATCATAGGCTGGACAAGATACGCGGGCTAACTCGCATGGGCGCGGCCCGAACCGTCGTTGAACGCGCCTGGCCCGGCCGAGGTTGGGGCGAACGGTTTAACCGCGACGGAGCGGTTTGCGTAACGGGCAGCTCTGGTCAATGAACAATTATCAATGAGCAATGAATAATGCTCGTTGGTCCCGTCCCGTCATTGCTTCGTCCCTTGCTTGATGCGCAACATGCTCGCAATGACGGGACTAAAAATGCTAATTAAAAATATATGTCTCTACACTACCTGCTCACCTTCTTTCTGCTTTTGCTCCTCACCCGCCCCGCCCTGGCCCAGCTCGAACAGCTCGGTGAGGCCGGCGAGTCGGAATTCAACCCACTCAAAGCCAAGCCCAATTACCGGCGTACGGCCGTGGGCTGGCAGAAAAACGCGCCGCCCGACTCGGCTAAGCGGCGCTACTCGGTGTTTCTGATTGGCGACGTGGGCAGCCCCATCAGCCCCGAGCGCGGCGGCGAGCCGAGCCTCAATTACTTGCACCGGCAGCTGCTGCGGACCCAGGAAAAAAGCACGGTCGTCTATCTGGGCGACAACATCTACAACGAAGGAATGCCGCCCCAGGGCGCCTACGACCGGGCCACGGCCGAGAAGCGGCTTACCTCTCAGCTCGACGTGCTGCGCGGCTACCGGGGCGAGAAGTACATGGTGCCCGGCAACCACGACTGGATTCAGGGCAGCCGCAACGGGCTGGCCCAGGTGAACCGGGAGCGCGATTTCGCCGAGCAGTACCTGGGCCACGACTCGGCCGCGTTCGCCTACAGCGGCGATTTCTGGGTGCCGCGCGACGGCTGCCCCGGCCCCTACGAGGTGCGGCTGCTGGGCGATTTGGTGCTGATTGCGCTCGACTCGCAGTGGTTTCTGACCGACCAGGCCAACCGGCCGTTCGGCTCGGTGTGCGGGGCAGCCAACGAGACGGAAGCTTTCGCCCAACTGGAAGACCTCATCAAGCGCCACGCCGACAAGCACATTCTCATCGTAGCGCACCACCCGCTGTTTACGGACGGCATTCACGGCGGGTATTTCACGTTTGCCGACCACGTATTTCCGCTCAGCATCGTGGCCAAGTATGCGTTCGTGCCGCTGCCCGTCATTGGCTCGATTTACCCGTTGGCGCGGAAATACGGCGGCATTTCGCAGGATTTAGCGTACCCGGCGTATCAGAATTATAAGAAAAACCTGCTGGGTATTTTCGCTAAATACCCGAACGTGGTCTATGCCAACGGGCACGAGCATAATTTGCAGTATTACGACGATGCGGCCTCGCGGGCGCATTTTATTACGAGCGGCTCGGGCTGCAAGACGCAGCACGTGCGCTCGGGGCCGGGCGGGGTGTCACTGTTTTCGGACAAGGAAAAAGGGCTGGCCCGGCTCGATTATTACCAGGACGGGCAGGTGTGGGTCGAGTACCTGGTGCCGCGCGATGCTGACCAGGGCCGCACGGCGCGCGTCGTGTATCGGCAGCGGGTGTATGCCGGGCTGGGCCGGGGCGGCGCGGCGGCCAAAGCAGCCGACCCCAATGCCACCCAGAAACCCAGCGCCGCCGCGTTGGCGAGCCGGCCGAGCTTCCGCGACAGCACCGTCACGCGGGCCATCAACCCGGTCTACGCTCAGCACGGACGGTTTCATAACTGGCTGCTCGGTGAGCACTACCGGCGGGAATGGGCCACGCCGGTGCGGTTTCCGGTGTTCGACGTGCGCACGGCCGAGGGCGGGCTGAGTCCTTACAAAACGGGCGGCGGCAAGCAGACGGCTTCGCTCAAGCTGCGCAACGACAATGGCACCTATTACTCGCTGCGCGGGCTGGATAAGGACCCGGCTGCCGTGCTGCCCGACAACCTGCGCACCGGCCTGGCGCGGGCCGTGCTGCAGGACCAGATTTCGGCCCAGCACCCGTACGCCGCGTTCGTGCTGCCGCCGCTGGCCCAGGCGGCGGGGATACTGCACACCAGCCCGCGCCCGGTGCTCATCCCCGACGACCCGGCCCTGGGCACCTACCAGCGGCAGTTTGCCAACGTGCCCGCCGCGCTGGACGAGGACGCGAAAGGCAATCAGGAAGAAAGCGCCGGGCTGGGCTTCGCCAAAAAGGTGGTGAGCACGGACAAGATGCTGGAGCGGCTGCTCGACGACAACGACAACCGGGTGGACGAGTCGGCTTTTGCGCGCGCGCGCCTGTTCGACATGTGGATTGGCGACTGGGACCGCCACGAGGACCAGTGGCGCTGGGCCGAGCGCAAAACCCAGGACGGCGACCGCGTCTATACGGCCGTGCCCGAGGACCGCGACATTGCTTTTTTCAAGGGCGACGGCGTGTTGCCGGGCCTGATTTCGCGCAAGTTCGCGGTGCGCAACTTTCAGAACTTCGGCTACGATTTCGGCGACTACAAAGGGCTGAATCTGACGGGCCTGCCCAACGACCGGCTGTTTCTGGGCGGCGTGAGCCGCGCGGAATGGGTACGGCAGGCGAGAATTCTGCAAGAAAAACTGACCGACGAGGTGATTGAGAAAGCTTTCCGCGAGCGCTGGCCGAAGGAAATTTTCGCTCTGCACGGCCCCGAGATTATCGCCAAGCTCAAAACCCGCCTCGCGCTGCTGCCCGACGTAGCGGCCAAGTACGCCGACGTGCTGGCCGCGCGCGTGGAGGTGCGCGGCTCGCGCAAGCGCGAAAAGTTCGAGGTCGAGCGCCTGCCGGGCTACCGCACCCGCGTGGTGGTGCGCAAAATCAGCAAGCAGGGCAAGCTGACCAAGACGCTTTTTGAGCGCACGTTTGACGAGGCGACCGACGAAATCCGGCTCTACGGCATTGCCGGCAACGACGTGTACGAGCTGCGCGGCGACCAGCGCCACGGGCATAAAATTCGGCTGATTGCCGGCACCGGGCGCGATTCCATCACCGACGACTCGCGCATCAGCGGGCCGCGCCACCGCACTCAGATTTACGACGCCGACACGGGCAACGTCATCCGCAACCTGCGCGGCGAGGCCCGCCTGCGCCTGGAGCCGGGCGCCGAGGTGAGCCGCTACGACCACCCGCGCCGCTTCAATCTGCAGGACTACCGCCTGAATAAAACCGCGCCGACGCTGTTCGCGGGCTATAACATCGACGACGGGCTGCTGCTCGGCGGCGGCGTGTCGCACCGCCGCTACGGCTTCCGCCGCGAGCCGTACTCGTCGGACCAGAGCCTGGTGGCCAACTTCGCTGTGAACCGCCAAAATGCCTATAACCTGCGCTACAGCGGCCATTTTATCAGCGTGTTCGGGGGCACGACGAGCCTGCGCGTGGCGGCCCAGTTCTACGGGCCGCAGCTGCTCTATAATTTCTTCGGGCTGGGCAACGACACCCAAAACTACGCGCTGGATGGGCCGGATGAATCCAGCTTGCGCTCGGTGAACGCGCGCTACCGCGTCCGTTTCGACCGCGCCTACCTGGCCCCGACGCTGGAGCGGCCGCTGCTCTCGTTCGGGCGGGTTGGCTTCGGCCCCCAAGTCGAGCGCTTCCGCATTCAGCGCGAGCAGATTGGCTCGGTCATCCGCGACTCCATCGGCGCGGACCTCGACAACCGCCGCTTCGGGGTGCGGGCTTCCGATTTTCAGCCCAGCTTGTACGTAGGCGCGCTGGCTTACCTGGACCTGGGCGCGCAAGACACTGAGCGCGACCCGCGCATCGGCCTGCGCTGGCACAACGAGGCCCAGTACAACGTGCAGCTCAACGGCGAGCGCCTGCGCTACGGCCGCCTAGCTTCGGAAGTCAAATTTTACCTCACGCCCAACTTCCCGTTTCGCCTCACCTACGCCGGTCGCCTGGGCTGGGCGCATAATATCGGCGACTATCGCTTTTACCAGGCCAATACGCTCGGCGGCACCACCAACCTGCGCGGCTACCGCCGCACCCGCTTCGCCGGCCGCACCAGCGTCTATGCCAATTTCGAGGCCCGCCTGCACCTGTTCAAATTCAACGCCTACCTCTTCCCAGGGGAAGTTGGCCTGCTCGGCCTCGCCGATGCCGGCCGCGTGTACACGCCCAACGACACCCGCACGGGCCTGTCGGCTTTTCACACCGGCTTTGGCGGCGGCGTGTTCGTCAAGCTCTTGCAGTCGGCCGTGCTGAATGGGACCTACACGGTGGGGGAGGAGCGGCTGGCGCTGGTCGGGTTTGATTTTTTATTCTGAGTCAACAGCTAAGCGGGCCGACTACTGACGCAGCTTTCAAACTGGGGCGTCTTCAGCTGAAAGCCGCGCTGGAAGTCGCCCCCGGGCTTCTATCATCGCCTTGTTTGGTGCCGCTCGCCAGCTAATGCCGGCCGCTCGTCGCCCCGAATAAGTCGCGAAGCAAGCACTCATTTGACGATTGGTATTTTTCTAACTATTTTTAGGGCATTAATAGCAACCACATCCTGAGCCGCTTCCGGTTGGAAGCGTCGCGCTTGAGGGCCACGAGGACCGAAATCAGCTTCTAAACCAAGCCATTATTCGCGCCGTAACCGCCCTCTCACCTTTTACTGCCTCATCACCTTTTTTTCTGCCTATCGATTCATGAATACTCGTACCCTGTTTCGCTTACTGCTTGGCCTGAGCTTGCTGCTGAGTGCCGCGCCCGGCCGGGCCGCGCGCGGGCCATTGCCGGCCACGGCCCCCAAGCCCGACGCGCACACCGCGCTGCTCACCGATTACCTGACCCAGGCCCTGACCCTGACCCCGGCCCAAGTGCCGCCGGTGCGCGCGGCCGTAGAGCGGCGCGAGCGGGCCACCGCTGAGCTGAGCCGCCGCCGCTTCGGCTCGGCCGCCGACCGCTCGGCGGCCTGCACGATGGTCGAATACGCGTTCTACCGTGAGCTGGCGGGGGTGCTCACGGCCAGTCAGTTCGATACGTTCGTGCGGCTCGACGACCAGCTGCTGGCCTTGCGCTGAGCCGCCCGGCCTGTTACCTTCGAGGGCGCTAAGCCGGCCGGCCGGGGCGAACGCATCCTTTTTTATGTCGAATTTCCGTAGCCTGGCCCTAGCGCTGGGCGTGTTGTTGAGCGCGGGCGCGAGCCAGGCCGAGGCCCAAACCGCGCCGCGCGCCTACCCCGGCCGGGTGCTCGGCCCCGCTCAGGAGCCGCTGGCCGGCGTGGCCATCGCGGTGCGCGGCACGGCGCAGGTGCTCATCACCAACGCCGACGGCTCGTTCCTGCTGCCCGGCTCTCCCAACGCCCTTACGCTCGTGGTGGACCAGCCCGGCTTCCGGCGGCAGGAAATAACAGTGCAGCAGCCCGATACGCTGCTCACCATCCGCCTCGTGTCGGTGCTGGCCAAGCGCAAGGGGCGGCGGCGCTGAAGGGGCGGTGGGCAGCTGGGAAAAAGTGGATTATGGAATTTTATAATCCACGTTGGGGGTCTAAAGTGGATTATAAGTTTTTGTAATCCACGTTTCCGCGCGGAAAAGGTGTTCCATCAGCGGCCGGTGCTGCCGGCCCGCGAAGTGACCCGTGCGCTGGGCAGCTCGCCCACGGCCACCAACCGCCTGCTGGCCGACATCGAAAGCCTGGGCATCCCGCGCGAGACGACCGGCTACAAGCGCAATCGGCTGTTCGTGCTGGGGGAGTATCTGGCGTTGTTTGAGGGGTGAACGCAAGAAGTAACTCGACGCGCGGTTGGACAATCTGTGCCCCGGCCTGGCAGCCACAACAGCACGGGTAGCGCACAGTAAACGTAGCCGGGTAAGCGGCAATTTTAGCTACCAGGATAGCCGGGGCTTTTTATTAATTTTGAAAATCGCGCGGGGTAGTTTTGCTGACCTCATCCAATTTAATTATGACGCAGCAATCCACGGAAGATTTTCTGCATTATTGCCACAAGCACATCAAGGGCGACGAAAAAGGGGAGGCGCAAATCTTCCTCGACCACCTGTTTACCGCGCTGGGCTATGCCGAGGGCCTGAAAGGAGCTGGGGCCAACTGTGAGGTGAGAATCAAGAAGGGGAAAGAGGCCAAAACCACTTCGTTTGCCGACTTGGTGTGGAAGCCCCGAGTGCTGCTAGAAATGAAAAAGCGCGGCACTGACTTGGCCCTGCATTACCAGCAGGCTTACGACTACTGGCGGGACCTCGTGCCTGACCCGCCGCAGTACGTGGTGCTCTGCAACTTCGATGAGTTCTGGATTTACAACTTTCTCAAGCAGGCTTACGAGCCGCTGGATAAGCTGCCGCTGGCCGGGTTGTGGGAACATCGGGCGACGCTGGCGTTTTTGCTGCCCAAGCCGCAGGAGCCCGTGTTTCGGGCCAACCGCACGAACGTAACCGAGTTGGCGGCCGACAAAATCGCGGCCTTGTTTCGCTCGCTCATTCAGTTCCCCAAGCGCGGCATCGGCCGCGACGAGGCGCTGCGCTACTGTATGCAGGCCGTGGTGGCCATGTTTGCCAGCAGCGTGGGCTTGCTGCCCGATAACTTATTTACCCGCCTCGTGCGGGAGTGCGCCGAGCAGAAAGCCAGCAGCTACGACCTGCTGGGTGGGCTGTTTCAGGCCATGAACACGCCGGGCATCACTCCGGCCGGCCGCTACCAGGGCGTACCCTATTTTAACGGCGGCCTGTTCGATAAAATACTGCCCCAGGAGCTGAATGAGCGGGAAATTGACCTGCTCGACTTCGCGGCCGACAAGGACTGGCGGGCCGTGAACCCGGCCATCTTCGGCACCATCTTCGAACACGGCCTCGACAAGGCCGAGCGGCACGTGCTGGGCGCGCACTACACCCACGAAACCGACATCCTGAAGGTGGTGGTGCCCGTGCTGGTGAAGCCCTGGCGGCAACGCATCAAGGCCGCCAACACGGCCGAAGAGCTGTACGACACGCTGCGGGCCTTGCGCCGCTACCGGGTGCTGGACCCGGCCTGCGGGTCGGGCAACTTCTTGTTCGTGGCCTTCAAGGAAATGAAACTGCTCGAACGCTCGCTGCTGGCCCGGCTGCGCGCCGTGAGCACCGCCCCGGCTGACCGGGCCGCGCTGGCCGACTTCATCCGCACCGAGCCCGCCGTGAGCACCCAGCAGTTCTACGGCCTCGATGTGAAGCCTTTTGCCGTGGAGCTGGCCAAAGTGACGCTCATGATTGCCAAGGAGCTGACCGTGCTCGATGCCACCGACGGCGACGACCAGCAGCCCACCCTGCCCCTCGACAACCTCGACGCCAACATCGTGTGCGCCGACGCGCTGCTGCTGCCCGATGGCCAGCCCCGGCCGTGGCCGGCGGTGGAGGTCATTATCGGCAACCCGCCCTACCAGAGCAAGAATAAGATGCAGCAGGAGTTTGGCGCGGCTTATATGAACCAGCTGCGGGCGGCCTACCCGGCCATTTCCGGCAAGGCCGACTTTTGCGTGTACTGGTTTCGCAAGGCCCACGAGGCCCTGCCCGCCGACGCCTACGCCGGCCTGGT
>JANXNW010000207.1 GCA_025353905.1 Hymenobacter sp.
GTGAAGTCAATCAGCAGCGGCTTGCCCGTTTGCTGGGCGTAGGCGCGGGCTTCGTCGTAGTCGAAATACGCGTCCAGGCCCAGCGGGGCTTTGAATAAGTCGCCGTACTTGTGGGCGGCGCGCGGCGCGGCCGGGGTGCTACTGGTGGCCGCGCCGCCGCTTAGCGTGGGCGTGTAAAGGTCGAAATCCTGGGTGTGCTGCGGCGGCAGAAAACCCGCCACGGCTCGCAGCGGCGCGCCCCACAAGCCCGGCACGAGGTAAGTGGTGAAAGCCAGCACACCGATGGCCAGCGACAGGCGCGGCAGCGACACGGTGGGCATTTCGCTGTCGTGCGCGAAGCGGATTTTGCCCAGCAGATAAAACCCCAGCAGCGCGAAGATGACAATCCAGAGCGACAAAAACACCTCGCGGTCGAACCATTCCCAGTGGTATGCCAGGTCCACGTTGGACAGAAATTTCAGCGCCAGCGCCAGCTCCAGAAAGCCCAACACGACTTTCACCGAATTCAACCAGCCGCCCGACTTAGGCAGGGCCTTCAGGCCCGACGGGAACAGGGCAAAAAGCGTGAAAGGCAGCGCCAGCGCCCCCGAAAAGCCCAGCATGCCCACGGCCGGCGACAGCAACTGCCCGGTGGAGGCCGCCTGCACCAGCAAGGTGCCGATGATGGGGCCGGTGCACGAAAACGACACCAGCGCCAGCGTAGCGGCCATGAAGAAAATGCCCAGCAGCCCGCCCTTGTCAGCCTGCGTATCGGTTTTGGCAATCCACGAATTAGGCAGCGTCAATTCGAAAGCACCCAGAAAAGACGCGGCGAACACCACGAGCAGCGCAAAAAACACCAGGTTGAACAGCCCGTTGGTGGCCAGGTCGTTGAGCGCGTCGGCCCCGAAAATGACGGTTACAGCTAGGCCCAGCGCGACGTAGATGACGATGATGCTCAGCCCATAAAACGCCGCCCGGCCCACGGCCCCGGCCCGCGAATACTCTCCCTTCGTGAAGTAGCTCACCGTGAAGGGCAGCAGCGGGAAAATGCAGGGCATGAGCAGCGCCGCCAGTCCGCCCACGAACCCAGCCAGAAAAATGGCCCACAGCGACTGGCTCGCGGCCGGCGCGGCTACGGCTTGCGCGGTAGCGACGGCGGGCGCGGTAGCAGCGGCAACCGACGACGCCGCGGCAACGGGCGCACTCGTAGCGGCAGTAGCCGGGCCAGCCGCACTGCCCCCCGGCGCGGCGGCAACAGCTGGGGCCCCCGGAGTTGTCGGGGTGGTCAGGGTCGAGGTGGCGGTTGGCGAGGCTGGCGCGGCGACCGGAGCGGTAGCGACTGCTGGTTTCAGCGGAGCAGTCGCCGGCTTTTTCGTCAGGGCGGCGGGTTTGGCAGGCGCGGCGGGCGCGGTGGAAGCGGCGGGCGCGGCCGGGCCAGCTACCGCGATGCTGAAGTCCACGTCGTCGGGCGGCAGGCACTTCTCGTCGTTGCAGGCCATGAAGGTGAGGTGGCCCTTCACCGTCGTTTGCGTCGCTTTGAGGCGAATGCGCTGGCTGAACACGGCCTGCTTCGGAAAGTAGGCGACCGTCATCTTGAACGCCGGCTCGAACGTCTTCACCGGGGCGGGGCTCTCGGCGGGCTTGCCCAGCAGCTCGTAGTCGGCTGAGGGCGTGAAGGTGAAGCTCGTCGGCTCCGGGCCGCCTTCCTCGATAAACTGCGAGTAGATGTGCCAATTGCCGCCGATGCGGGCCGTAAACGTGAGCGTCGCCTCGCCCGCCGCCGGTCCCGGCCGGGCCGCGAACGCCCAGCTCACGGGCCGCTCAATCTGGGCCTGCGCTCTGAAGCCCAGCAGCAGCAACATCAGGGGCCCCAACAGCCGCACCCAGCCGGTGCGGCAAACAGCATTTTTCAACATAAAAAGCGGCAGCCAGCAGGCCATCCAAAAAAATATCCAGCCGCAAAGGTCGGGGCTGGGTGATTTCGGGTGAGGAAGTGAGAAGTCCGTCATTGCGAGCGCAGCGAAGCAATGACGGAC
>JANXNW010000297.1 GCA_025353905.1 Hymenobacter sp.
GCATAACCGTCCGGCCGCGTAACCTTGACCAGTTGCCCGGCCCCGTCCCAGGCGTAGTGCCACTTCTGCCCATCGGGCAGGGTCTTGCGGATAAGCTGACCTTCTTCGTCGTACTGGTAGCGCGTACCGCCCGCCTGCTGCAACTGCCCGCCTTTGGCATAGCGTCGGTCCGTGCGCTCGCGGCTGCGGAAGAGGTTGCCCATGGCATCGGGCTGGCGCAGCTCCTGGGAGCCGTCGCCGAAGCTGGCCCCGGCCAGGTTGCCCCATGCGTCGTAGCGGAACGCCGTGGTGCCCTGCTGGCTGTCCTCGATTTCGAGCAGCTGGTCCGCCCCCTGCCACTGGTAGCGCCGGTGCCGCTCCGGGTTGTTCCCGGCCAGTACCCGCTGGCTGGTGGGCCG
Organism: Hymenobacter sp.; assembly: GCA_025353905.1. Lineage (GTDB taxonomy): Bacteria > Bacteroidota > Bacteroidia > Cytophagales > Hymenobacteraceae > Hymenobacter. The sequence continues at coordinate 399 of JANXNW010000297.1, forward strand.
GCCCAGCGCGTCGCGCTGCCAACCCAAACTCAGCCCGCCACTCAAGCTGCGGTGCAGCTCCAGCCCGTCCGCGTCGCGCCCCACTACGCTCTGCCAGGCCCCGGCCTGGGTGCGCCGTATCTGCCCCAGCACGTCGCGTTCCAGCTCCACGGCCGCGCCCAGCGAGGACGAGAGGCCCACGCGTTGGCCCAGCACGTCGTAGCGGCTGGCTACTTCGTGCCCGTTCTGCACTTCGCGCACTATCCGTCCCAGCATGTCGCGCTCAAAGGTGACCGTGCTGCCTTCCGTGCGGGCTTCGCACAAGGCCCCGCCCGCGTCGTAACGGTAGCTCGTGCGCTCCGTGTCGTTGTGCAGCACGTCGGTGATGCGCCCGGCCACGTCATACGTGTAGGCTGTGCTGCGTCCGCCGGGCCGCAGCACCCGCGCCACGCGCCCGGCCGCGTCGCGCTCGTAGCGGCGCGTGAGGCCGTCGAAGCCCACTTCTTCCACCACCTGGCCCACCGCATCCAGCGCGAAGCGATATGCCTCGTCGGCCTCGTTAGTGAGACCCGTGAGCAGCCCGTCCACGTCGTAGTGAAAGGTCACCGTTTGCTCGCCCTGCCGGCGTTCGACCAACTGCCCGAGCGGGGTGTAGGCGAACTCTACCGGCTGCTGCCCGTCCTCGGCCCGCACCACGTTGCCCGTCGCGTCGTAGGCGTAGCGCCGCCCGCTGCCATCGGGCAGGCGCACCCCCGTCAATTGGCCCAGCCGGTCGTAGTGGCGGGTCTCGATGTTGCCGCGCGCATCGGTCAGGCGCACGAGCCGGCCTAGCCCGTCGTAGGCGCGCGAGCGGATACTCTCGTCCGGGGCCACGACGTGCGCCAGGTTGCCGGCCGTATCGTAGCGCAGGCGCGTGAGTTGGCTCAGCGCGTCGGTAATAGTGCTGACCCGCCCCTGCCCGTCATAGGCGTAAGTGGTCGTGGCCCCCAGCGGGTCGGTTTCGCTTACGAGCTGCCCGGCCGCGTTGTACTGCCACTGCCAGGCCCCACCGGTGGCATCCGTGGCCCCGGTCGGGCGGCCTTGCCCGTCGTAGGCCGTGGCCGTGCGGCTGCCGTCGGGGTAGGTGGCGCTGGTCTGCTGACCGCGCCCGTCGTAGGTGTAGCGCGTGGCTTGGCCCAGCGCGTCGGTGATGTGCTCCAACTCGCCGTAGCGGTTGTAGTGCCAGCGGCGCTCGGCCCCCAGTGGGTCAAGGTGGCGCACGACGCGCCCGGCCCGGTGGCGGTAGTGGTGGACCAGCGCTTGGGGGCCGCTCTCGCGCCGGGTATAGCCGGGGACGGCTCGATGTTTGAACCAGACACAATTCCACCTATAGAATGGCCAGCCACGATTGGGGCGATAATGTCCATAGGATAAGCTAATTGACGCGAACACCATTTTTTAGCTGGTTTATAGCGTCAGTAGCCGCGCCACATTCTGTCCATAACATAGATGGTATCCAACACTAAATCGTCCGGTAACTCTCGGATGTAATCGTATTCGTCGTAGGGCGGAGGCAGCGAAAAAAACATGCCCAATTCGCCATCCAGCACCAAGGCGCTACAGGTCAACAACTGCTTTTGCGTAACGGCCTTGATTTGAGCGATACTCATGCCAGGCCATAATCTGTCCCCGTACTTGCCTTTATAGGGCGGTTGACAGGATATGCTTAGAATTACGCCTTGCTCATTTGAGTTTATTGTGACTACACCGGAATCTACTTTGTAGCTATGCAGTAATACACTGGGGTTATTATGAAGTGTTAGTTCCACTTCTTGTTGTTGTTCGTAAAATCCGGCGAGTACCGATTCAATATTAGAACCGAGCACAATGCCACCGATGGAGTGTGCGGCCAGGATGGGGGCGGTAATGTCCATAAAACAAGCTAATTAACGCGGGCACCATTGACAAACACGGGCGAATCGGTGATTTGCCCATAATTTTCAAAACCCTCTGGCGCAATGCGGCCAAGGACCTGCTTCTCGCCATTCACCTCTTTGTATACTTTCCAGTATGGGGTGCCGTGCAGATTAGCTTGGGTGGGAGTGCTACCGGGGTGGTAGTCCAGGATGTACTTGTCCCCGGCTTTAGTCGTGCGCGAAAACTGGGTGTGCTGGATAGCGCTAGGTTGCGCGGCTTGAGGATAGGATTTGGCCCAGCCTTTGCGCACCAAGTCTGCTTCTACCTCACTGGCCGACTTGCCCGTGAGCCGGTCCACCCAGCGCTGGGTAATGCCGAGCTTTTTGTCGAACAGCTTGCAGAACTTGACCAGCCCCAGCGGGTCAATCGCGCTGCCAGGGTCGGCCACGTATCCGTAAAAGTTGAGCTGTCCACTTTCAAGTCGAAGCGGGTCCTGGCTGATATAGCTACCGGCTTCGGGGTCATAATAGCGAAATCTATTGTAGTACAGCCCTGTCTCGACGTCCTCGTACTGGCCCTGATAGCGAAAGGGGCAGTCTTGAGGTCGGCCCCGGCCCTGGCGCACCCCCCCGTAGGAATCGAGGCTCATTTCCCACGTCGCCTTACCCTGCCCGTCGTACATACTCAGGGGCGTACCTAAATGGTCGCATACTACACTATATGCGCCCTTGCTGGTAAGCTTGGCTGCGGGCGCGAAATTATTCTCGTCAAAGAGCCAGGTAGCCAGGTCCTGGACGCTGCCCGCGCCCGGCCCTACTTCCAACTCGTGCCACTCGTGCAGCGGCACGTTGCCATCCTATAACCAGTCGTCGGCTCACTTTTAGGCTTTGTGCGCGTTGTCGACCACAGCTTTAACTGTATCCGCGGGGTATGGGGCGGTCTGGTAAAAACGGACAGATGGTTAAGACAGGGAATGGGAGAGGTTTTGTTCAAATTGGTGCGGGGAGCAGTAGCCCAGGGCGGAGTGGCGGCGGTCGAGGTTGAAGTACGTGTCGAGGTAGTGGGCGACTTCGAGCCGGGCTTCTTCGAGCGAGGCAAAGGCGGCACCAGCGGGCAGCAGTTCGGTTTTGAGCGTACTCCAGCCGGCTTCGGCCTGGGCGTTGTCGTAGGGGTTGCCCGGCCGGGCGTAGCTGGCCACGGCCCCTGCGTCGGCAATGCGCTGCCGGCAGGCGGTACTGGTGTACTGGCTGCCCCGGTCCGCGTGAATGACCAGGCCCGGGCCGGGTTGGCGTAGCGTCAGGGCCTGTTCAAGCGCCGTCAGCACGAGTTCAGTGGGCATGTGCGCGGCCAAGTGCCAGCCCACGACCCGCCGCGAGCAGGCATCGCGCCAGGTGGCCAGGTAGCACCAGCGCCCGCCCACGAGCGGCAGGTAGGTGATGTCGCCCACCCAAACCCGGTTCAGGGCCGTGGGCGCGGGCTGGCCCAGCAGCCGGTTTTCGGCCACCACGGCCACCG
>JANXNW010000316.1 GCA_025353905.1 Hymenobacter sp.
TAAATAATTTCCTTGCTGTCCTTCACCATGTCATAAAGCAGCTCGCGGGCGCGGTGCAATTGGGCCTTCACGGTGCCCAGGGGCGCTTTCAGCTCGGTGGCGATTTCCTCGTAGCTCAGCTCGTCGAAATAGCGCAGGCTCACCAGGCGCTGATATTTATCGGGCAGGCGCGAGACGACATGGCGCATGATTTCGATTTTCTGGTTCTTAATCGTGACATCGGCCGGGTTAAGGTCGTTGTCGCGAAACTCCATCTGAATCTCGTCGCCGTCGCCCATTTTCACGGCCGAGTCGATGCTCATGGTTTTGATTTTATTCTTGCGAATAAAGTCGATGCAATTATTGGTGGCGATGCGGAAAAGCCAGGTCGAAAACGCGAATTCAGGGTTGAATTTGTGCAGGTTTTTGAAGGCTTTGGCGAAGGCTTCGATGGTGAGGTCTTCGGCATCGTCGGGGTTGCGCACCATCTTGAGCACGACGTGAAACACCGGCTTCTTGTAAATCTGCATCAGCTCGGCGTAGGCTTTCTCGTCGCCGTGGTCCACGGCGGCGCGAATAAGCTTGAAGTCGTGCTTGGCCTTGCTCGAAAACTGTTTCTGAATATCTCCGGGATTCATTTCCATACGGGCGGGCGGCGGCGGAGCAGGACGGCGAGGCCCCAGCCGCAATAAAAGCTAAAGTAAAGAAAATCGAGCGCGGGCAGCGCCAACGCGGGCAGCCGGGTGCCGAGGCGGCGGGCCAGCGGCCGGTACGCAGCCAGCAAAAGTGCCGAGCGCCCCAGCCAAAGCAAGGTCAAAGTTACCAGGTTTTCAGTGGACGCGTCGGCCGCCAGCACCAGCGGCGTGAGCGCGTACCAAAGCAAGTTGGCCCCCATGAAGCGGGCCAGCCGCCGACGGTCGGCGGGCTGGTAAGCGGGGCCGGCCGAGAGGTGCCGGGTTTTCTGCCGCCACCACGCGCGCCAGGTCGCGGGCGGCTGGCTGATGGTGTGGGCCGGCGCGTCGGCCACGATGGCCACTCGCGCGCCGGCCGCCACCGCATCGCGCACCAGCAGGTCATCGTCGCCGCTCAGCGCCCGCATGTGCGAGGCAAACCCCTTGACCCGGTGAAAGATAGCCGCCGAGTAAGCCAGGTTGCGGCCCACGCCCATGTAGGGGTGCCCGGCCCAGGCGAAGCTCAGGTATTGGGCTGCCGTAAGCAGGGTTTCGTAGCGCACGAGCGCGTTGAGCAGGCCCGGCGCGGCGGCGTAGTTGGAGAAGCCGAGCACGAGGTCCGCTTCCGCAAAGCCGCGCTGCATCAACCGCACCCAGTGTGGCCCAGCGGGGCGGCAGTCGGCATCGGTGAAGAGCAGGCGCTTGTGGCGGGCGGCACGAATGCCCAGAGTGAGGGCATATTTTTTGGGCGAAAACCCGGCCGGCGTATTCTTCACCGACACGAGCCGGAACCGCGCCGGGCCGTAGAGCTGGCCCAATTGCTGAGCGAATTCGAGTGTATCGTCCTGGCTGCGGTCGTCCACGAGCAATACCTCAAAGCCGGGCGCATACTCCTGGCGTAGCAGCAGCGGTAGCAGCTCGCGCAGGTTGTCCAGCTCGTTGTGGGCGCACACGATGACCGAGACGGGCGCGTCATCGGCAGCGGCGGGCGCATCAGCGGGGGCTTCGGCCGGGCGGCGCGCGAAGGGCCGGAAATACCGGCCCCAGTACCAGAGCTGCCCCAGCAGCAGCGGCAGCAAAAGCAGGGCGGGCGGAAGCGGCGGGGGCGAAAGCAAAGGCTGAAATTGGTGGGCAAAGGTAACGGGCAGCGCGGGCGGGCGGCTTTTCGCCGCCCGCCCGCTTGGCGTTTGGGCGGGATGTAAGAACGGCTTACTTGGTTTGCCCGTCGAGCAAACCAAGCAAGCAAACCGAGCAAACCAAACCGGGCGGGCGGCGAAAAGCCGCCCGCCCGGGGGGTGCCGCCCGCGCCAGGCGGTAAATTTGCGGCCCATGACGTTTGACCTGCAAGCCCGCGACGCGGGCACCAAAGCCCGCGCGGGCCTCCTCACGACCGCGCACGGCCCGATTGAAACCCCGATATTTATGCCCGTCGGCACGGCCGGCACCGTCAAGGCCGTGGACCAGCGCGCGCTCCAGGCCGATGTCCGGGCGCAGATTATTCTCGGCAATACCTATCACCTGTACCTGCGGCCCGGCCTCGATATTTTGCAGGCGGCCGGCGGACTGCACAAATTCAACGGCTGGGACCGGCCCATTCTCACCGACAGCGGCGGCTACCAGGTGTTTTCACTCAGCGGCACCCGCAAGATTAAGGAGGATGGGGTCACGTTTCAGTCGCATATCGACGGCTCGAAGCACCTCTTCACGCCCGAGGGCGTGATGGACATTCAGCGCCGCATTGGGGCCGACATCATCATGGCTTTCGACGAATGCACGCCCTGGCCTTGTGACTACGCCTACGCCGCCACCTCGCTGGAGCTGACCCACCGCTGGCTCCGGCGCTGCATCGACCGCTTCGACAGTACCGAGGGCCTGTATGGCTACGAGCAGACGCTTTTCCCTATCGTGCAGGGCAGCACGTTTCGGGATTTGCGCGTCCGTTCGGCCGAGTTCGTGGCCGCGCTCGGCCGCCCCGGCAACGCCATCGGCGGGCTGAGCGTGGGCGAGCCGGCCGAGCTGATGTACGAGATGACGGAGCTGGTCTGCGACATCCTGCCCGCCGACAAGCCCCGCTACCTGATGGGCGTAGGTACGCCCGCCAACCTGCTCGAAAACATCGCGTTGGG
>JANXNW010000057.1 GCA_025353905.1 Hymenobacter sp.
CGATTTCGTGGTGCGGCAGATGCTGGCGGCGCTGCTGCGGCAGGGCGCGCGGCTGGCCGAGGCGGGCGAATTCACCAAACGGGCGTTTCTGAACGGGGCGCTCGACTTGGCCCAGGCCGAAGCCGTGGCCGACCTCATCGCCGCCGACTCGGCCTTGAGCCAGCAGGTGGCCCTGAACCAGCTGCGCGGCGGCTTCTCGTCGGAGCTGCGCGGGCTGCGGGCACGGCTGGTGCAGTTCGCCTCGCTGCTGGAATTAGAGCTGGATTTTGGGGAAGAAGATGTCGAGTTCGCCGACCGCAGCGGGCTGGCGCGGCTGCTGGCTGAGGTGCGCGCGGTGGTGGGCGACTTGCTGCGCTCGTTCGAGCTGGGCAACGTGGTGAAGAACGGCGTGACGGTCGTCATCGCCGGGCGGCCCAACGCGGGCAAGTCCACGCTGCTCAACGCGTTGCTGCGGGAGGAGCGGGCCATCGTGTCGGCCACGCCGGGCACCACGCGCGACTTTATCGAGGACGAAATCAGCCTCGACGGCTTGCGCTTTCGGTTCGTGGACACGGCCGGGCTGCGCGACGACCCGGCCGACGAAATCGAGGCCATCGGCGTGCGGCGCACCCGCGAGCGCATCGGGCAAGCGGCGCTGCTGCTGTATCTGTTCGACGTGAGCGAGCTGGCGGCCGACGACGTGCGCGCCGACGTGGCCGAGCTGACGCGCGAGCTACCCCAGCTGCCGGTACTGGTCGTGGGCAACAAACGAGACGTGTTCAATGAGCAATTAGCAATGAGCAATGAGCAATTTGCGGACGAGCAGCAAACTGCAAGCGACAATCAGCCAAAAACCAAAAACCAAAAACCAAAAACCATTCTCATCTCCGCCCAACGGCGCGAAGGACTGGCCGAGCTGGAAGCGGCCTTGCTGGCGCAGGTGCGCGGGGCGGGGCTGGCGGGCAGCGGCACGACGACCATCGTGACGAACGCGCGCCACGCGCGGGCGCTGGAGGTGGCGGCCGCGCACCTGGCCGACGTGCAAGCCGGCCTCGACAACGGACGCGGCACAGAGCTGCTGGCGGCTGACTTGCGGCACGCGCTGGGCGCGCTGGGCGAGATAACCGGCGAGGTGTCGTCGGAGGACTTGCTGACGAGTATTTTCACACAGTTCTGCATCGGGAAGTAACACCAAGCTCTAGCTTGGTGCCCGATTGACGAGCCAATTTAACGAGCTCACCGGGCGGCCGGGCACCAAGCTAGGGCTTGGTGTTACGCACTCGTGCGTAGCTTCGCGGCTGCAATCACCCGCGCTTCTTCATCTCCAATTTATCTTTCCTCATGGCAGAAACTGCTGAACTCATCCTCAACGGCCAGTCCATTACCCTGCCCGTAATTGAGGGCACCGAGCACGAAAAAGCCTTCGACATCGGCAAGCTCCGCGACCAGACGGGCTACGTCACCCTCGATTCGGGCTACAAGAATACCGGGGCCACCAAGTCGGCCATCACGTTTCTGGACGGCGAGGAGGGCATTCTGCGCTACCGGGGCTACCCGATTGAGCAGCTGGCCGAGAATTCAAGCTTTCTTGAAGTCGGGTATCTGCTTATCTATGGGCACCTGCCGACTCAGGCCGAGCTGACTGATTTCAGCAGCCAGATTACCAAGCATACCCTCATTCACGAGGATATGCGGAAGATTTTCGACGGCTTTCCCAGCTCCACGCACCCGATGGCCATCCTGAGCAGCCTCACCTGCGCGCTCACCGGCTTTTACCCCGAAAGCATCAACCCCAACCAGACGGCCGACGAGAACAACCTGCAAATCGTGCGGCTCATGGCCAAGCTCTCGACCATCGCGGCCTGGACGTACAAAAACTCGGTGGGCCACCCGCTCAACTACCCGCGCAACGACCTCGACTACTGCGCCAACCTGCTGTACATGATGTTCAGCTTCCCGACCGAGAAGTACGAGGTCAATCCGGTCGTGGTGACGGCCATGAACAAGCTGCTCATCCTGCACGCCGACCACGAGCAGAACTGCTCGACTTCGACCGTGCGCCTCGTCGGCTCGGCCAACGCGAGCCTCTACGGCTCGGTATCGGCGGGCATCAACGCGCTCTGGGGGCCGCTGCACGGCGGGGCCAACCAGGAGGTCATCGAGATGCTGGAAGAGATTCTGAAATCGGGCGGCGACACGAGCAAGTTCATCGCCCGCGCCAAGGATAAGAACGACCAGTTTCGCCTCATGGGCTTCGGCCACCGGGTGTACAAGAACTTCGACCCGCGCGCCAAAATCATCAAAAAGGCCGCCGACGAAGTGCTCCACGCGCTGGGCTTGCAGGACAGCCCGCTGCTGAAAATCGCGCAGGAGCTGGAGCAAGCCGCCCTCACGGACGAGTACTTCATCGAGCGCAAGCTCTACCCGAACGTGGACTTCTACTCGGGCATCATCTACAAAGCGCTGGGCATCCCGACCGAGATGTTCACCGTCATGTTTGCCCTCGGCCGCCTGCCCGGCTGGATTGCGCAGTGGAAAGAGATGCGCGAAAACAAAGAACCCATTGGCCGCCCCCGCCAGATTTATACCGGCGAGCTGGAGCGCAATTACGTGCCGATGGCTGAGCGTAAGTAGTTTGTTATGAGGTATGTAAAACAGCCAGTCTGCTTCGTGCAGGCTGGCTGTTTTTTTTAGACACGTAGCAGTTTCGCGGTCAGCGGGTGACGCGGGCGGTCGGCTTTTCGCCGCCCGCCCGCTTGGCGTTGCATTAACGCGTTCGGTTGGTCAGCTAATACCGTCCTGAACAACGC
>JANXNW010000068.1 GCA_025353905.1 Hymenobacter sp.
TTCACCACCGCACCCTTGGTCATGGGGTAAGACGGTGATTTATAAAAGGTCTGCTCGCCTTGGGCGTTGCGGTAGATGCTCTGGTCCGGCCCGACGATGCCGTAGGTGCTGGCCATGTTGATAATCGAGCCGTGGCCCTGCGCGGCCATCGGCGTACCGAAGACCTGAGCCGCCAGAAACACGCCGGTCACGTTCACTTCCAGCACCTGCTGAAACGTGGCTAGCGGGAAATTCTCGAATTTGCTCAGCTCGGCCGCTAGCGCCGGGTTCTCAAACATGTCGTTGATGGCGGCATTGTTCACCAGCACGTCAATGTGCCCAAACTGAGCCAGAATCGCGTCGCGCGCGGCCGCCAGCGAGGCGGGCGAAGTGACATCCACGGCCAGCGGCAGGTGCATCCCGCCGGGCAGGCCGGCAGCCACGGCCTGGGCTTTGTCGAGGTGCAGGTCGGCCACTACCACGTTGGCCCCGGCCAGGGCCAGCGCCTCGCAGTGTTTCTGGCCGATAAGGCCGCAGGCACCGGTCACGATGGCCGTGCGGTGGGTCAGGTCGAAGAAAGGCATGTGGCGCGCAGCCTTCGCTGCGTGAATCGCCGCGCAGCGGCGAAGCTCGCGTCGGCAGTCGTTGAGAGGTTCATGAGATTTTTGCTTGGACAATATAACACCGCCCAGCCGCCAGATTCGCCGCTACGCGGCGATTCACCAAGCTGGGGCTTGGCGTTACTTCCGCACTGGCGCTGCGTTCGTCACCTTCCGAAACACCGCTTCCACCGGCTCGCCTTCCAGCCGGTGCGCCACGTCGCCCGCTTCAATGGCTTCCTTGAGCAAGCCCAGTACTTCGCAGTAAGCGGCCAGGGTCTTGGCCACGTCCTCGTCGGTGTGCGAGAAACTCATGTTGTGGAAGCCGCCCCACAGGATGCCGCGCTTGAACAGCTCTTGTTGCACGAACGCCTTTACTTCCAGCGGGTTGCCGGCACTGGGGTCGAAAGTAACTATGCTACGGCAGTCGTAGCCGTAGCACTTGGTGTAGCTAGTCAGGCCCAGCTCGGCGGCGATGTCGTTGTAGCCGACTTTGAGCTTGTTGCCCTGGCTGGCCAGGAACGCGGGCACGTTCTTCTCGCGCATCTCCGAGATGGTGGCGATGGTCGCGGCCAGGCTCAGCGCCTCGCCGCCGAAGGTGGTGAAGAAAAACACCTCCTGCTCAAAGAGTTGCAACACGTCCTTGCGGCCGGTAAGCAGGGCGATGGGCATCCCGTTGGCGCAGGCTTTGGAATAGACGGCCAAATCGGGCACGATGCCGAAATACTCCTGGGCGCCGCCGATGGCGATGCGGAAGCCGGTCCACATCTCGTCGAAAATCAGCAGCGTGCCGTTCTCCTTGCACAGCCGGGCCACTTCGTGCAGGAAGTTGTCCTTCGGCGCGTCGAAGATGAACGGCTCCAGGATGACGCAGGCCACGTCTTCAGTCAGCACGGCCTTGAACGAGTCGAGGTTATTGTACTCGAAGGCGGCCACTAAGTCCTTGCTTTCCTGCGGGATGCCCTTGTCGCGGCTCGTCGTGCCGATGTACCAGTCGTGCCAGCCGTGGTAGCCGCAGCAGAGCACATCCTTGCGCCCGGTGAAGGCCCGCGACACGCGCACCGCCGCCGAGCACACATCCGCGCCCGTCTTGGAAATGCGAATGCTCTCCGCGTTGGGGATAATCTCGTGAATCAGCTCGGCGACTTCCACTTCCAGCTCGTGCATCATCGAAAACGTGATGCCATCTTCGAGCTGCCGTTTGATGGCCTCGTCCACGCGCGGGTAAGCGTAGCCGAGCGCGATGGGGCCAATACCCATCTGGTAATCAATGTATTCGTTACCGTCCACGTCCCAGACGTGGGCACCCTTGCCGCGCTTCACGTACTTCGGAGCGGCACCTTTCGTGTACTGCCCTGGCCCTTTGGCCAGCGTCTGGGTCACGGGCGTCATAATGCGCTGGGCGCGGGCGTAGAGGTCGTCGGATTTGGGGAAGTCCATAGGGATTAAGGTATTGGGATTAAGGATTAGGGAAGTATTGTCATGCTGAGCGGAGCCGAAGCATCTTGGTCGCCTCGTTGAACGGCGCAGATGAAGCGGCCAAGATGCTTCGGCTCCGCTCCGCTGCGCTCAGCATGACTGACCCTACTCGGCAAACTCATTCTCCACCACTTTCGTCCTCGCCCCGAAGCTGTGCGCCCCGTCGCCGAGGCGCTCGCCGATACGCCGGGCGATGTGCTGGCCGGTGAAGCCCTCGTATTCGAGCACTTCGCTCAGCCGGCCGGGCTTGTACCAACGTTCTTTCAGGGCCAGCGGCAGCACACGGGCGGTCAGCTCGTTTTCGAGTAGCAGCTCGGCCAGGATGGAGTACAGCCCGCCGGTCTGAAAATGGTCCTCGACAGTGACGAGCAGCGAGCCACCGCGGGCGATGTCGAGCACGGCCGCCGCGTCAAGGGGCTTGAGTGAGCGCAGGTTTACGAGGCCCACCGAGTAGCCGGCTTCGGTGAGTAAGTCTTTGGCAATGAGCGTTTGCTCGAACAGCATCCCGTAGGTGAGGATGGTGATGTCCGTGCCCTGAGCCACAATTTCAGCCTTACCGATTTCAAACGGGACGTGCGGATAGGTGCCGGGCCGGGTGTTCACGCGCAGATAAACCGGGTCGGGCGAAGCCCAGATGGCGGGCAGCATGGCCAGCATGTCGGCCTCGTCGGCGGGGGCGAAAACCGTCATGCCCGGAATGCCGCGCAT
>JANXNW010000109.1 GCA_025353905.1 Hymenobacter sp.
CCGTTGTCGCGCACTTTCACTTCCGTCTTAGCGGGCGTGGTCTGGGCGAACGAGGCCGTGGCGAACGCGCAGGCGGCGAGCAGCAGGGTGATTTTTTTCATGACAAAAAGGAAAAGATAAAGTAGAAGTCCTTTTACGAACCGCTTCCGCGCAGGTTGCGGCTAGGGCCGCCGCCCGCCGTTCAAAGCCCGTGCCAGCGAAGTGTAGTGCGGACTCTGCGGGTCCGCGCGTGAGCCGTGAGGTAAGCTTTAGCTCACCGTCAAATACTCAATCGAAAGAATAACGCCCCTCCTGTGGCAGCTAAAGCTTACCTCACGCCACTCACATTTGGACTCGCAGAGTCCGCGTTACGCCCCTTTGGGTAGCAGCAGAGACGAGTCGCCGTAGCTCAGAAACCGGTAGTCGTGCGTCAGCGCGTGCTCGTACACCGTGCGCCAACCAGTTTCGCCGAGCAGTGCGCCCACTAGCAGCAGCAGCGTACTGGCCGGCTGGTGGAAGTTGGTAATCAGCCCCGTAATCACCCGAAACCGGTAGCCGGGCGCAATGAGCAGGCGCGTTGTGGCTTCGAGCGCCGCCGAGCCGGTGGCTTCGAGGTGGGCGAGCAGGGCCGTGAATGCGGCCTCGGTCGAGATGTCGGGTGCGCTCTCGTAGGGCTGCCATTGGCTCACTTGAAAGTCGAACGCCGCGCCGGCTGGGCTTTGAAGCAGTGCCACGCCGAGCCAGTAGAGACTTTCGAGGGTGCGCAGGCTGGTGGTGCCGACGGCGATAATCGGGCGCGGGCGGTGGACCAGCAGCTGCCGCAAGAGGCTGGCCTGCACGATAATCGGCTCGGCGTGCATGGGGTGGTCGGCCATGGTGGCGGCCTTGACGGGCTGAAACGTGCCCGCCCCGACGTGCAGCGTGAGGTGGCCGCTGCCCACGCCGCGCCGCGCCAGCTCGGCCAGTAGCTCGGGCGTGAAGTGCAGCCCGGCGGTAGGCGCGGCCACGGCCCCTTCGTGGGCGGCGTACACGGTTTGGTAGCGTTGGCTGTCGGCCTCAGTGGCGGCGCGGCCCAGGTAGGGCGGTAGCGGCAGCTGGCCAGCCGCGTGCAGCACTTCGGCAAACGTCAATTCAGCCGGCTCCCAGCTCAGGCTCAGCAGGCTCGTGCCGCCCGGCTCGGTGGCCGCGCGCTCGGCCCAGAGCGTGGCGGGCTGGCCGTGGGCGCTGAAATCGAGGCTGACCGGTCCGTGCTTCCAGCGCCGGCCGTTGCCGACGAGCGCCCGCCAGGTGGCGGGGCCGGCCTGGGCGGTTTGCTGAAGGGCCGGCTCCAGGGCGCGGTGCGGGGCGACGGGTTCGAGGCAGAACAGCTCGACCACGCCGCCGCTGGGCCGCCGGGCCAGTAGCCGCGCCCGCACCACCCGCGTATCGTTGAAAATGAGCAGGCTGTCGGCCGGCAGCTCGTCGGGCAAATCCCGAAAATGCTTATCCGAAAGCACCCCGCCCCGGCTCACAAGCAGGCGGCTGGCGGCGCGGTCGGGCAGCGGCTCGGGGGCGATGCGCCCGGCGGGCAGGTCGTAGTCGAAATCCTGGATGCGAAGCTGGCGCTGGTCGGTCATACGTAACGCCAAGCCCCAGCTTGGCGAATTAAAAGGTTGGAGTAAGCAGCACGGGCGACGCGGGCGGGCGGCTTTTCGCCGCCCGCCCGCTTGGCGTTGAACGGTATGCAAGAACGGCCTCTCGGCGAAAACCCGACAATCAGACCGCTCAAACCAAATGAGTGGACTGATTCTCAGCGTAGCCAAAACTCGCCAACCGGGCCGCGCGAACCAAACCGGGCGGGCGGCGCGAACCAAACCGGGCGGGCGGCGAAAAGCCGCCCGCCCGGGTCGCGCCAACCGTTCAGCCGTTTCTTGCGCCCGCAAATTTCCGCCCGGCTCATGTTAAAATCACTCGCGCTAAAATCACTCGCGCTGCTGCTGTTTCTTTCGTCGCCGCTGCTGGCCCAGCCCACGCGGCCCGTCCGGCCCGCCGCCCGGCCACTGCACCCGTTCGCCGACCCCGCCGCCCGCCGCATCGCTACGGCTCAGGACGAGCGCCAGACCGCCGCGCTGCTGCCTTTCTTGATTGATAAAAACCCGACGTACCGCGCGGCCGCCGCCCTGGCCCTGGCTTCGGTGCAGGACCGCGCCGCCACCGCCGTCCTGCTGCCGCTGCTGCGCGATGCCGTGCCCGCCGTGCGCCGCACGGCCGCGTTCGCGCTGGGCCAAACTGGCGACAGCACCGCCGTACCCGCCCTGGCCGCGCGCCTGGCCCAGCCCGAAGCCAGCCCCGCCGCCCGCCGCGCCGCGTTCGAGGCGCTGGGCCGCTGCGTTACCCGGCGCTCAGTCAGCGAGTTGTGGACGGTGCGAGTGCCTGGTCCCGATTCGGCCGCCGCGCCCGGCCGGGCTTGGGGCCTACTGCGGGCCACGGTGCGCGGCCTGGCTTCGGCCGAAGTCGTGCGGCAGGCCACGGCGTTGCTCGGCGCGCCCAAAGCTTCGCTCGCTACCCGCCGGGGCGCGTCGGCAGTGTTCACCCGCGCGCGCGGCCAGGACTCGGTGGTGGCGCAAGTGGCGCTACCGGTGCTGTTGAAACGGTTGGCCCAGGACCCGGACTATTTCGTGCGGGCGAATTGCGCGAGCGGGTTGGGGCGGGTGGCGCGGCCCGTGGCGTATGCGGCGCTGGTGCGGGCCGCTGGGAAGGACGCGGATTTTCGGGTGCGTATTGCAGCGTTGAAAGCCGTTCCTGCGGAGACATATGAGCCAGTAATCTTGGTGGTTGATAAAGCATCCGAGTCGAGTTTGAGACAAGAGGCAGTCGCTGCGGGAGATTGGCTCCTGCGTACCCACTTTCTCAGTCAATCTGGAATGCTGCTAACCCCGGTGGAGGGAACACGGTGGAAGGTGAATCTGATGCCAATAGATACGTCCATAACGCAAAGAGTGAGTTTTGGCAAAGTGAGGGCAGTAACTTCCTGGCGAACCAGGGCTACTATCTGGCAAACGCTCCTTCGACACGCCAGCGCCCATAACCGACCCCTGCTAGCCGATACCATCCGCCGCCGCTACCAAACCTCGAGAAACCAATACGAGCGCGCCGCCCTGCTCACGGCCCTCGGCGAAGACCCGGCCCAACTCGATTTCCTGGCCAAAGAAGCCGCCCGCACGACCGGCCCGCCGGTGGTGCCCGGCGCGGCGCTGGCGGCGCTGGTAAACTTGCGCGAAAACAAGCGTTTCCCCGTCGCCCGGCAGGCCGATTTTACGGCTGCGCTGCGGCGGGCGCTGGCCGGCGGCGACGTGGCCCAGCTCAGCACCGTCGCCGAGGCGCTGGCCAACCCGGCCCTCGTGCCCGCGCCCGGCCCCGATGAGGCCGCCAACCTGGCTGCCTTGCGCCAAGCCCAGCAAAAGCTGACCTTGCCCCGCGACATCGAACCCTGGCTCAGCCTCCAGCAAGCCCTCGACAAAACCGAAAAGCGCCCCGCGCCCACGCCCGCCCCGGTGGGCCGCGCCGGCCAGCACCCGATAGACTGGGCGCTGGTGCAGCGCATTCCGGTCGGCCAGCGAGTGCGGCTGACGACGACACAGGGCGACATCGTGCTCGAATTGAAAGTGGCCGAAGCGCCCGGCTCGGTGGCCAGCTTTGTGAGCCTAGTCGAAAAGCACTTTTACGACGGGCTGTACTTCCACCGCGTGGTGCCCAATTTCGTGGCCCAGGGCGGCGACCCGCGCGGCGACGGTGCCGGCTCCACGCCCTACACGCTGCGCTCCGAGTTTTCGGAATTGACCTACGGCGAAGGGGCCGTCGGGCTGGCCTCGGCCGGCAAGGACACAGAAAGCTGCCAATTCTTTTTTACCCACCAGCCCACCCCGCACCTCGACGGCCGCTACACCGTTTTTGCCCAGGTGGTGAGCGGCATGAGCGTGGTGCAGCAGCTGGAAATTGGGGATAAGATATTGATGGCGAGTTTGGTTGGCAAGTAGCTGGGTCGGTGTTGCTCGCCGCGCGTTCACCTCACCCCCCTAGCCCCCCTCTCCCGTGGAGAGGGGGGAACTAGTCGCTAGTTCTAGCTCTCGAACAGACGTAAGATTGGAAGCTAAAACTAGAGCTAGTTCCCCCCTCTCTTTTGGAGAGGGGGGCTAGGGGGGTGAGGTGAACGCGCGCCAAGCTAACCGCCCAACTCCTTCCGCAGCACCTCCATCGCCAACACTTGCCGCGGCAGCCCGAAGCGCGGGTCATCAGGAAAGGGCAGCACCCGGCCGGTGCGCCGGTAGCCGTGGCGCTCGTACCAGGCCAGCAGCTCGGGCCGCACGGTGATAACCGTCATCTTCACCGCTGGCAAATCCAGCAGTCGGGCATAGGCTTCGGCGGCGGCTAGCAGCTGCCGGCCCAGGCCGGTGGCCTGCCGGTCAGGCCGCACGGTGAGCATACCCAAATACAGGCTATCGCGCTGCGGCTCCAGATACACGCAAGCCAATATTTCCAACGTATCGGTTTCGCGCAAAGTCAGGATAACCGCGCCAGGGGTTTGCAGCCGCGTCAGCAGGTCCTCGGCATCGGTACGCTGCCCGCCGAGCAGGTCGGCTTCGGTCGTCCAGCCCCGGCGCGAGCTGTCGCCGCGATACGCCCCGTTGATGAGCGTGAGCAGGGCCGGAATATCAGCGACGGTCGCTTTTTCAATCATCAATGAGCAATTATCAATGCACAATCACAGGCCGAAGCTAACGGGCGTTGCGCATTGCTCATTGATAATTGTTCATTGAATTAGCGCCGGCACGAAAACAACTTTTTTCGTCTCGAAAAATTCCTCGCTAAAAAACTCGCCTAGCTCCGTCACCCGTGCGGGCAGGCGGCTTTCGGCGATTTCCTCGGCCAAGTCGCCGCCTTTTAAATAATACAGGCCCGCGCCGGGAGCGGGGCGCGGTTTGTAGCTGCGGGCAATCCAGGAATGAAACTCGGCCAGGCGGGCCACGGCGCGGCTTATCACGAAGTCGAATTTGTCGGGCACCTGCTCGGCGCGGATTTGGGCGGCCGTCACGTTGTCGAGTTTCAGGGCGGCGGCCATGAACTGCACGGCCCGGATTTTCTTGCCGATGCTGTCCACGAGGTGAAACCGCGTCTCCGGGAACAGGATGGCCAGTGGCAGGCCCGGCAGCCCGCCGCCGGTGCCGACATCGAGCACGGCGCTGCCAGCCGGGAAACTCACCACCTTGGCAATGCCCAGCGAATGCAGAAAATGCCGCTCTACGAGGTTGTCCACGTCGGGCCGGGCCACGAGGTTCACCTGCGCGTTCCAGGCCCGAAACTCAGTTTCGAGCTGCGCGAACTGCTGGCACTGGGTAGG
>JANXNW010000153.1 GCA_025353905.1 Hymenobacter sp.
AGGCCGACGGTTATTTTCTCGTCGACTTACCCCTGCTGCCGCTGCCATGACCGTGCTCCTGCTCGAAGACGAACCCCGCAGCGCTGAGCGGCTGGCTGGCCTGCTCAAGCAGTGCGACCCCACCATCCGGGTGCTGGCCCAACTGCCCTCGGTGGCCCAGGGTCTGGCCTGGTTTGCCGCGCCGGGGCAGGGCCCCGGCCAGCCCGGCCACCCTGATTTGCTGCTGCTCGACATCCACCTCGAAGACGGCACCGGGTTTCAGCTCATCGAGCGGGCCAGGCTCACGCTGCCCATCATCTTCACCACGGCCTTCGAGGCCTACACCCTGCAAGCCTTCAAAACCAACAGCGTTGATTACCTGCTCAAGCCCGTGGATGTCGACGAGCTGGCCGCGGCCCTGACCAAGTTCCGGGCCCGGCACCTCGCCCTGGCCCCGGACCTGGCGGCTGTGCTGCGGCTGCTGGGGCAGTTGCCGGCCTCGGGGCCACTGCCGGTCCCCGTTTACAAGCAACGCTTCTTGGTGAACAGCGGGCCGAAGCTGCGCAGCGTCGAAACCGCCGACGTGGCCTACTTCTTTTTCGCCGATAAAGCCACCTGGCTCACGCCCCGGCAGGGGGCCCGTGTGGACGTGGAGTACAGCCTCGACAAGCTGACCGAGCTGCTCGACCCGGCCCGGTTTTTTCGGGTCAACCGGAGTTTTCTAGTGGCGCGGGAGGCCATTCACGCCATTCACGCTTTCTCGGGGGGGAAACTTAAGCTCGACCTGCTGCCGCCGCCCCGCCAGGAGGTGTTCGTGAGCGGCGACCGGATGACACCCTTCAAGGAATGGCTGGGGAAATGAGCCGGCCGGGGCGGGCACTCAACCCCGCAAACGCCCGGTTCAATCCGGTCTTCTGGGCACTCAATCCCTTTTATTTTTGAGGATTCCGGCGGCCCGGCAACTTTGTGTAGTTCCCTCACCTACACCCCGGTTGCCATGAGAACCTATTGCTTTTCCTGCTGCTTTTTGCTCGGCCTGCTAGCGGCCCCAACCCTTGGTTACGCCCAAACACCGGCCCCGGCCGCTGACCGTCCGGCTGCCGTTTCCGCCTTAGCGGCAGTCGGTGGGCTGGTGCGCGACGCGGTCACCGGGCAGCCCGTCGAGTTTGCCAGCGTGGCGCTGCTGCGGGCCGCCGACGCGGGCGCGGTGCAGGCCACTTACTCCGACGCGGCCGGCCGCTACGCTTTTGGGCCGGTGCCGGCCGGGGCCTACACGCTGGCGGTGTCGTTCGTGGGCTACGCGCCGGGCACGGTGCCCGCCTTCGCGGTGGCGGCAGGGCAGCCGGTGCAGCTCGGGCCGGTGGCGCTCCAGCCGCAGGCCAAGGCCCTGGGCGAGGTGGTGGTGAGAGGGCAGCGGGCCGCCGTTGAGCAGCAACTCGACCGCACGGTGCTCAACGTGGGGGCCCTGGCATCGAACGCGGGGGCCACGGCCCTCGACATTCTGGAAAAAGCACCGGGTGTGAGCGTGGACCAAAACGGCCAGCTCAGCCTGAAGGGCAAAAAGGAAGTCATCGTGCTCATTGACGGCCAGCGCACCTATCTCTCGGGCGAGGAGCTGGCCAGCCGGTTGCGGGCGATGGATGCCACCCAGCTCAGCCAGGTGGAAATCATGACCAACCCCTCGGCTAAGTACGACGCGGCCGGCGACGCGGGTATTATCAATCTCAAAACCAAGCAGCTCAACCAGGACGGCCTGAACGGGACGCTGACGCTGGGGGTGGGGCTCTCGCCCTACTTCAAAAGCAACGACGGGCTGGCCCTCAACTACCGCGCCGGCAAGCTGAACGCCTTTGCCAGCTACGGCCTGATTCAAAACAACGGCTCGTTTGACATCAGTACGCAGCGCAATTTCGTGGCCACTGATGGGCAGAAGACGGGCGAGCTGAACCAGGCGGCGCACCGGCTCTCGCGCAGCCAGACCCACACGCTGAAACTGGGCCTGGACTACGCGCTGAGTCCCGCCACCACGTTGGGCTTCAGCGCCGCGGGCTTTGTGAACCCGCAGCGCCCCACCAGCACCACGACCACCACGCTCGCCGATGCCGCCGGCGTGCCCACCGCCACCCTGCGCACCACTAGCCAGACCCGCGCCGCATGGGACAACGCGGCCCTCAACGTGAACGGCCGCCACCAGTTCGGCGGCGAGCGGGCGCTGACGGCCTCGGCCGATTACCTGGCCTACCGGTCGAGCAACGCCCAGACGCTGCTCAGCAACACCTATTCGCCCGACGGCACGCTGACCGGACAGCTGCCGCTGCGGGGTGACATTCCGCT
>JANXNW010000167.1 GCA_025353905.1 Hymenobacter sp.
CAGCACCTGTTTCGCATCACCGACGACCTGCAATATTCGGTCATGGACGTGCGCCTGGTCGGGGCGGGGACGTTGCTCAACAAGTTTCCGCGCGTGGTGCGCGACGTGGCCGCCGCCGAAGGCAAGCAAGTGGAGCTGACGCTCGACGGGCAGGACGTGCAAATCGACCGCAACGTGTTGCAGCTCATCACCGACGCGCTGCTGCACATCGTGCGCAACGCCGTCTCGCACGGCCTCGAAACGCCCGAAACCCGGCAGGCCGCCGGCAAGCCCGCCGCCGGGCAGCTGCGCATCTCGGCCCTGACCGAGCGCGACGACGTGCTGATACAAGTGCGCGACGACGGCCGCGGCATCGACACTGAAGCCGTGCGCAGCAAGGCCGTCCGCCAGGGCCTCGTCTCGGCCGAAGCCGCCGAAGCCCTTGACGAGCCGGCCGTGTGGATGCTGCTCTTTGAGGCCGGGTTTTCGATGGCCGACAAAATCACCGATATTTCGGGCCGGGGCGTGGGCCTCGACGTGGTGAAGCTGGCTATCGACTCGCTCGGCGGGCGCTTGCGGGTGGATTCCCGGCTGGGCCAGGGCACCACGTTTACGCTGGTGCTGCCCACCTCCATCGCCGTGAAGGGCGCGCTGCTCATCGAGCTAGACGGCCGCGCCTACGCCGTGCCGCTGCTGCACACCGACACCGTGCTGGCCCTGCCCGACGAGCAGATTTTCGCCGCCGGCGGGCTGCTCCTGGCGCGGGTAGCCGGCGAAAACGTGCCGCTGGTGCCGCTCTCGCGGCTGCTGGGCCTGGAGGGCGATGAGCGCCTGCCGCCCGCTACCCGCGCCAATCTCGCCGAGCTGCCCGCCAGTGAAGGCTTGCATCAGGTGTTGGTAGTGAGCCACAATAATCGCCGCCTCGGGCTGCTTATCGACCGGTTTTTGCGCCAGCAAAATATCGTTGTCAAGGCCCTGAGCAAGCCGTTCGACACGATAGACCTGTTTGGCGGCGTGACGCTGCTCGGCTCCGGGCAGCTTTGCCTCGTGCTCGACGTGCCCGCCCTGACCCGCCTTTTCCAAGCCAAACGTCCCTGAAGCTGACTGCTTCTTTTCCTTTTCCGTATCAGAGCGGTAGCCTAAGCCGCTCTTGCTGCCGTCCAAACAGTTATGAATGTATCCATGAATGAGTTAGAGCGCGACATTATCCGCGAAATCCTGAATATCGGGCTGGCGCGGGCAGCCGATAGTTTCGCCATTATCGCCCAGGAGCGGGTTTTATTGGAAGTGCCCAGCCTGGATTTGCTCTCGGGCCAGGACATCACCGAGCGGGTGCGCGACCTGCAAAAGCGCCACGTCGCCATTCAGAGCGATATTCGGGGCGACTTCAATGGCTCGACGTTCATGTTTTTCTCCGGTCAGCACGTGCAGCGCCTCTCGCGCGTCTGCCTGCGGATGTCGGTTGATGAGTCGCTGCATCTGACGGAATTGCAGGAGTCGCTGCTGCTCGAAATCAGTAACATCATCACCGGCGCGCTGGTCACCCAGCTGGCCAATATTCTCAAGGCTAATATCTACGGTGCGCCGCCGCTGGCCCCGACCGGCGACCTCGCCGCCCTGCTCCACGACCTGCTGCCCGACCCCGGCGCGGTACAGCCGCTGATTTTCTCGGTAATTACCCAGTTTTCAGACAAAGAAAATTCGGTGGAATTACCGCTGATGATATTCTTTGACCGCGCGACGTTCGAGAAGATTTTAGAGATAATTCGGACCTATGATTTTATCAGTAAGAGTTGAATGTGGCACGAACTGCAGCTCGTAGTCGCGTAAAATTGCCTTGTTTATTACTGCGAGCTAAAGCTCGCGCCACTCCGCTCGTGTCTAAAAATACTCTCGCCCAAAAAATAGCCGATTTCGACCCCAACGCGCCCGGCGACGCGGCCGGCGGCTTGTTTGGCCTGCCCTTTACCCCTGAAGAAGCGCAGCTCGTCGTCGTGCCCGTGCCCTGGGAAGTGACCGTGAGCTACCGCGCCGGCACCGCGCTCGGCCCTGAAGCCATCCGCGAAGCCTCGCTCCAAGTGGACCTCTACGACCCCGACCTGCCCGATGCCTGGAAGCTCGGCCTGGCCATGGAGGCCGAGGATGAGGCAATCGCTGAAATCAGCCGCGAGCTGCGCCCCGCCGCCGCCGACTACATCGCCTGGCTCGAAGCCGGGCAGCCTGCCGCCGAGGCTGCCCGCCATGCCGCCGTGCCCGCCCGCCTCAACGCCGAAGGGGAAAACCTGCTGCACTGGCTCAAGCAAAAAACCGGCGCGCTGCTCGACGCGGGCAAGGCCGTGGCCGTGCTTGGCGGCGACCACAGCACCCCGCTCGGCTTCCTGCACGCGCTCGCTGAGCGCCATCCCGAAGGCTTCGGAATATTACAGTTTGATGCCCACTGCGACTTGCGCCCCGCCTACGAAGGCTTCCAGTATTCGCACGCCAGCATCATGTTCAACGCCCTGCAATTACCGCAGGTGAAGCGGCTCGTGCAGGTCGGCATTCGCGATATGTGCCAGCAGGAAGCCGATTTTATCGACCACGCCAACGGCCGGGTTGCTTTATTCGGTCAGCGGTTTTTGAGCGAGGAGAAATTCGCCAAGAAATCCTGGAAGAAAGTATGCGGCAAAATCATTGCCCAATTGCCGCCAAAAGTGTACATCAGCTTCGACATCGACGGGCTGGACCCCAAGCTTTGCCCCGGCACCGGCACGCCCGTGCCCGGCGGCCTCGAATACGAGGAAGCCACCTACCTGATTCGCCAAATCGTGCGCGCCGGTCACACCATCATCGGCCTGGACCTCAACGAGGTAGCCCCCGGCGATAGCGACTGGAACGGTATTGTCGGGGCGCGCCTGCTCTACCAGCTTTGTAATTGGATGGCCGTTTCGCAGGGCCGGCTCACTGCCAAAGGCATGGAAGCTGCGACCCATTAAACTTCACTTTTTCCGCTCATGATAAAGTTTCTGCTCAAATTCATCCTGACCGCCGTGCTCACCTACGGGATGGCGCAAATTCTGCCCGATGTGCATCTGAACGGCGTCGCGAGCGCGGCCATACTGGTTATCGTTTTGGGTATTTTAAATGCTACTGTGAAGCCTATTTTGAAATTGCTGGGCTTCCCGATTACGGTCGTTACGCTGGGTTTATTTTTACTGGTTATTAACGTGATAATCGTCAAGTTGGCGGACTATCTGTTGGATGGGTTCGCAGTTTCGGGCTTTATCAGCGCGCTGATTTTCAGTTTGGCACTGTCGTTAGTTACGTCGGTCGTGGACATGGTAGTCGATTAATCTGCCGCGTATTTAAACCCAAAAACACCCGCTAAACCTGAGTTTGGCGGGTGTTTTTTGATTATAATCTTGAGAAAGCGCCGGGCTTACTCAGGCTGCCGGAAGCTTGGCGGGTTGCCGCCGCCGTCGCCACAATAAGCCGCCTACGCCGACCACAATCAGCAGCGGCCACAAATGGACCAGGCCCAGCAATAGGTCGACTAGCAATTGCCAGCCGCCGTAAAACGACTCGGCCAGGCGGCTGCCGAGCGAAATAATCGGCGCATCAGGTACGGTCTGGGTGAGGGGCTGGTAAAGCGTGAGCGTAATGGTGGAGTAGGCTACCTCATCGTTCAGCGTTTTGAGGCGGCCCTCGGTGGCTTCGATTTCCTCGCGCACCTCCCCAAGCTTTTCCTCAATGCCGAGCACGTCCTTGATGGTGCGCGCCCGGCCCAGCAGGGCGGTGTACTGGCGCTCCACGGCGCGCTTGGCTTGCAGCCGGGCGGCCACGTCGGCATGCTCGGCGGTTACGTCGTCGGTGCTAAGCTTTTTCTCCTCCACCGTGCCCAGGCCACTCAGCCCGCTGAGCACTGCCTGAAACCGCGTGGGCGCCACCCGGATGGTGGTTTCCTGCCGCCACTCGCTATCGATGCGGGTTTCGGTGGCGGCACTCAAATAGCCGCCGCTTTGGCGAACGAGGCTGTCGAGGCGGTGGGCAGCCCGCGCCATATCGCGGGTTTTGAGGCGTAGGTCGGCGTGGTAAATCAGCAGGCGGGTGGTGGCGGCGGGCGTGGCGGGTCGGGCGGCGTTGGTAGCCGTCGGCGTGGATGGTGGCGCGGGGGCCGCCTCGTCTGCCTTCGCTTCCACTGCTTCGGCGGGGGCATCAGATGCCTCCTTGTTGGCTGCTTGCGCAAGCGCGGGCTCAATGCCGCCCGAAGCTGCCGACGGTTTGGCCTTTTGGCTACCGCAGGAAACCTGTGCCAGTAGTGCCAGACCGAGGGCCAGGCCAGAAATGATTTTCATCGGGTTGAGCAGAAAAAAGGTGAGAAATAAACGCGTCACTACGGCCTGGCAATTTGCCGAAATGTGCGACTTGCCCGGTTGATGCCAGCGGCTGCGCGGTTGCACACGGCTTGATGCGAAAACAACGCTGATGTAACCTGCCCGACAAAAAAACGGCCCCGTCGTTGCCGACGGGGCCGTTCCAGAACCTCACCCAATGCCAGCCTGCGCTACACCCGCCGAATATCCGCGCCCAGCGCGTTCAGGCGTTCGTCGATATTCTGGTAGCCACGGTCAATCTGCTCGACGTTGAGAATCGTGCTCTTGCCCTCGGCCGAAAGCGCGGCGATGAGCAGCGCCACCCCGGCCCGGATGTCGGGCGACGTCATGGTGATGCCGCGCAGCGCCCGCTGGTGGTCCAAGCCGATGACGGTGGCCCGGTGCGGGTCGCAGAGAATAATCTGCGCGCCCATGTCGATGAGCTTGTCCACAAAAAACAGCCGCGACTCAAACATCTTTTGGTGAATAAGTACCGTGCCTTTCGCCTGGGTGGCGATAACGAGGATGATGCTGAGCAAATCGGGCGTGAAACCCGGCCAGGTATGGTCGGCAATCGTGAGGATGGAGCCGTCGAGGTAGGTCGATATTTCGTAATGCGGCTGGGCCGGAATGTAAATATCGTCGCCCCGGAATTCTAGCTCAATACCGAGCTTGCGAAACGTATCGGGAATTATCCCCAACTCGGGTATCTGACAATCCTTGATGGTAATTTCGGAGCCCGTCATGGCCGCGAGGCCGATAAACGAGCCAATCTCAATCATGTCGGGCAGCATCCGGTGCTCGGTGCCGCCGAGGCTTTCCACGCCCTCAATAGTGAGCAGATTGGAGCCAATGCCCTGAATGCGGGCACCCATGCGGGTCAGCATCCGGCAGAGCTGCTGCAAATACGGCTCGCAGGCCGCGTTGTAGATGCTGGTGGTGCCCTCGGCGAGCACGGCTGCCATCAGGATGTTGGCCGTGCCGGTTACGCTGGCCTCGTCGAGCAGCATCGAGGCACCGCGCAGTCGTCCGCCGCTGGCCCGCAGCCGGTAAAAGTCCGGGCCTTCGAGCGTCAGCTCACCGCCAAGCTTCTCCAGGCCCACGAAGTGCGTATCGAGCGGCCGGCGGCCGATTTTATCGCCGCCCGGCTTCGGCAATTGTGCCCGCCCGAAGCGGGCGAGCAGCGGCCCGAGCAGCATCACCGAGCCGCGCAGCTCGCGCGCCTGGGCCACAAACTCGGGCGTATCGAGGTAATCGAGCCGCACGGCTTCGGCCTGAAAAATATAGGTGTCGGGGCTCACGCGCCCGACTTTCACGCCCAAATCGCGCAGCAAATCAATCAGCTTGTTCACGTCCCGAATATTGGGTACGTTGCTGATGGTGACCGGCTCGGAAGTGAGCAGCACGGCGCACAGAATCTGGAGGGCCTCGTTCTTAGCACCCTGGGGCGTGATTTCGCCACGGAGCGGCTGCCCGCCGCGCACTTCAAATGCAGCCATTTTTTGGTTTTTGGTTTTTGGTTTGTTGTTTTTGGCTTTCGGAATAAGCTGGTTACTAAAAACCAAAAACAATAAACCAAAAACCAAAAACCAGGAATTATTGCGGCGGCTGTTGGGGCTCGGAGCGGAATTTCTTATTACGCTTTTTATCGCGCTTTTTGCCGTTGCCATTGCCGAAGCTACCACCAGCGCCATTGCCATCGGCTCGACGGTCGCGGCCTTCCCGACTCTCCCGGTTTTCGCGCGGGGCCTCGTTTCGGGTTTGGCTACCGCCGACCGGCCGGCCGTTGGCCGGGGCCGCCGCGCCTACCGTCGCGGGCAGCTCAAATAAACCCTGGTCGGCCACCACTTGCGCGTCGAGCTTGAGCTGCCCGCCCGATAGCTCGCTCAGGTGCCGAATGATGGTCACGTCCTTGGCGTTTTCCTTGTTGTGCTGCCGATACAAAAACTTCATGGTGCGGCCAATCTGAGCGGCGGCCTGTTCGCGCTCGGTGTCGTCTTCCAGCGCCAAAGCTTTGGTTACCAGCGCCTCAATGCCCCGGCCGTAAGCCTTGAGCTTGGGAGCCTGACGCGGATATTCCACTCGCTTGGGACGCTCCGTGTGCAGGCGCGGCAGGGTGAGCGGCACGGGCGCGTCGAGGGCTACCTCCGCCCCGGCCAGGGCATGGACGTGGTTCCAGAGCCGCAGCTGATGGTCGGGCAGCTCGCGCAGGGCCGGGCGCAGGCGCACCATGAGCTGTACGATGCCCGCCGCCCGGCGGGTGCGCTCGGCCACGTCTTCAATCTGAGCCAGGCCCTGAATGAGCTGGTAAGTGCTTTGCCCGTATTCACGCACCAGCAGTTGCAGGTGGAAGGGCAGGGGAGGGGTTTCGGTCATAAGTAGAAAATAACGCTGTGCGCCCTATTCGGCCGCACGCTCGGCTCGCAGTTCCGCTAACAGTTTGCGGAGCTGGGCATCAGTCATGTTGTCTTGTTCTGATTTGTCGTATATAGCGGCCAAGTATACGACAGTATCGGGCGCGTCAGGTACGGGGGGCGCGCTCACAATAATTTCGACGTTTGTAATAACGCGCATACCGCCGCTTTTACCGCTGGCTTTGCTGCGCACCGCGAGGCGGATTTTATAGCAATTATCGCCCAGGGACGTACCGAGCCGGGGATTTATCCGGAGCTGAAGTAACAGCTCACCTATTTCCTGGCGCAGAGAGACATATTTCTTCAGTAATCGTTTGCTACTACGCTCAAACTGGCGACTAAGACTGACCTTGACCATTTTGCGCGTGTGCTTGAGCTTGTGGCTGTTCCTTATCCCATTCAGCCAGAAAATCTTCCAGATAAACAGGTTCTTGACGGCCGGCCTTGATGTCGTCAATCTCTCGGAAAGCCTCGCGCAAGTCCTCTTTCAGGCGCATCCGCGTTAGCTCGTGCTGCACCTTTTTCCAGTCCGCCAGCGAAAGCACGACCGAGCGTCGCCGCCCGCGGCTGTCGGTCATATAATTTACGTTGATATCCATCCGGGTTGGTGGGAAATAAGGTTTATAATACCCGCAATTTAGCAAAACTAAGCAGCAGGGTTTTCTCGCCTACTTCCTCAAAGTTAATTATCGCTTTCACCGTGCCGCTTTGTTTTTCGAGGGTTGCCACCTGGCCAAAACCGAACTTGGCGTGCTCCACGCGCTGGCCGGGCTGCAAGTTACTCGTGTCGGAGGGTTGGAAGTCGGCCGGGGCCACGTATTTGGTGGCCGCGAGCTTGCGCTGGGGCTGGGCAATCAGGTTCGAGCGCCGCTCGAAAACGTGCTGAAACGGCGACTCACCCCGCCCCGGCTCGGCCGCGAACTTGACGTTAAGGTATTGTGGGTCAATTTCATCCAGGAAGCGCGACTTCTCGCACGAGCGCAAATTACCCCACTGGTAGCGCGAGGTGGCGTAGCTGAGCGTCAGCTTTTTCTCGGCGCGGGTGATAGCCACGTAAAACAGCCGCCGCTCTTCCTCCAGGTCGGCCCGCGAGGTTATCATCATCTGGCTCGGAAACAGGTTTTCCTCCATCCCGACGATGTACACGTTGCGAAATTCCAGCCCTTTGGCCGAGTGAATGGTCATCAGCGTGACGGCCTCGCCTTCCTGCTGGGCATCTTTGGTGTCGGCGTCCGTGACAAGGGCAATGTCCTGCAAAAACGCGCCGAGCGTTTTGTCTTCGCGCTCGGGGTCGTCCACGTATTCCTTGATGCCGTTGAGCAACTCCTGGATGTTTTCGTAGCGCGACAAGCCCTCGATGCTTTTGTCGGCGTACAATTCCTCAATCATGCCCGAGTTTTTGGCGATAAACTTGGCCGCCTCGAACGCATCGTTTTTGCCCGCTACCGCCGTGTAGCTCTTGATTTTCTCGGCGAAGCCCACCACCGGGTTGCTCACCCGCGACGGCAGAAACTGGTCGGCGTGGCTGATAACTTCCCACAGCGTGTGGTTTGCTTCCTCGGCCGCGTTAATTAATTTACTAATCGTGGTGTCGCCAATGCCGCGCTTCGGGTAGTTAATTACCCGGCGCAGCGCCTGCTCGTCGTTGGGGTTCACCGTGAGACGCAAATAGGCCACCAGGTCCTTGATTTCCTTGCGCTGGTAGAAGCTCAGGCCGCCCACGATTTTATAGCGGATATTTAATTTGCGCAGCGCCTCTTCCATCGCCCGGCTCTGGGCGTTGGTGCGGTAAAGGATGGCGAAATTATCCAGCGACAAGTGCTGGTTCATGCGGTCCTCGTAAATGCTCTGAGCTACTAATTTGCCTTCCTCGTTGTCGGAGGCGGCCTTGAGCACTTCGAGCAGGGTGCCGTCCTCGTTCTCCGAAAAGACATCCTTGCGTAGTTGCGCCTGATTGTTTTTGATAACCGAATTAGCGGCCCACACGATATTTTTCGTGGAGCGATAATTCTGTTCGAGCTTGAATACGTTCAGCTCGGGGTAGTCTTTCTCGAAATTAAGAATGTTGGTAATATCGGCTCCGCGAAAGGCGTAAATACTCTGCGCGTCGTCGCCCACCACGCAGATGTTACGCTCCTTCGCCGCCAGCTTTCGGGTAATTAAATACTGCGAATAATTTGTGTCCTGGTACTCGTCCACCATCACAAACTTGAATTTGTTCTGGTATTTGTTTAATATGTCAACATGGTCTCGGAATAAGACGTTGGTTTGGAAGAGCAGGTCGTCAAAGTCCATCGCGCCGGCCTTGAAGCAGCGGGCGGCATACTGCTGATAGAGCACCCCGATTTTGGGTCGCAGCGCCGCCTCGTCATCCTGCCGGACGACGGGGTCGTTCAAATACTGCTGCACCGAGACGAGCTTGTTTTTAGCAGCCGAGATGCGGCCCAGCACCATGGCCGGCTTGTAGAGCTTCTCGTCCAGCTCCAACTCTCTCACAATCTGTCCGATGAGCGTGCGTGAGTCCTGGGTGTCGTAAATAGTGAACGAGCGCGGGTAGCCGATTTTGTCGGCCTCGGAGCGCAGGATTTTGGCGAATACCGAGTGGAAGGTGCCCATCCACAGGTTGCGGGCCTCGGGGCCGACGACTTTCTCGATGCGGGCGCGCATCTCCTTGGCGGCCTTGTTGGTAAAGGTCAGGGCGAGGATGTTGAACGGGTCTACGCCTAGTTCTAGCAGGTGGGCGATGCGATACGTGAGCACCCGCGTTTTGCCCGAGCCGGCCCCGGCGATAATCATGCACGGCCCCTCGGTCTGGAGCACGGCGGCGGCCTGGGAAGGATTTAGTAAGGAGTGATAATCGAGCGGCATGAACGTATTTTCAGAAGCGCAAAGGTAGGTTTCGGGGGGCGCGAGATTACTCGATACTCAGCGACACGCGCCGCCCCAGACCCTGGGTGACGATGCGGCGCAACGTGGCCAGGTTGATGTCGGTGTGGCCGTTCTCGATGCGCGAAATGTAGCTTTTCTTGGTGCCGGTGCGGTCGGCGAGCTGCTGCTGGGTGAGCTTGGCCTGCCGTCGGGCTTCCTTGAGCATCTCGCCCGTGCGAAAAGCCTCGGAGCGGGCTTCAAATTCGAGCCGGGCGGGAGAGCCGGCGGGGCCATATTTGACATCCAACAGCTCGTCGAACGAGCGAACGCCGTGGTAGGCATGGGGAGTTTCGGTCATGATTTCGGCTGGGTCTTTTGTTGAAAATACTCGTCTTTCAGTCGATGTGCTCTTTGCAGCTCGGCACGCGGGGTTTTGTCGGTCTTCTTGACGAAGCCGGTCAGCACGACAACCAGCTGCCCGGCATCGAAAAAGCAAAACACGCGGTAGATGTCGCTACCGCTTCGGATTCGCATCTCGTACAGACTGTCGCTGTCAGTCAAGTGCTTAAAGAATTTCTCCGGCACTCTGGGCGCGTTGCGAACCAAATCCAGCACGTAATCTATTTTATCCTAAACTGTCAGGGACTGGTCCGCATAGAAGTCGGCGAAATGCGACTCGAAGAA
>JANXNW010000185.1 GCA_025353905.1 Hymenobacter sp.
GGGTGCCCCAATACGAAGCCGACAACTACCAGGTGATGCGCGGCCGGGAGCTGCACGACGACCGGCTGGAACAGAACAAGGACTACCTGCGCCGCCGCCTGGGCGTGGTGGACAAGCAGCTCGACCAGTACCTGACCAACGGCCTGCTGCGCGGCCGGGTGGATGAGGTGCTGAAATTGGCCGATGGCAGCTGGGCACCCCTGGACTACAAGTTTGCGGAGTGGAAAGACACGGTGTACGAAACCTACCGCACCCAGCTCTACTGCTACGCCTGGCTGATAGAGGACAACCTGGGCGGGGAGGTAAAGCGGGGCTTCATCGTGTACACCCGCAGCCGCAACAAGGTAGTGGAAGTGCCGGTAGCCCGCGCCGACATAGCCGACGTGAAGCGCGTGGCAGCGGCCGTGCTGGACATCATCGGCCGCAACGTGTACCCGAAAGCGACCCGCTATAAGAGCCGCTGCGTAACTTGCACGTACCGTAAAATCTGTACGCAGTAGGCCTTTACGTGACCGTGTCCGGGTGACGGTTTATGCGGCAGCTTACTCTTTAGCCAAATAATCCGCTTATGAACAAGCTCTTAACTGCCCGGAAAGCAGCGAAAATAATTGCTAATCAGCGCTCTTTGACTTATGGTAATAATGGTTTAGGCTTCGGCCCGTACAGTATCTATGCACTGTATTACAAGGCTTTACGCTTGCGGGCGGCCTGGTGAGCTATTCCGACGATGAGACGGATTGAAACTGGACCTTACCCAATTCCGCGCCCTAGCTGATGCCCCTGGTGAGCTATTCCGACGATGAGACGGATTGAAACCCCACCGAAAGCTGCCGTTTCAGCACCACGGTTTTCACCCCTGGTGAGCTATTCCGACGATGAGACGGATTGAAACCACTCTATCAGAGAGCCGGCCAAGATCGTGAAAGGTTTCCTGGTGAGCTATTCCGACGATGAGACGGATTGAAACCAGCGCGAAGCTGCCGACTTGTGCCACGGTGCGGTCTCCTGGTGAGCTATTCCGACGATGAGACGGATTGAAACATAATGTGCAGGTGCGGTACAAACTCGCCGTAAACTTCCTGGTGAGCTATTCCGACGATGAGACGGATTGAAACCTACTGCCCGTGCCACCTTGGTTCACCACCACCTGGCCTGGTGAGCTATTCCGACGATGAGACGGATTGAAACTTAGTGCCAAGGCCGGCGCGTCCCAACCCGTGGTTACCTGGTGAGCTATTCCGACGATGAGACGGATTGAAACGAAGTTAGTCGAATAGTGTACGGGTAGCGGCGGCGGCTTTTCCTGGTGAGCTATTCCGACGATGAGACGGATTGAAACAAGCCGCAAAACCGCTGTGCGTTGGCCAGCAGGTCCCTGGTGAGCTATTCCGACGATGAGACGGATTGAAACTGAGTGGCCCGCCGCCGCCTCGCCCCGCAAGTGCAAGCCTGGTGAGCTATTCCGACGATGAGACGGATTGAAACTAGCCGGCCACGAAGCCCTTGCCGGCCTTTTCGCCCCTGGTGAGCTATTCCGACGATGAGACGGATTGAAACGGCACGGAGCCGGCCCCGGTAAAGCACTACGGTACACCTGGTGAGCTATTCCGACGATGAGACGGATTGAAACAGCTTGGCGACGAGCAATTCCTGCTCCGTGGGGGCCCTGGTGAGCTATTCCGACGATGAGACGGATTGAAACCCCCAATGGAAGTAACCCGCCAGCTACTCACCGGGCCTGGTGAGCTATTCCGACGATGAGACGGATTGAAACACCTTCTGCTAACGGCCACAAAAATCCGCTGGGCATCCCCTGGTGAGCTATTCCGACGATGAGACGGATTGAAACGCGAGGCCATGCCCGTAGTGTGGGCGCTCGGCCTTACGCCCTGGTCAGCGCTTTGTTTTGTCCAGCAACGTCAGTTCCATGCTTGAAAGTCGCGCGCAATCGAGTGGTTAAGCTCTGCCATAGCGGGCAGTGGCGGGGTAGCTGGTCAAGCGGCAGCAGGCTGGGCTTGCGGCAACATACCGGGTACCGTCCTCAGCAGTTAAAACAGAGATTTACAACCCCAGCTTTTTACCCGCATTGTGCTGCCGCACGTTATCCAGGCGGGTGTAGCGCCGAATCATGGCTGAGGTCTTATGCTTGGTCTGATTCATGATTTCCGAGTCGTCGGCCCCGTTGAGCTTGGCCACCGTCACGAACGAAGCCCGCAGCGAGTGGGCCGTGTAGCCAGCACCTAAATAGTGCTGGGCAATCAGGTTGATGTGCTTGTCGGTGAGGCGGCGACTGGTGAGCTGGTTGTTTTTGCGCAGGGACACAAACACGGGTCCGGTCTGCCGGTCAGCGGCGCTCACCCGCAGCCAGGCTTGCAGCGAGCGGATGGGGCACGTAGCCAGCTCGGGCGAGTAGTAGATGGCTTTCTCGTCGGCCTGCCCGGTCTGGTTGGTTTTGCTCTGGTCGAAGGCGATGATGAGTCCCTCCTCGTCGAAAGTCAAATCCTCCACATTGAGCGCGGCTAGCTCCGAGCGGCGAAAGGCCCCGGTGAAGCCCAGCAGCAGCAACGCGCGGTTGCGCAGGCCGGCGGGCGTGGCTACGTCTATGCTCTTGACCGTGCGCCGGAAGCTGGCCAGCGAGAAGGCCGCCGCCTGCTTGATGCGCGCGCGCTTCTCGCGGGCAATGCCCTTGAGCAGGACCTTGATTTGCTTGTCGGCCGTGGGCGAGTCCGCGCCCGCCAGCTCGTGGGCTTTGGCGATGGCTGCGGCGTGGCGCTGAATGGTGGCCACCTTCTTGCCGGCCTCGGCCAGCTCAGTGAGAAAGCCGGCCAGCGTAGCCACCGAAGCCGGCAACGGGGCCAACTCGTGGACCAGGCACCAAGCCGTGAAGCGCCGCCAGTCGCCGGCGTAGGCCCGAACCGTATTGGCCGCCCCACGCAAACCGGCCTCCACGTAGCGGCTGGCAGGAGCCGTGAGGTGGGCCGGTAAGCTAGTGGTTGAAGCAGCGGAGACGAGCGAGTCGGTCAAGGCGTTGTTAATCAGTAAAAATGCAGTGAGGGGATGACGAGCAGCACAGGCAAGGTACAAGCGGGCGGCTTTCCGAGAGATGCTTCAGAGGGTGCCCTTTACTTATCGTAAACATCAACTACGAGCTGATTAAGAAGGGTCGCTCGTTTGAGGACATTCGCTTTCGCATCAAGCCCCAGGAACCGCATCAACTGCCGTTGCCCTTCGAGCAGGGTGTGGACGATGCCCGGCTGCCGGCGGCCCGGCAGCGCCTGGCGGAACTGGAAATCCGCAACCTACAGCTCTTGGAGCAGCTACTCGGTGAGGCGGGCAGGGTGGACGAGCTGTTCAAGTTTTGCTACAACCTTAAAACCGGTAAGACAAGAGCTGTCACTAATCCCGGTGGGCTACCTCTGACGGTAGTAGGACTGCGCGAGGCGAAGGTCAAGCGGAAGGCAGCAGGCAAAAGTAGGTAACGTGGGGACCTGCGTCCGGTCGTGAGCCGCGTCTTCACCACGCCACTTCTTCCCGGCCCTCCTCGAAGGCGTTGCTGGCGCTGAGTTGCCCTTTTAGGTCGGCGTAAGAGGTGGCCTTTAGCGCCGCCGTAAATGCCTGGGCGCGGTCGAGCATGCGCAGGTAGAGGCCGGGGTCGCGCTGGCGGCTGAGGCGGCGCAGGGCGCGCAGGTAGTCCTGGCGGTAGTGGGTGGTGATAATGATGCGGCTCAGGCCCCCGCGCACCAGCTCGGCGTTCATCATGATGCGAGCCAGGCGGCCGTTGCCGTCGTCGAAGGGATGCACTTCACTGACGATGAACAGCAGCATCATCGCGCGGGCCAGCGGATGCTCCAGGGCGTGGTACAGGTTAAATCCCTGGTGCAGGGTGCCGCGCACCAGCTCGGGTTCCACGAAGCTGGTATTGCCGGCCTGGTTGGCGCGCTCTTTCCACTGGCCGGGTCGCTTATCAGGCCGCTCGCCTAGGAGCGTGGCGTGACGGCGTTGCAGCAGGGCCAGCAACTCCGTGGCCGTGGCCGGTACCAAACTCATCTCAGCCGGGTTGCTGACCAGGTGGTAGGTACTGAGCACGTCGTGGGAGTCGGCGTGGCGGCCGGGCACGGGCTGGTTGCCGGTTACCATGGCGTGCGCCTCGTCCACCTCGAAGACGGTGCCCTCAATGAAGTTAGAGAAGTAAGCCTCAAAAAAAGCCAGGTTGTAATAGCCCGGTGGCTGGGGGGCCTGGTCGGGACGGTTGGGCCAGGTGGTGTGGCGTAAAGCCGTGAGCAGGGTGCCAAATAAGGCCACTCGGTCGGGGTCGTAGGGTAAGCCCAGGGCGCGGGCTTGGGCCACGGGCGAGGTGAGCAGCTTGCTCGGGGCGGTGGCCAGCAGGGCGGCCACAAGCTGGTTAAGCCGGGCCAGCTCCGCCGCCCACCCCAGCGTGTCGGCCAGCGCCCTGGCTTTGTCGCGCAACTCGTTCAGCCCTTCTTCGCCGCGCACTCGTAGCACCCGTTCCAGAAATTCCTCCACCTCAGTCAAGAGCAGGGTTTTGCTGCTGCCGCTACGGGTGCGGGCGGGCTGTAGATTTTCGAGTACGGCCCGCGCTTCGGAGGCGAAGTAGAGGGGAATCTCCCCAAATGGCCGGTCGTCGGGCTGGGGGCCGGGGCCGGGCAGCAAATGCACGGTCAAACCCGGCAGGGCCACTTTTTTGCCGTACTTGTAGGTAAGAAAAATGTCGCCCGCCGACGTGGGCTGCGCGTCGAGGCCGGAACGGTGGCTGATGATAGCCTGGGGGTAAAGGTGGCCCAGCAGCTGGAACCAGTGTCGGCGTACCAGGTCGGCCGGGGGCGTGGTCAGGTCGGAGGTATGTACACGAGGTAGGAGCTCCCGCAACTGTCCCGCTTGGCGGGCCCGCTGAATTTGCCGGCTCACCCGTTGGTCAGCAGTGGCGAATACGAGCACAGGCCAGACACCATTTTTTTCCATTAGGGCGAAGGTAAGGCCCGTAATAGGCTAAAATTTTCCAATAAGGACGCGATAAGCGATAAAACTTTTGAATAATTTCGCATAACGTCCTGCCGTGCGCTAATGCGAACGACCTGGCCAGAGCCCGTCGAGCTGCCGGCGGGCGTTAAGCAGCAAGGTCAGTTCGCGGTTGCCGGTAAGCAGTAGCCGGGCGGCGGGTTGGTAGCCCCGCTCCCCGGTGATGGGCAAAAAAGCATCTGCTGATGCCAGCGACGCTTTTAGGGCGTGGAAGAGGCTGGTGTATAGTGGGCTCCGGTTCGCTTCTTGGTGGGACCGGGCCAGCGGCAGCAAGAGCGGGTTTACCGTCAGCAGCTTGTGTTTCTTGAAGTAAGGCAGCGTTTGTTGCAGCAGTGCTCCCAGTTCCTGCATCAGGGCGTGGTTGACCGGCAGCTCGGGCTTCAGGTTTTTGCGTGAGGGGGTCGTGACGAACGGCGCGTGAACCAGAAAGTCCAAGGAAGTTTGGTGGGCTGTCTCAAAAAAAACGAAGGCAAGACATTCTCGGCCGCCACCAACCGCACCGGGCCTTCCTGCTCGGCCAGCCGAAACGCGAGGGCTACGTACTGCGGGGGGCGCAGCCGATGGAAGTCGGGGTACTGCACCAGGTCCTGAAACACCAGATAGCGAAGCGGGGCCACTGGGTGGCCGTGGTCAAACCGCACTGCTGCTTTCGTGCGGTACCGCCGCAAAGTCTTCAACCTGACTCAACCCGAGTTGGCCGCGAAAGCCGGAACAGGCTTGCGTTTCGTGCGCGAGCTGGAAGCCGTAAAGCCACCTTGCGACTCGCTAAAGTGAATCAAGCGCTGGCCTTGTTCGGATACGAGCTGGTGCCCGCGCCGCAGACTCGCCCGGCGGATGAGGAAGTCAGCACCCGATGAGA
The DNA here is from genome assembly GCA_025353905.1 of Hymenobacter sp. Lineage (GTDB taxonomy): Bacteria > Bacteroidota > Bacteroidia > Cytophagales > Hymenobacteraceae > Hymenobacter. The sequence continues at coordinate 5,897 of JANXNW010000185.1, forward strand.
TGCGCAGGAACCTGTACGTACGGACAACTGGCCAGGGAGCTACTCGGATAACCTCAGACTTCTCTGGACTTCGCCTAAATGTAAAACCCGCGCCTGGTAGGACCTTATTACTGTCTTATCGGGCGGGGCGTGGTGCGTTCGGACGACGCAGGGAACGGCTAGATTCGCTTAGCCTGGGGTAGTCTAAAATTGACGAGCCACATAGGTGAAGGAGTTTCTAGGAATCTTTGTTTCGTTTGTTTCGTTTGTAAGTTTGCAAACGATAATCAGCAAAACCATGGAAGCCACTCTTGAGAAACCATCCCAGCAGGACCAGCAGGTCGCCAGGGCTTCGCTGGACAGCTTCGCCCGCGCGTTTACGAAAAATGGCCCCGCACGCAACGGGGTTAAAATTCGTCTTCAGGAAAGCGAGACCGACATCACCATTCCGCGCAAGGCGCTGGAATTGTTGCAGTTTATTTTGGTGAGCATGGCGCAGGGTAAAGCCATCTCGTTGATTCCCTCCGATTCGGAGGTAACCACCCAGCAAGGAGCCGATATGTTAAATGTTTCCCGGCCCCATCTGGTCAAGTTGCTGGAGCAGGGAGCACTGCCGTTCAAGAAAGTAGGCAGCCACCGCCGAATTATGCTGGAGGACTTGCTGGCTTACGAGGCAAAAAAATCGAAATTGCGGCAAGACCAACTGCAACTGCTCGCCGAGCAGGCGCAGGAGCTACAGCTGGGCTACGAATGATTCACTCGCCCCGGTTTATTGCCGTCCTCGATGCCTGCGTCCTTTATCCCGTTCCCATGCGGGACTTGCTGCTGAGCCTGGCGGCAGCCGGGTTATATAAGCCCAAATGGTCAGCCCTGATTCAGGACGAATGGACCCGCAATCTGCTGGCTAATCGTAGCGATATTACCGCAGAGCAGTTGCGGCGAACCACGACGATGATGAATACGGCGTTCGACGACGCGAACGTGGAAGGGTATGAGACCTTCATTCCAGCCTTGGCCTGCCCGACCCCGACGACCGACACGTGCTGGCGGCCGCTTTGCGGTCCCAGGCCAATGTCATCGTGACCACGAACCTCAAGGATTTCCCCGCGCCATATATCCGCACCTTTGATATGGAGGTGCAGCACCCGGACGACTTTATTTGTAACCTGCTGGACCTGAATCCAGCTGAGGCACTAGATGCCTTTCGGCAACAAGTAGCCCGGCTGAAAAATCCACCCCTTGCAGCTGCTCAGGTGTTGGATGCTTTACGAAGGTCCAGCTTGCCCGCTTCGGCGGCCCGCTTAGAGGCGTTGATGCAGTTAGGATTTACGGGGTAACTCACCAAACAGTAAATGATGGGCGTTGGTGAGGTTTAGTCGGATTTTGACCTTACAGCTACGCCAGTTCTTTGGTCAAACCTTAAAGACGGCTTATGGTCAGCAGCGTGTGTTTCTTGAAGTAAGGCAGCGTTTGTTGCAGCAGTGCTCCCAGTTCCTGCACCAGGGCGTGGTTGACCGGCAGCTCGGGCTTCAGGTTTTTGCGTGAGGGGGTCGTGACGAACGGCGCGTGAACCAGAAAGTCCAGGGAAGTTTGGTGGGCTGTCTCGAAAAAAACGAAGGCAAAATCACTCTCGGCCGCCACCAACCGCACCGGGCCTTCCTGCTCGGCCAGCCGAAACGCGAGGGCTACGTACTGCGGGGGGCGCAGCCGCCGGAATTCGGGGTGCTGCGCCGCAGCTTGAAACATCAGGTAGCGAAGCGGGGCCACTGGGTGGCCGTGGGTTTCCTCATTCAGTGTCTGAATGGTAGGGGCAGCACGGTCGTTATTTGGCTGCGCGTGCTTAGTCAGCAGCCGCTGCTTGTTCTCCCCCTGCAACCGCAATTCCCGAAGGTTGCGCAGGAACAGCAGGTTAAACGCTTCCAAGGTTTGCAGTTTGGCTTCGATGGCCAAATAGGTGCTTTGCACAGCATCCGCGTCGCCCGTGAATGGAAGCGTGATGGTCGTTTCCTCGTAGGCCGCATTCACGGCGAGCAGGACGGGCACGATATACGCTTCCATTTCAAAATCGAACGGGCCGGATTGGATGCGGGGCCGCTGGGTGACCTTGAACACGGACTTGGAGCCGATGCCAAAGCGGCCAATCTTGTCCTGGTCCGCTTTCTTTTCGTTGTCGGTCTTGCTGATGCCCGCGATGGCATCCATGTCGTGCGGGGTGAACGCCCGGCCGTTGTGGCGAACGACCAGCTCCGTGGGCCGCAGGTGCAGTATCATCGAGGTAGCGTCGGCATCCTCAGCATTCTGAAGCAACTCGTAAATGAAGTGCGCCTTCTCGGCGTACAAATCCGCTAAGACGGTAGAAAGGTCTGATTGCCTCTTGCGCAGGGCATCGCGCAGCTCCTGGCAGTCAGCAACTAATTGGTCAAGATTTACTTCCGGCAGAGGGAGGTTTTCTTACAAGCCGGTAAAGTAACCCCAGCCCAGCCGGAGCACCAGCGTGAGCCAGCCAGGTAGCTGCCGGACTTGCCCATCGCCTACGCCAGCGTGGCCAAGCGTTGCCCAATAGTTGCCAGGGTCTGCCCCACGGCTGTGGCAGCTGGTAAAGGGCCGTGTACCAACTGCCGGAATAAGCCCTGGTAAGTGGGTGTCAGCCGCCGCCAGAGGTAGCTTCCATCGGTGAATAGCGCCGCTTCGCCCAGCGGCCGAGCTGCCCAGTCGCCTTGAAACTCTTGGTTGCGGGCATCGTCGGCGCGCGCTTCGGCCAGCAGTTCCGCGAAGCCCGCGCTGCCCAGGAAAGTCCGTAGCTCAGGCCGTTGCAGCAGTTGATGTAAGTCGTAAGTGTGGCGGATTTTGGCTTGCAGCTCGGCTAGCGGGTCGGGCGCGTAGCCGGCCCGCACCAGGGCCAGGATTTTCTCTATTATCGTGCGCTCCAGCGCCAGCGTTAGCACCTCGAACGCGGCTAGGCCGTACTCGGCCACGGCAGCGAGTTGGCTCCGCTCGGTGAGCACCTGGCCGATGTAGGACTGCACCGACCGCAGGTGGCTGGGGTAGGGGCGGGCGAAGGCGTTGATTTCGAGCAACACGGCCCCGGCGCGGAGCTGGGGCAGCAGCGCGGCCGGGTCGTGGGCGGTAGGGAAGCGGTGAGCCGTTTTGCGAAAGTGGCTGCCGCGCACGGTGCCGACCGCGGCAGGGTCCGCGTCGAGGCCCTGCGTGATGCGGCGGGCGGCCTCGTCCATGAGCTTTTTAACCTGGTTGTTCGTCCAGCCTTCGGTGCCGGCGATGGCCAGGTCCACATCTTCGGAAAACCGCTCAATCAGGCCGTAGGCTTTGGAAAGCGCCGTGCCGCCCTTGAACACTACTCGGTCGCGGTAGGGCGAGTCGGCCAGCGCCCGCAGCACGTAGCACACCCAGTAGTCTTTCTCAACCAACACGGCTGCCAGGCCCAGTTGCTGGGCGGTGACGGCCACCGCCGCGGCGAAGGTGGCCGGGTCTCCTAGGTGCAAAATCATTGGATGTTCCATGCGGCGCGGTTGGGCAGGGCCTCGGTGCTGAGGCCGAGGCGGTAGATAGTGAGCGGATTGAGCGTGGCGCGCAGCTGCGCCGCGCCGGCGGCATCGGGCAGGGGTTCGAGCAGCGCCCCCAGCAGGGCGCGGGCGCGGGGCGGTGCCTGGCGGGCGGCTAGCGCCGTAAGGCGGCGGCGGGCGGCGGCCGGCAGCCGCCGCAACTTCTCAGCAACGCGGGCCACTACCCGGTCGGGCGTGGTGTCGGGGATGCGGCGTACGTCGGCCAGCACGTCGAGCCATTGCAGCAGCGGCACGTCGCTGGCTTGCTCGGGCGCGGGGCGCACTACGGCCCGCAGCCGGGCCGGCAGCCGCCGGCGCGGGCGCGTGGTGGCCACGGTGAGGGTGGCCGGCACCTGCGTGGTCAGGCCGAGCGCGTTGTACACGGCCAGGCCGGTGAGGTAGGGGGCCGGCTGGCCGGGTGCCGCGCCCACGGCACTTACTACGGCAGCCTGAGTGGGCGGCACGGGCCCGAAGCGGCCCACGGCCGGGCGGTAGTAACGGCCCTTGGCCAGGCGCACCAGTTCGCCAGTCCGGCTTAACCGGCTCAACGCCGCGGCCACCGCCCCGAACTCGGCCGGCTCGCGCACGAAGTCAGCGTAGCCCACGGGCTGGCCCGGTGGCAGCTGTTCGAGCTTGGCGCGAATACGTTGGGCAGTGCTGGGCACGGGGAGTAGCAGTTTAGGGCAGCAAAGTAACAACCTAACGCGAAAAAACGTCAAGTTTTTACCTGTAAAAACTTGACACTTTTAGCCGGACAACAGGCCTTGGCTAGGCGGCTGGAAGCAGCTAGACTTGCTGCCTCGACCGGCGAAGAGCCGGACACAGACACTCCGGGCAGCGGCCTAATTCTGGAAAGGTAGGCTATCGAGTGGATTAACTTGTAAGGTCCGATAAGTAAACCTTATCGGATGCTATAGGATAACTAGCTACCTATCCAGAACAGGTGGAGTAGTCTGTAAAAAGTAGAAGTAGTTGAGCACGGGTACAAGTAGATGAGTACCGGGTAGAAGTAGTTGAGCAGAAGCAGCATCTAATATACGTTATATTAGGCGACTAAACCGCTTCCATGGGTAACTGGGGTGGTCCAGTTAGGCAGGACAGAATTGAGCGGTACTTTTAAAGTGTTGAAGGTAAAAGGCTTGGGGAGTAGTATGAGGTGGTCGGGTAAATATGGACAGAATAGGGTCTTATCTTTCGAATGTCATGAAAGACAGCCCCCCACCCACCAAACGTCGGCGTTATGACGCCCCTTTCCGCGCCGAAGCCCTGCGTCTGGCGGGCGAGAGCCGCTCGACCCAGGCCGCTGCCCGCGCCTTAAACATCAGCCCCAAACTGCTCTACAAATGGCAGAAAGAGGCCCTGACCCCCAGCGCGGCGGCTCGCGGGGCCGATTTGGACCCAGCCACGGCTGCGGAGTTGCGCCAGCTGCGGGCCTTGTCCCGGCGGCAGGCGCAGGAGTTGGCCATTTTAAAAAAAGCCATTGCCATCTTCTCGGCGACCGACAACCTAGGAGCCGCTACCGCTTCATCGAGGCGCAGCGGAGCCAGTATCCGGTGCGCCTGCTCTGCCAGGTAATGGCCGTGCCGGCCAGCGGCTACTAGGCCTGGCACCACGCGCAACAGCCGGCCGTGGCCCAGCCAGAACCAGCGTGGGAAACGGCCCTGGTCAAGGTCTTTGGCGTGCACAAGCGTTGCTATGGCCCGCGCCGCCTCCAGGTGGCGCTGCACAAAAAGGGCCACCGGGTGGGCCGTCAGCGCCTGCGCACGGCCATGCGCCGCCGGGGCCTGCACGCGCTGCAGCCCAAGGCCTTTACCCCGCGCACCACCGACTCGACCCACGGCCTGCGCTGCGCCCCCAACCGGCTGCTCGACCAGCCCAAGCCCACCCTGGCCAACCAGGTCTGGGTCTCCGATATCACCTACTTGCCCCTGGCCAACGGCAACTGGGCGTATGTGTGCGCCTTTCAGGACATGGCCAGCAAGCAAGTAGTGGGCTGGCAGGTCGGGGCCACCATGCCCGAAGAGCTGGTAACCCGTGCCTTACAACGCGCCTTTTGGTCGCAGCCGTCCACGCCGGGCCTGCTTATGCACTCCGACCGCGGCGGGCAGTACGGCGGCAATGCGTACCGACAGCTGCTGCACGACCACCAGGCCCTGCGCTCGCAGAGCCGCCGCGGCGACTGCTACGATAATGCACAGGCCGAAAGCCTGTGGTCACGTCTCGAAACCGAAGTGCTCGAAGTTCGCGAGCGGCCCGTTTTTGCCGACCTGACCGATGCCCAGCGCAGCGTAGCCGACTATTTTGACTACTACAACCACGAGCGGCTGCACTCCAGTATCGACTACCAAACACCGTATCACGCTCATCAACAACTTCTTCAATTTAGTGCCCTAAACTGTCCAGCGTAACTGGACCACCTCAGCTTGTCGCCAACGACCAGTACTGCTGGAACGGCAAGCGGGCGCGGGCCGATTTCTGGACTGCACCGGACTACACCGATGGCCAGCGCTTCAAGACCTGCCTGCGGGTTTCCTCCCAGGCGGGCTTTGCCGCGCTACGACCCAGAGACCAGCCCCCGCGGGTAATGACGGAAGCTGAAATGCAGGCCCCGGCTCAGATTTAAAATTAATTCCTCATCTGCTCGGCATCGACACTCAGGATTTTTTTTCGTGCTAATCGGCCGTGGTATCTAGCTGGATGACCTCACTGCTTAAGGCGATTAATCAAGCGTCGGAGTTATGCTCACAAACCCGTGTTGGTTACTAAGTTACTGTCAATAATGGAACGTAAGGCCTGCGCCCCAGCCGTACTGGTTGTCGTAATTGGTACTGAGCGAGGCGTATTTGCGGACCATGTAGCGAAAGCCGATGGTGAATTCCTTGTCGGTGTTGGCCCGAATGTCCATGAACACGTTGCTGCTCAGGGGCAGGTCGCGGCGCTCCAGCTGTGCCCGTACCTGGCCGGTGAGGTCGGTGCGCAGCTCGGCCCGGAACAGCAGAGGTAACAGGTAATAGACCCCGACTTCGGCTTGCCGGCGGAAGTTGATGTTGTTTTCCGGGGTTCGGCGGTTCCCTCCCTCGGTGTCCGACGCGGAGCGCAGCGTTTTATTGTCGCGGAAGTCGTAGCCGACGAAACCCGCCAGAAACTGCCGCTTATCGAGGTAGCGCAGCAGGTGGGTTTCGGTTTCGTAGTTGCCGACGTAATTGACCCGGCCTTCAAATTCCAGCGCATTTTTGTTGTTGGAAAGGTTGGCCTCCAGGTAAGTGGCCTGAGAATGCACCGCCAGGTCGAACCAGGGATAGAGTTGGTTGTCCTCCTTTTTGAGCTTTCTGTAATCGGTCTTGGCAAACTCATTCTGCGGGCTGCCTTCGTAGCTGATGACGCGGGCCATGCCCGACATCATGTGGTAGAGGGTGTGGCAGTGAAAAAACCAGTCCTGCTCATCGTTGGCATCGAATTCAATGGTCACAGTGCTCATCGAGGGGATGTCAAACGTGTGCTTCATGGGCGAGTAGGCCCCCTGGGAATTGATGAGCCGGAAGAAGTGCCCGTGCAGGTGCAGCGGGTGGCGCATCATGGTGGTGTTGGTGAAAATCATGCGCACGTTCTCGCCCTTGCGGATGGGAATGTTGTCGGACTCGGATAAGGTTTTGTTGTCGAACGACCAGATGTAGCGCAGCATGTTGCCGGTCAGCGTGAGCTTGATTTCGCGCCATTGCTTAGTGGAATCCAGCGTGGTAGGGTGCAGGGCGCGCAGCATGTTGTAGGTGAAGTCGCCGCCTCCACTCATTCCTCCCATGCCGGACATGCCACCCATCCCGCTCATGCCCGCCATGCCGTCCTTGCCCTTATCCTGGAGGCTGCCCATGCCCATGTCGCCCTTCTCCTGCATATTCATCGGTCGGTCTGGCGGGGCTGGGGCGGTGGCGGCGGGCATGGTACCGTTTTGCATATTCATGCCCGGCATGTCCTGGCCGCCCGGCGTAGCCTTTCCCTTGGCCGCCTGGCCATCTTTTTTGCCCTTGCCGGGCATGGGCTGGCCGCCCTTCTCATCCATTCCTTTCATTTCCTGGCCGCCTTTCATGTCCATGCCCTTCATATCCTGACTGCCGGGCATACTCTGGCCACCGGGGCCATCCATTTTCATCTGGCCCGCGCCGCCCATGCTCATGCCGGTCATGTTGCCCATGCTGCCCATCTCGCGCATCATCTGGAAGTAGTTGAGCTTGGGCAAGTCGGGGGCTTTCATGGGCTCGCCGCTGCCGAAAAAGCCGGAGGTGTAGCCGGTGATGTCGGAAGACGTGGCGCGCAGCTCGGCCGCGCCCATCTGGGGGACGGTAACGAGCACATCGTAGGTCTCAGCGGTGGCAATTTCAAGCTTGGTGACCGGAAAGGGCTGCACGTTGATGCCGTCGGCCGCAATCACCTGCATCGGGCCCCCGGCGTATTGCAGCTGGAAGTAGGACGAGGCACCGCCGTTGATGATGCGTAGCCGCACTACTTCGCCGGGCTTCGCATCCTTGAAATAGTTCTTTTCCTGCCCGTTCATCAGGAACTTGTTGTAGAAGATGTCGGTGACATCCATCGCCGGCATCCGGCCCCATTCCTGCTTCACCTTGTCCTTGAAATAGCCGGCGGCGAGGGCCTCGCCGTAGCTTTGGGTGGCCCCTTTCTGCACCGCGTACCACTCGCCGGCTTTTTTGAGGTAGCGCAGCACCTGCCGGGGATTCTCGTCAATCCAGTCGGAGAGCACCAGCACGTACTCCTTCATCTCGTACTTGATTTCCCTGGGCTGGATGACAATGGAGCCGTAGAGGCCGGACTGCTCTTGCAGCATGGTATGCGAGTGGTACCAGTAGGTGCCGCTCTGCCGCAAGGGAAACGTGAAGGTGTGGGTGCCGCTGGCCTCGACCGGGGCCGTGGTCAGGTAAGGCACGCCGTCGTATTGGTTGGGCACCAGCAGCCCGTGCCAGTGGATGGAGGTTTCCATCTTCATCTGGTTGTGCACGTGAATGACGGCCGTATCCCCCTCAGTAAAGCGCAGCGTGGGGGCCGGAATCTGGCCGTTGATGCCGATGGCGTGGCGCGTTTTGCCGGTGTAATTAACGAGGCGGTCGTCCACGTAGAGGTCGTACACGACCTTCTTGCCCAAGTAGCCGCCGCGGGGGCTGACGGTGGTGCCCTGCACGGCTTTGGCATCCGGGGCCGACTGCGTTAGATAAGGCTCTTTCGGTTCCTTAGCTGCTTTATCCCCCGGCATACTCATGCCGGACATGCTTTGCGCCGCCACCTGCCAGGTAGTCAGCAGGCAGGCTATTACTGGAAATAATCTCATTAATGCTTAGTTATCTGACTGCTTAATTATCTTTCTTAGGGTTCTTGCGGGCCGGGTTGTTATCCTCGAAGCGGTATTTATCCAGGGGATTGGGCATGGCCTGGCCCTTTTCCATCCCGGGCATACCTTTCATAGCGCCCATGTCCGAGATGGCCGGTGGCTGGTCCTTGCCCGCGTCGTTCTTCATGCCGGGCATGTTGCCCATGCCTTCCATGCCGGACATGCCTTTCATGGGGGGCTGCTTTTTGGCACCGGCCGGCTGCTTTCTCATCTCTTTGTTCATATCCATTCCCGGCATGGCCGGCATGTTCTGCTTATTGCGCTGGCCCGACGGGGCTTTCATCTCCATGCCCTCCATCTTCCTGCCTTTCATGTCCATGCCTTTGGGCATTTGTTTCTTCGTTCTCATGCCCGGCATGTCGGCCATAGAGCTTTGGTCCTGAGCTGGCTTTTTGTTGCCTGGAGCAGGTTTCTCCGACATGTCCATGTTGCCCATCCCGGACATTGATTTGTCGCGCTGACTCTGGCCGTTAGCCGGTTGGGGGGCGGCGTTACCGCTCCTTTCCGTGCCTTCCATATCGTTCATTCCCGACGGGGATTCTCTGCCGGCCGCGCTATCAGCAGCCGGCATTCTGCCTTCGTCTCCTGCTTTCTTATTGCCTTTCGAGGTGCCCATGTCCATGCCCGCCATTCCGGCCATACCCGCCTTTTCCTCCCGGGCTTCCTCCTCTTCGCTCATGACCATGTTGCCCTTCGGGCCGACACCTTCCACGTACACCAGCTGGGCCCCGTGGTGCCCGGCCCAGGAAACGGCCCCTGCTGCGGCCAGCGCCGGCAGGAGCACCAAGACCGCGTAGGAGCGCTGCCGAACTTGAAAGTATTCGCCCACGCCGGCCAGTAGTAGCGTGATGCCGGCCAGCCAAAGGGTGTAGCCCGCGTACTGCTCGTGAACAGCGAAGATGGCGGCTGCTTTGGGGGGCAGGCCCCGGGGCATGGCGTGAAAAGTAGTGCTGGCGGCTATTCCGCCCGCGAAGCCGCCGGCCATCGCCACTAAGGCAATCCAGCGCACTTGCTGCCAGTCCTTGACCACCAACACGGCCTGCAAGGCGGCGGCTACGAGCAGCAGCACGACGGGGAAGTGCACGACCAGGGCGTGCAGATTGGGAAAATCCGAAAACATAGAAGCAGCATCAGGGTAAAGGGCAATCAGCGCCGCGGGGCCGGGTACTTCCCGTGACGGGCCCTGGTGGGGAGGGGAGCCGTCCCTTGCCCGCTGCTCATTGCTTTACGTTGGGACACCCTGCCGCTGTTTGCCCTTATCCGGTGTGTGCATTACATAATTACTGGCTTTCACTGGCCCACTTTTCAAGCCGCTGGCGGCGTAACCTTTATTCTAGCGGACTTAAACTAAAAACGCCCGGCACTGCCGGGCGTTTGGTCGTGGAGTGAGAAGCAGGAACTCTTACGCGGCCTGAATCTCAAAACCGGCTTTTTGGACGGCGGCCATCACCTGTTCATTCGTGAGTTGGTCCGAGGTAACGGTCAGAATCTTATTGGGGTTGGCCGTGTCGACCTGCCAGTTGCCGGCCCCGGCTTCCTGGTTGAGGGTGGGCGTAACGGCCTTGATGCAGCCGCCGCAATTGATGTTGGTTTTGAACTGGAGGGTCTTCATGATGGGTGGATGGTTAGTGAAGCCGCGGGGGGCGGCCACACACTACTAACACGCGAAGCCGGGACCAAGTGCGGCAAACCCGGCACAGCATTGCGCCCAGAACTTACATAATTTCTCGTTGCCCGGCCTTCCGACAGCGAGTAAAAAATCTGGCCCTTTGTAACGCTAGGCCAGCTTTTCTGAAATTTATCGGGGTTAGGCAGCCATGCTCAGGCCCTGGCGGCAAGCAGCTTCGCAACGGCGGCAGGCTTCAGCGCATTCGCGGCAGTGCTCCATGTGGGCGGCGTGCTTTTCGCACTCGTCGCCGCAGGCTTTGCAGATTTCGGCGCACTCCTTGAGCAAGTGCGCAGCGTGCTCGGAGCCACGAGCCACGAAACGGACCGTAATAGCGCAGATGTCGGCGCAGTCGCGGTCGAGCTGAATACAGCGGGCCATCATTTTTACGTCCTGCTCGCTGAGGCAGGCGGTGGCGCAATGCTCACACGAGGCGAGGCAGGCGTTGAGGGCATCGAGCAGTTGTTGGTTCTGGGCGTGCATGGTGGTGGGGGATTAGGTGGGGTGAGTTACTGCGCTTTTACGCGTGGGCAAATGGGTAGTTTTGCACGATTAGCCACCATTTGCTGCATGATTAGCACAGAGTTTCCGGGGCGTTAGGGGGCAGCCGCCAGCGCCGTTCAATTGACGATTGTGCTCACCATATGGCTCCGGGCTTCGGGGGTGCCTTGCTAGGTTTCGTGCTGCACATAATAGTCGAGCAAGGTGCTGGGGGCGAAGGTGTCGGTATCGAGGTAGGGCGAGCGGGCGTTGACGGCCACGCGCTGCCAGGGGGCGGCCTCGCCGCCAACGCGGCGGAAGACGTGGGCGACTTCCAGCAGGTCTTTGGAGAAAGCCAGGTGGCGGCCCCCAGTGGGGGTCAGGGTCAAGTTTATTTTGGCGGGGTGCATGAGCGAGAAAGAAATAAGCTAGGCGACCATGCCCAGCAGCAAGAACAAGAGAAAGCCGACGAAGAAAGCCAGGGTGAGCAGCGGGGTTTCAGTGTCCTCGTGGGCCTCGGTCAGCAGCTCTTCGGTAACGAGGAAGAGCAGGGCGGCCAGGCCGAAAGAGAGCACGATTTCGAGCAGGTTGCCGGTGGCCCCGCGCAAGACGGTGGTGCCGATGCCCGCTCCAAGTAGCAGCATGAGCGAGGTGCCGGCCACAATGGCGACGGCGCGGCCCTTGCCGTGGCCGCCCTGGCGCAGCTCGATGGCCGTAGCCAGGCCCAACGACAGCAGCTCGATGGTGAGGGCAATAGCCAGCAGGGTACCTTCCTTAGCCCCGGCGGCGAAGCCAATGCCCAGTAGCAGGCCGTCGATGAGAATATCAATGCCGATGGCGACGAGCAGGCCCCACGGCAGCGGGGCTACGCCCGCGTTGGGCGCGGCGGCAGTGGCCGGTGTAGCTTCCTGCTTCTCGAGGCGCTGGGTGAAATAGCGTAGGCCGAGCATGGCGGCCACGCCCAGGCCGAAGCCCAGCACCACTTCGTAGGGCGCGTGGTGCTGCACGATGTCGGGCAGCAGCTCGACGGCGACGACCGAGAAAATGACCCCGGCCGCGAAGTGCAAAATGGCGCTGCGTAGCTGCGGGTCGGGAGGCCGCCAGACGGCTAGCGCCGCGCCGGCAATCATCACGACGGCGGGCAGCACCGAGAAGCCGAGCAGGGTGGTCCAGGAAGGCGTGACGGCAGGTATCATTCGGCGCGGTCGGCTAACAAATTCAGTAGGAATACTTGGCTCTCGCCAAGTTTTTGCCGGATAATTTGGCTGATTCCTAATAGACCCATTAACATTCCGCTTACTTCATTTAAGTAAGCTAATGCCTCAAACCAATAGGCGCAATCCACCTCTTGGGGCCGTTGAATAAAGTCGCGGTTGGCCGCAGCGTAATGATGCTGCTGCGACAAATGCCGCTGCACGATATAGATTCGAGCTAGGTGTTTCGTTTCGGGGTGGGCTTTGATTTGATTGAACATATCTTTCTCGGATAACGGGCGCGTGTGTCCTCCCTGGGCGTGGAAAAACGCCTGATTTTGGGCATCACGCAGCATTTCGGGGCTTTTCAATTGAGCACTACCGGCCGCGCGTAATAAGTGAGGAGCTTGACTATATAGCCGTGCCAACCGAATTTGTTCTTCTTGTGCAATATCAGCAGCATCAGCACCTGGCATTTCCAGCGCTGTATTTTCAAAAACTGTTTTGACGTATTTGAAATATTCTAAATCTAGCACCATTAATTCGTGCTGAAAAGCTTCAGCGTTGGTATCAAACGTAGCCAAGTACAATCCCGTTAGCGCATCAGTAAGCGCCGTGCGAAATGCCAGCGAAACGGGCAATTTCAACTCTACTACTTCGGGCCAGTGGTCTAAATGAATGACAATGCCAAGCAGGCTGCACCTGATGCGGCGCATTAAATCCAAGTAGGTGCGCTGAATTTGGGATGCGGGAATAATTGACTGCCCCGCAGCATCAATGGTTTCCGACAATGTCAGACAATAACGCCGCAGAATATCACTGTCTTTTTTATCTCCTCGAATCATGGGTTTTTTGAATACCAAAAGTTTTGTTTAAAACTTCATGCGTTGGATGCGCACGGCGTTGAGGATGGCCAACAGGGCCACGCCTACGTCGGCAAACACGGCTTCCCACATGGTGGCCAGGCCGCCGGCACCCAGGGCCAGCACCACGGCTTTCACGGCGAAGGCCAGCCAGATATTTTGCCAGACCACGCGGTGGGTGGCGCGGGCGATGCGGCGGGCGGTGGCAATTTTGCTGGGGTGGTCGGTTTGAATGACCACGTCGGCGGTTTCGATGGTGGCGTCGGAGCCAAGTCCGCCCATTGCAATGCCCACGTCGGCCAGGGCCACGACCGGGGCGTCGTTCACGCCGTCGCCGACAAAGGCGAGCTTGCGGCCTTCGCTCAGGTACTGCTGCACGTAGCGGGCCTTGTCTTCGGGCAGCAGGCCGCCGTGGGCTTCGCTGATGCTCAGTTCCTGGGCTACGCGCTGCACGATGCTATCCTTATCGCCCGAGAGCATGACAAGCTTGGTGATGCCGTCGGCTTTCAGCTCCTGGATGGCGCGGGCGGCATCTTCTTTGGGGGCATCGGCTACGGTCAGGTAGCCGGCGTACTGGCCGTCGACGGCGGCCACCACGATGCTGTCGGCTACCTGATCTACCTCGGGGGGGTAGGCGACGCTGAATTTTTGCAGCAGCCGGGCGTTACCAACCAGCACGTCGCGGCCGTTTACCTGCCCGCGCAGGCCGTGGCCGGCGATTTCCTCGACGTGCTCGACCAGCACGCCCGCGCTGGCCGCGCCGGTGTGCGCCACCACGGCTTTAGCAATGGGATGGGTGGATTTGGCTTCCAGTGCGCCGACCAGCCGCAGCAGCTGGGCCGCGTCGGTGCCGGGGGCGGGCTGCACCTGCCGCACGGCAAACACGCCCTGGGTGAGCGTGCCGGTCTTGTCCATTACTACAGTGTCGATTTCGCGCAGCACGTCGAGGAAGTTGGAGCCTTTGAAGAGGATGCCGGCCTTCGAGGCTGCGCCGATGCCACCGAAATAGCCCAGCGGAATGCTGATAACCAGCGCGCAGGGGCAGGAAATGACCAGAAACACCAGCGCCCGGTAGAGCCAGTCGCGGAACACGTAGTCGTGCACCACGAAGTAGGGCACCAGCACCAGCAGCACGGCCAGCGCCACCACGATGGGCGTGTACACCTTAGCGAATTTGGTAATGAACTGTTGGGTCTTGGCCTTGCGGCCCACCGCGTCCTGCACCATCGCCAGGATTTTGCTCAGCTTGGTGTCCTGAAAGGCGGCCGTAACGGTGACCTGGGCCAAGGTATCGAGGTTAATCATGCCGGCGAGCACCGCCTCGCCAGGCTGCTTGGTTTGGGGAGCCGACTCGCCGGTGAGGGCGGCCGTGTTGAAGCTGGCCGGGCGGGCGTTCAGCGTGCCGTCGAGGGCCACTTTTTCGCCGGGGCGGATTTCGAGTACGTCGCCGACCAGCACCACTTGGGGGTCGAGCACGAGGGGTTGGCCACCGCGCAGCACGGTAACTTCGGTGGCCTGGATTTCGAGCAGGGCGCGGATGCTATGCTTGGCCCGGTTCACGGCCGCGTCCTGAAACAGCTCGCCCACGGTGTAGAATAGCATCACGGCCACGCCCTCGGGGTATTCGCCGATGGCAAACGCGCCGATGGTGGCCAGGCTCATCAGCAGAAACTCGTTGAAGATGTTGCCGCTGGGAATGCTCAGGACGGCGGCTTTGACGACCTTCCAGCCGACGAGTACGAAGGCCAGCCCGTACCAAGCCAGGCGCACGTAACCAGTGAAAAAACCCACTTTATAGTAATCCAGGGCAATGCCGGCGACGAGCAGCGCGAAGCTGAGGCCGGGCACCAGGTAGGGGTTGGTACCGGCCGGGCCGTGGTCGTGCTCGTCAGCTTCCTCCGATTCGCCGCTGCCGTGGTCGTGGCCGGCATGGTCGTTGGCGGCGGGCTTATCGTCGTGGTCGTGGCCGGGCACGTCGTGACCTTCGGCCTCGGCGGCGGCTTTGGGCGTGAGCTGCTCGCGGGTGAGGGCACCTACGTTTTCGAGCTGCACCTGCTTGGCGGTGTTCAGCTCTTCGTGGAGGTTATCAGATGAAGGGTCGGGCATGAGTAACGGAAATAAAATCAACGATTGGGAGGGGCCGCCTGAAGCGGTTCGGCGGGCACGGGCACGCGCCGGGCCAGCAGCCAGGTGCCGGCCAACAAGGCCAGCGCCACGCCGCCGCCGTACAGAAAGGAGCGGGTAGCGAAATGAAGGCCCAGGAAGCCCGCCAGCGGGTAGGCAAACGCCCACCACAGGTGGCTCCAGGCGAAGTGAGCCCCGTACACGCGGCCCTGGTGGGCCTCGTCGGTCTGCTCGGCAATGAGGGTTTGGGTGGCCAGATTCACGGCGTTCTGGCCCGCGCCGGCCAGCAGCCACAGCCCCATCAGCAGCCCGAGGCCGGCGTGGTTGGCGGGCAGCACGGCCAGGCTGGTGAGCACCGCCCCGAGGATGACGAACGTAGTTTGGGCCAGGCGCTTGGTGAGCGCGCCGGCCAGCAGCGCCGCGACGGTCGCGCCCACCCCAAAAGCCGCCATCACCCACCCGTACCGAGCTTCGGGCAAGTGCAGTTGGCCGCGCACCAAGCCCACGGTGTTCACCAGAATCAAGGCCCCGCTCACGGCAGCCACCAGCTCCAGCAGCAGGGCGTAGCGCATGATGGCGTTGCGCCAGAGCAGGCGGGTGCCTTCCAGCACGGCGGCGACGGTTACGCGCTCGTCGGCACCCGCTGGGGCCTCTTCGTGGCGCAGCCGGGCGGGCAAAGTGAAAATTAGCACCCCCGACACCAGGAACGTGGCCGCGTCGATGAAAAAAATGTTGCGGGTGCCCAAGAACGCGGCCACGCCAGCAGCGATGCCCGGCCCGAGCACCCCGAGCAACTCATTGGTGGCGCTCGACAAGCTCAAGGCCGCGGGCAGCTCCTCGTCGGTGGTCACGGCGGGCAGCGTGGCCTGAAAAGTGGGCGTAAAAAACGCGGTAAAGGCATTAACGGTGAACATGAGCACGTACACCTGCCACACCTGCGTCACGAACGGCAGTAGGCCAATGACGACCATCCGCACCACGTCGGCTGTCACCATAATGGTCTTGCGATTCAGCCGGTCGGCCAGCAGGCCGGCTAGGGGAGAGAGCAGCACGAAGGCCGTCACGCGCAGGGTCAGGGCGAAGGCCAGAATCTGGGCCGAGTGGCCGCCACCCAGCTCAAAAGCCAGCAGGGCCAGGCCCACCCACGTCAGCGCATCGCCGAGCAGCGAGGTAGTTTGGGCCGCGTAGAGGCGGGCAAAAACGGGGTTGCGCAGGCTTTTGAAGGGCGCGAAAGCATCACTGAGGTTCATACTGGCAGCAAATAATTAGGCGTGCTGATGCACCGCCGCGGTAGCCGGGTCCGTGTGCACGAGGGCGTTGGTCAGGTACTGCACGTCCTGGCGCAGCTTGGCCACCACTTGGTTGCCCAGCTCGTGGGCCTGGCCCACGCTCAGCGTGTCGTCCACGGTCACGTCCACTTCGGCGTTGAGCTTGTGGCCCAGCCAGCGCAGGCGCACGTTGCTCACCCCGCGCACGCCGGGCACTCGCAGGGCACTGGCCCGCACGGCGTCGCCCACGGCGGGGTCCACACCGTCGAGCAGGCGGGTGAAGATGTCCTTGCCCGAGCGCCACACGATTTTCATAATCACGAAGCTGATGATGAGGCCGATGATGGGGTCGGCCAGCGGAAAGCCCAGCCAGATGCCGATGACGCCCAGCAGCACTGAGAGGCTGGCGATACCATCGGTACGGGCGTGGTAGCCGTCGGCCACCAGGGCAGCGCTGCCGATTTCCTTGCCCACCTTGATGCGGAAGATGGCCACCACCTCATTCCCGATAAAGCCGATGACCGAGGCTATGCCCACCGCCCACAGGTAGCGCACCGGCTCGGGATGGTAAAACCGCTGGATGCTCTCGTAGCCGGCGATGAGGCCGCTGGCCAGGATGATGAGCAGAATGGCCACCCCGGCCAGGTCCTCGATGCGGCCGTAGCCGTAGGTGAAGCGCTTGGTCGGGGCCCGGTTGGTGTAGCGGAAGGCAATCCAGAGCGGGATGGCGGTGGCCGCGTCCGCCACGTTGTGGATGGTATCGGCCAGCAGGGCCGTGCTGCCCGAATAAAAGAACACGATGACCTGCAACAGCGAGGTGATAGCCAGCCCGATGAAGGACCATTTCAGGGCCCAAATGCCCCGTTCGGAAGTGGTGGCCACGGCATCGAGGCCCTTCTTGGCCCCCACGGGGCCCTTGGCCAGAAAGTCTTGAAGAAATTGCGGTAACTGCATGGAAAAACCGGTGAAGGTGAATAGAATGGCCAGGACGGCACACGACGGGGCAACCGTCGCGCTTACTCCTCGCTCGGATTTTTAAGCTTGCTTAGGAGGGAGTAGGCCCCTTCGGTCACGTAGCGCGCCGCGTTGTTGGCGGCCGCGTCCCCCGGAATGAAGACCTCGCTGTAGCCGCCGGCCTGCTGGCCGCGGCGCACCTCCACCAGCCGAAAAACGGGCTGGCCGCCGACCGCTTGCTCCTGCCGGAACACGACCTGCTTGCCCTCGTAGTCCAGCACGGCCTTGTCAGGCAGGGCCGGCACCTGGCGGGTGGTCGTTTCCACCACGGCGCGCACGAACATGCCCGGCAGCAGGGCCGGGTCGTTTTCGCGGGTCAGGTGGCCGTGCACGCGCACGGTGCGCTGCTGCGCGTCCACGGTGCGGCCGATGAGGTACACCGCGGCGGTGCGCTCGGCGGCGCTGTCGTTGGGCACGGTGAAGCGGATGCGCTGGCCTTTGCGCAGCCGCGGCACGTCCTTTTCAAACACGGTCAGCTCAACGTGCAGGTGGTCGGGGTCCACCAGCTCAAAGAGCGCGTCGGTGGGCGTCACGCTCTGGCCCACGGTTACGTTCACGGTTTTTACGAAGGCATTCTTTGGGGCGTAGAGCGTGGCCGTGCTCACGAAGGGCTGGCGACCCACCGGCAGGCCCGCCAGCCGGAGCCGGGCCACCTGCCCGGCGGCCTGCGCTTGTAGCGCCCCGTACTCGGCCCGCGCCCGTTGCAGGTTTTTGGCCGGGGCCACTTCCTCGCGCACTAGCTCGGCCTGCCGGTCCAGCTCGGCTCGCGCAAAGGTGAGCTGGCTTTGCGTTTCGAGGTAGTTCTGCTGGAGCTGGATAAAGTCGGGGTTGCGGATGACGGCCAGCACCTGTCCCCGGCGCACCCGCGCCCCTTGCAGCAGGGCCGTGCGCTCCACAATGCCGCCCAGCGGGGCGCTGATGGACACGAGCTGGTCGGGCGGCACGTCCAGCACGCCGTTCACTTTCAGGCCCCCGCCCAGAACGCGCTGTTCCAGAGGACCGGTTTTAATGCCGGCTAGTTGCTGCTCGTCGGCCGACAGGCTCACCCGGTCGGTGTGCGCGACGGTGCTGTCGGCTTTGGCGGCAGCAGTTGGTGCCTCAACCTGCTCGGCGGGCTGGTCTTTAGAGTTGCATCCGGCGCTGAGCAACAAGCCCAGGACCATGATTCTATAGAAAGAGGTTGGCATGAAGAATCAAATCAGAAGAAAGAAAAAGGACGTTGCGGCCCCGGCTTACTCGCCGGGGCTCAGCAGGTAGTCCAGCTCGATGACGGTTTGGTTGTGTTGCAGCAGTGCGTCGAGGTAGTCGGTGCGCAGGCGCAGGGCGCGGTCCAGGCTGAGCAGGTACTCAGTGTAGCCGTTCTCGCCGGCCTGGAAGGCTTTGGTGGCCACGCGGGTGATGACGGCCGCTTGCGGCAGGCCGGTCTGCTCGTAAAACAGCAGGCGCTGCTGCTGCTCGGCGCGTTGCGTCAGCAGCTCGTCCACCCGGCCGGCCAGCTCGGCCTGGTAGCGCGTGAGGCCTGTTTGGGCCACTTTCTCCTGCAAGCGAGCGGCCTGCACTCGCGCCCGCTGCGGCCCTGGAATTAGGGGCACCGCCACCGTGGCCTGCACGCCTTGGAACCGGTCGGTGCCGGAGTAGACGCGGGTGATGCCGTCCACCACTTGCGGGCCGATTATTGACTGGTTGAAGTAGCCCACGTTCAGCCCCGGCTTGCCCTGCGCTTGGGTCACGTGGGTTTCGGCCCGCGCCACGGCCACCTGCTGCCGCAGCACCTGCGCGAGGAGGCTGCGCCCCAATAGCGCCGTATCCCCCGCCACTACGGTGGTCTTCGGCTCCAAAGGGACCAGCGTGCTATCGACCACTGTTACCGGCTGCGCGGTTTGTAGCAGGGCTTGTAGCTGCCGCTCTGCTACCCGCTGCTCGGTGCGGGCCTGTGCCAGGCGCACGCGGATTTCGCCCTGCTGCACCAGCGCCGTGGCCACTTCCAGCCGGGCGGTTTCGCCGGTGCGGAAGCGCAGCTGCGCGGCCCGCACGAACGCCGTGTACAGACTGTCCTGCGCCCGCAGGGTGCGCAGGCGGTGCCGGGCGTGCACGGCAGCTTCGTACTGCAACCGAACCTGCCGGCGCACGTCGGCGCGGGCCAGGCCCAACTGCTGCGCCTTGGTGGCCACCTGCGCCTTGGCCAGGGCCGAGAGGGTTCTGTAGTAGCCTGGCCAGGCCAGCGGCTGCGTAACCGTAAACAAATTGTCCCGGTGAATGGAGTTGTACTGCCCGTAGCTGCCTTGCACGGTGGTGCGTCCGAAATCGCGGGCGGCCCGCACCGCAGCCTGCTGCGTTTCGAGCTGCTGCTGCGCCCCGAGCACGGTGCCGCTTTGCGTCAGCGCGGCGCTGACGGCCTGGTCGGCCGTGAAGAACCCACCGCCCGGGGCATCTACTTTTTGGGCGCGGGCCACGCCGGGCAGCAGGGCCAGCCCCAGCCCGAGCAACAGCAGCCCAACCACCGGCAAGCCGGCCGCTGGCTTGCCGGCCGCCACGGCTTCGCCCTTTTTGGCGGCCCGCCGGGCCGTCCAGGTTTCTTCCAGGTAGTAGAGCACCGGCAGCACCAGCAGCGTGAGCAGCGTGGCCGTCACCAATCCGCCGATGACGACGGTGGCCAACGGCTTCTGTACCTCACCGCCGGCGGAGCCCGACAAGGCCATCGGCAAGAAGCCCAGCGAGGCCACGGTGGCCGTCATCAGCACCGGCCGCAGGCGGATGTGGGTGCCTTCCAGAATGCGGGCCCGTAAATCGGTCATCCCTTCATCCTTGAGTTGATTGAAGTAGCCGATGAGCACGATGCCGTTGAGCACGGCCACGCCGAACAAGGCAATGAAGCCCACCCCGGCCGAGAGGCTGAACGGCATCCCGCGCAGCCACAGCGCCAGCACCCCGCCGATGGCCGAGAGCGGAATGGCCGTGAAAATCATCACCGTCTGCGCAATGGAATTAAACGTGGCGTAGAGCAGCAAAAAGATGAGCAGCAAGGCCACGGGCACCGCAATCAATAGCCGGTCGCGGGCCGATTGCAGGTTCTCGAACTGCCCGCCGTAGGTCACGTAGTAGCCCGGCGCGAACTTCAGCCGCCGCTCGATGCGCTGCTGCACTTCCTTCACCAGGCTTTCCACGTCGCGCCCCCGCACGTTGAAGCCCACGATGATGCGCCGCTTGGCATCGTCGCGCTGAATTTGGCTCGGGCCGGAAATCAACGCCACCTTCGCCACTTGTTCCAGCGGCACCTGCCGGCCGTCAGGCGCGGCGATGAAGAGCTGGCGCAGGTTGCTGATGTCCTGGCGGTAGTCCGACTTGAGGCGCACCACCAAATCAAAGCGGCGCTCCTTTTCAAACACCTGGCCCGCCACCTGGCCGGCAAAAGCCGCTTGCACCGTGCGGTCCACGTCGTCCACCGACAGGCCGTATTGGGCCAGCTTTTCGCGGTCGAGCTGCGCCACAATCTGCGACTGCCCGGTGGCGCGCTCCACGTACAAATCTGTCGCGCCGGGCAGGCCCTTCACCAACTCGCCCACCCGCCCAGCGTAGTCGTCGAGCTGGTCCAGATCTTCCCCGAAAATCTTAATCACCACGTCTTGCTTGGCCCCCGAAATCAGCTCGTTGAACCGCATTTGAATGGGCTGCTGAAAGCCAAACGTGACACCGGGGATGGTGCTCAGCCGCGCCGACATCTTGTCCACCAGCCCCTCCCGCGTGTCGGCCGATGTCCAGTCCTTCTTGTCTTTGAGCACGATAATCAGGTCGCAGGCTTCTGTGGGCATGGGGTCGGTGGGAATTTCGGAGGAGCCCACCTTGGCCACTACTTCCTTCACTTCGGGGAAGTGCTTGAGCAAGAGCCCGGCCGCCTGCTGCGCCTTTTCGGCGGTGTAGGTAATGGACGAGCCGGGCAGCACGCGGGTTTCCACAGCGAAGTCGCCTTCCTCCAGCGTCGGAATGAACTCGCCGCCCAGCGTGCGGAACAGCAGCACCGCCCCCACGAGTAGCCCCAGCGCCGCCCCGAGAATCAGGGTTTTCGCGCCCAGCGCCCAGGCCACTACGTTTTGATAGCGCCCGGCCAGCCGGCCAAGTAGCTTGTCCGAGAAGCCATACCGGGCGGTTTGCTTGCTCAACGCCAGCGCCGACATCATCGGCACGTAGGTCAAGGAAAGGATGAAGGCCCCCATGATGGCGAAGGCCACGGTTTGCGCCATCGGCCGGAACATCTTGCCTTCGATGCCGCCCAGCGCCAGCAGCGGCAGGTACACAATCAGGATGATGATTTCGCCGAACGCGGCCGAGGAGCGGATTTTGCTCGATGCGTGGTACACCTCGTCGTCCATCTCCGACGTGTTCAACTCCAAATTTTCGGCCGGCCGCTGGAGCGTGGCCAGCCGGTGCACGATGGCTTCCACGATAATCACGGCCCCGTCCACAATCAGCCCGAAGTCGATGGCCCCGAGCGAGAGCAAGTTGCCCGACACGCCAAACAGGCGCATCATGCCGATGGCAAAAAACATGGCCAGCGGTATCACCGAGGCCACCACCAGCCCGGCCCGCCAGTTGCCCAGAAACAGCACCAGCACGAAAATCACAATCAGCGCCCCTTCCGCCAGATTCTTGGTCACCGTGCCGATTGCCTGGTCCACGAGCTTGGTGCGGTCCAGGAACGGCTCGATGACCACGCCCTCCGGCAGGGTTTTCTGGATGGTGGCCATGCGCGTTTTCACGGCCTTGATAACGGCCGACGAGTTGGCACCTTTGAGCATGAGCACCAGCGCGCCCACCACTTCGCCCTCCTGGTTGCGGGTCATCATGCCGTAGCGCACGGCGTGGCCGAAACGCACGTCGGCCACGTCGCGCACCAGCAGCGGCACGCCGGTGGCGCCGGTCGGGGCGCGCACCACCATGCGGCCCACGTCTTTGAGCGAGCCGGCCAGGCCCTCGGTGCGGATGAAGTAGGCCGCCGGGTTTTTGTCGATATAGGCCCCGCCGGTATTCTGGTTGTTGCGTTCCAGCGCGTTGTACACGTCGGCCACCGTCACGTTGAAGCTGCGCAGGCGCTCGGGGTCCAGGCCCACCTCGTACTGCTTCACGAAGCCGCCGAAGCTGCTCACGTCGGCCACGCCGGGCGTGCCCAGCAGCTGCCGGCGCACCAGCCAGTCCTGCATCGTGCGCAAATCCGTGGGCGAATACTTCTTTTCGTACCCCTTTTTCGGGTGCAGCACATACTGGTAAATCTCGCCCAGACCGGTCGTCACCGGGGCCAGCTCCGGCGTGCCGGTGCCCGGCGGAATCTGCCGCTCAGCGTCGCGCAGCCGCTCGCTGATTTGCTGGCGGGCCCAGTAGATGTCCGTCGCGTCGGGAAACACCACGGTGACCACCGAGAGGCCGAAGCGCGAGAACGAGCGCACTTCCTGCACGTCGGGAATGGTGGCAATGGCCTGCTCGATGGGGAAGGTCACCAACCGCTCCACGTCGGGCGCGCCGAGCGAGGGGGTTTGGGTGATGACCTGTACCTGGTTGTTGGTGATGTCGGGCACCGCGTCGATGGGCAGGTGGGCTACCGAGTAACCGCCCCAGGCAATGAGCGCCAGGGTGAGCAACCCCACCAGCAGCTTGTGGCCGATGGAGAAGCGAATAATGGAATCTAACATGAAGCCGCAAAGGGTAAAGCCTAACCACAAGACAAGACTTTCCGGTCGCCCGCTTGGGGCGCAGCAGCGGGGCAACACAGCCGCACGCATGGGCATCACCTATCCGGGCGAATGCCGGGAGGGTCAGTAATAAAGCCGGAAAGGGAGGTGGTTAAGCCCGCGGCGGCTGCCAGCAGGTACGGGCCACGCCCTGGCGAGCGGGCAGGATGGCCGGCAGCTGAAGCATAGCTCGCTGCAAGGCCACGGTTACCGGTAATGGCCCCACCACGGGCGCGGGGAAAAAGCAGATAGCGCCAGCCGTGTGCTGGTGGGCATGGTGTCCGGGCAGCGACTGGTGTTCTGGGCTGTTGTGGTGGTCGCCCACGTAGTGGTCGAAGTAGAAATCCCAGAAGCCCGTGGCCGCGTGGTCCGCGTCGTGGTGGTGCCAAAGCGTGGCCGCGTCGACCAACCCGTGCGAGTCTGCTCCCGGCAGCAGGGCCACCACGAACAGGTTCAAGCTAAGCAACAGGGCCATCAGGTGCTTCATGTATCGCAAAGGTACGAAAAGCGAAGGTGGGGGTTGGGTCCTGGCGATAATACACGAGAAGCTTGCGCACTCAACCCAGTTCATCCGGTGTATAAAATGGGGAAATCAGCCGGGTTCGTATTTGCTCAAACCATTCGTCGCGGCGGAGGTATTGGGTAGTGGCTCCCCCTGCGCTGGCCTAACTGTTAGCCCGGCGTCGGCTGAGGCCTCACGCCGGTAGCACGTGGGCGAGGTGCCCGTCGCCTGCTGGAACTGGCGCGAGAGGTGGCCCAGGTTGCTGAATCCCAACTTTCGGGCAATCTGGCCCACGGAAAGGGCGGTGGTGGCGAGCAGGTGTTGGACGGCCTCAATGCGCCGCCGGACCACGTACTGCTCCAGGCTCTGGCCTTCGGTGGCCGAAAACACGTCGCTCAGGTAGGTGAAGCGGCGTTGCAGCTGCTCGCTCAGCCGCCGCGAGAAGTGGCCGCTGCGCAGCGCCACCGGCTCGCGGCTCAGCAAGTCGGCCACTATCTCCTTGATTTGCGCAACCAGCCGCTGCGGCGGGGAGAGCCGGTCGAGCAGGGCGAAGCCTTCCGCCTCCAGGCACTGGTGCAGCCGGGGCCAGTCGATGCTTTCCGCCGCGCCCCGGATTTCCACTTCGCCCAGCTCTACGCGCAGCGGCACCAGACCCAGGGCCAGCAGCTGCTCGCGCACCACCAGGATGCACTTCGAGCACACCATATGCCGGATGTAGAGGAGCGTGGAGGTGGTCATGGCAGGCCGATTACAGGGCGGGCGACAGGGAAGCGTCCTCCTGGTCAGCGTCAGCGGGCGGCGGGAAGGGCGGCGCGTCCACGGCCTGGCCGGGGGCGCTCAAACCGGTTTCGGCGTGGTTGGCCCGGTACTGCGCCAGCGCCCGCCGGCCGAGCAGGCGGAACACCACCGGCGTGACCACGATGTCGAGCAGGGTGCTGGAGAGCAGCCCGCCGAGGATGACCACGGCCACGGGGTAGAGGATTTCCTTGCCGGCCGCCGCCTTGTCGAGCGTGAGCGGCACCAAGGCCAGGGCCGCCACCAGGGCCGTCATCAGCACCGGCGCCAGGCGTTCGAGCGAGCCGCGCACGATCATGTGGTCGGAGAACGCCTCCCCTTCCTTCTCCACCAAGTGGATATAGTGCGAAATCATCATGATGCCGTTGCGCGAGGCAATGCCGGTGAGCGTGATGAAGCCCACCAGCGAGGCAATGCTGAGCGTGCCGCCCGTGAGCAGCACCGCCGCCACCGAGCCAATAAGCGCCAGCGGGATGTTGAGCATGATTTGGCCCACCAGCAGCCCCGACTTGAAGTGCGAGTACAGCACCAGGAAGATGCCGATGAAGGAGAAAATGCTCAGCCACAGAATCTTGCTGCTGGCCGCTTTCTGGCTCTCGAACTGCCCGCCGTAGGTGAGGTAGTAGCCCGTGGGCAGCTTCACCCGCCGCTGAATCTGCTGCTGCACCTCTTTCACCGTGCTGCCCAGGTCGCGGCCAGCCACGTTCATCGAGATGGTGATGCGGCGCTGGGTGTTTTCGTGGTTGATGGTGTTCGGCCCCGGCTCGTAGGTCACGTCGGCCACGGCGGAAACGGGCACGAAGCCGCCGCCGGGGGTTTCGATGCGGGTGTTGCCGATGCTGGCCAAATCCTGGCGCTGGCTTTCGGGCAGCTTCACAATCAAATCAAAGCTCTTCTGGCCATCGAGGATGCGCGACACCACCGAGCCTTGAAACAGGGTTTCGAGGTCCTGCACCACCTGGCCGCGCTCCATGCCGTAGGCGCGCAGGGCCGCGTCGCGGGGGCGCACCAGCAGCTGGGGCACCTGCACCTGTTTTTCGACCTGCAAATCGACCACGCCGGGCACGGTGCCGGCGGCGGCCCGCACTTCGTTGGCGTAGCGGCGCAATTCAAGCAAATCATTGCCAAACAGCTTGATGGCGACCTGGGCGCGCACCCCGCTCAGCAGGTGGTCGAGGCGGTGGGAAATGGGCTGGCCGATGTTCACGTTCACCCCACGCAGGATGCTGAGGCGCTGGCGGATGTCTGCCAGCACCTCGGCTTTGGACCGGACGGGCAGGTTTACTTTTTTCAACTCCTCCTCGGTTTTGAAAGCGACTTCGATTTCCGAGTTGTTCACCGATTCGGCGTGCTCGTCCAGCTCGGCGCGGCCGGTGCGGCGGGCGGTGTAGGCTACTTCCGGCACGGCCAGCATCTGCTGCTCGCCGATAGTGCCCAGGCGGTTGGATTCGGTCAGGGAGGTGCCGGCGGGCGTGGAGAAGTTGACCGTAAGCGAGCCTTCGTTGAAGGGCGGCAGGAACTCGGTGCCGAAGAAGGGCACGGTGGCCGCGGCGGCCACGAACAGCAGGCCCGTGATGCCCAGAATCATCCTGGGGTGCCGAAAGCCGAAACCCAGCAACCGCGTGTCTCGGGCCTTGAGCCAGCGCACCAGGCCGCTGTCCTTTTCGGCCTGCATCTTCATTTTCGGCAGCAGGTAGTAGCACAGCACCGGCGTGACGGTGAGCGAGACGACCAGCGAGGCAATGATGCTGGTGATGTAGGCCACGCCCAGCGGGGCGAAAATTCGGCCCTCGATGCCCGATAAGGCAAACAGCGGCAGAAACACCAGCACCACAATGATGGTGGCGTACACGATGGAGTTACGCACCTCCGAAGAAGCCTCGTAAATCACTTGCAGGGCCGGCCGCGGCGCGGGCAAATCTTTGTTTTCCCGGAGCCGGCGGAAGACGTTTTCCACGTCCACGATGGCGTCGTCGACCAGCTCGCCGATGGCAATGGCCAGCCCGCCCAGCGTAAGCGTGTTGATGGTGATGCCCGCCGCCCGGAACACCAGCGCCGTGACCAGCAGCGAGAGCGGGATGGCCGTGAGCGAAATCACCGTAGTCCGCACGTTCAGCAGGAAGGCGAACAGCACGATGACGACCAGGATGGCCCCGTCGCGCAACGCCTCCTCCACGTTGGTCAAGGAGTTGCTGATGAATTCCGACTGGCGAAACAGGCGGGTGTTGAACTGCACGTCCTTCGGCAGCGAAGGCTGCAAGTCGGCCAGGGCGGCTTCCACTTGGGCGGTCAGGTCGAGGGTGCTGGCCCCCGGCTGCTTTTCCACGCTCAGAATCACGGCCGGCCGGCCGTTCACGCTGCCGTCGCCGCGCTTGAAGCGGGCCCCGAACTGCACGTCGGCCACCTGCTTAACGGTGATGGGCGAGCCCTCGCGGTAGCCGACAATGATGTTCTCGATGTCGGTGACGGAGTTGAGTCGGCCCAGATTGCGGATGAGGACTTCGGAGCCGTTGCGGTCGAAAAAGTTGCCGGTGGTGTTCAAATTGGAGCGGCGCAGCGCGTATTCGAGCTGGTTAATCGTGAGGCCCGTGGCGTTGAGGCGGGCCAGGTTCACCAGCACCTGGTACTGGCGCGAGTCGCCGCCGATGGGGATGACCTGCGCCACGCCGGGACTGCTGAGCAGCCGCTGACGTACCGTGTAGTCGGCCAGCGTGCGCAGGTCGGCGGCCGAGGTGGGGCCCTGGCCCGTGTTGCTCAGGCCGATGAGCATAATCTGGCCCATCACCGAGGAAATGGGGCCGAGCACCGGCGTGATGCCGGCCGGCAGCTGCCCGCTCACGGTCTGCAGCTTTTCGGCCACAATCTGGCGGGCAGTGAAGATGTCGGTGCCGTAGTTGAACTCCACGAACACCAGCCCCAGGCCGATAGCGGAGTTGGAGCGCACGGCCTCCACGGCGGTGGCCCCGTTCAGGGCCACCTCCACGGGGCGGGTCACCAGGGCTTCCACTTCTTCGGGGGCCATGCCCTGCGCTTCGAGGAACACCGTCACGCGGGGTCGGTCCAGGTCGGGCAGCACGTCCACGGGCAGCCCGCGCAGGGTGGTGAAGCCGCCGATGAGCAGGGCCGCGGCGAAGGCCAGGGTGAGCAGCCGGTTTTCTAAAGCAAAGCGAATGATGCGGTCAAGCATGGGATAGTTAAGGAAGTGCGGGTAAGAGAAGGCGCAGCCCGGAGCCGGGCCGCAGGCTGTCGACATGCGCCACGAAAGGCTGCCGGTCGGGGCGCGCGTGCAGGTGCAGGCAGGGCGGATGCCGACGCTTGGTGGGCGGCAGCAGGAATCCCACCAGGTCCAGGTACTGCCGCGCAAAGCGGCCGTGCGCACCCAGGTCAGAACTCGCGGGGTCGGCAGGCAACATGGTGGGAAAGGCCGCCACGGTCCACCACGTCACGGTGGGCTCCCCTTCCAGCCGAAAGGGCAGCAGGGCCCGCCGGCTGAGGCCAGCCCGCGCCGCGGCCTCCTGGACGAAGCGCGCCAGCTGCGCCGGGCTGGTCACCGTGTCCGGCACCGCCACGGGTGGCAGCCAGCGGGTCACCCGGCGCTGCAGCAGCCACACCGCCCGGCCCTGAAAGCCCACGGTGGTTTCTGTGGTGCCGTTCGCCCGGTGGCAGGTGGTGAGGGCATCGCCGCCGGCCACCAGAATTTCGCCGCCCCCTTCGGCCACCCCTACCGCGTAGAGGCTGGGCCGGGCCGTGAGCGTGTCCAGCACCACCGCGCTCCGGGGACTACCCGGCCGGGGTGAACGAAGGCGCGCGCCGGCTCGCTGCTGCTGGGCGGCCAGAGGGAGGGCCAGCCCAAGCAGCAGGAGCCCCAGGCCGGTTCCGCCGCGTTGCAGCGCGGGGAGGAAC
>JANXNW010000214.1 GCA_025353905.1 Hymenobacter sp.
CTGCGGAAACCAACGGTCCACGAACAGCAGCACTACGCCGCCCAGCACCAGCATAAAGGCCACTACGCCCACTCTTTCGAGCATTACGTCGATGTATTTCTTGAGCAGCAGCCCCACCAGCACGATGGGCAAAAACGCCACTAGCAGCTTCAGATAAAAGTCGATGCTCTGCAAAAACCGCCGCCAGTACACGGCCAGCACCGACAAAATGGCCCCGAGCTGAATGACAACGATGTAAAGCTTAAAAAACGGGGTGGTCGGAATACCCAGCAGCGCCGAGGCGATAATCATGTGGCCGGTGCTCGACACGGGCAGAAACTCGGTGAGCCCCTCCACGACGGCCAGCAGCAGCGCGTGCCAGTAAGTCATTATTTAGTGGTTAATTTTTTAATGATGAATGGTTAATGACTATTGGGGCGTGAAAAGCATCTGGTTCTGTGGGCGTATGTTCTGCCGCCCTGAGCTTTTTATTAACCATTCATCATTAAAAAATTAATCATTAACTCAAGTGCGTTTGTAGCCGGGCCGGGACGGTTTCGGGGTGGGCATGGGTAGCACGGGCGGGGCCGTCAGCGTGGGGGCCGGCGCGGGCAGGGCTACGG
The DNA here is from genome assembly GCA_025353905.1 of Hymenobacter sp. Taxonomy (GTDB): domain Bacteria; phylum Bacteroidota; class Bacteroidia; order Cytophagales; family Hymenobacteraceae; genus Hymenobacter. The sequence continues at coordinate 603 of JANXNW010000214.1, forward strand.
CGGCCGCAGCTGGTTCGGCGGGCGCACCGACCAGCGCTTCCATCCCCGGCTGGCTGCGCACCAGAATGGCTGCGAACTCCAGCCCAAAGCCAGTCACGAGCAGCAGCGGCCCCACAATCAGCCCGAGTGTGCCCTCGCCGTAGTCGGCCCGGTCGAGCATCATCGTAATAAAGCCCAGGCCGAGCACGGCCAGGCCGGCCCACATCAGGCGGTAGTTGCGGGGGCCAAAGGCGAAGTGGGGAGTGGCAGGAAGCATGGTTTGTTGTTTTTTGCTAGTTGTTTTTTGCTGGTTGTTGATTGCTTGTAAGTCGGTAGTCTAGTGAGTAAAAGCAACCAACAACCAACAAAAAACAACCATTAATATAGCTCATCGAGCGAGACGTTCAGGTACTTATTCACGGCCCAATACGAGCTTAGAAAGCCGATGATGGTGCCCAGGCCGAGCACGGCCGCCAGCAGCAGGCCGATGAGGCGGTCGTCGCGCAGTAGCCGGAGCTGGCCCACTTCGAGGTACGCGTATTGGAGCAGGGCCAGCAGGATGAGCCCGGCCAGCACGCCGCTCGCCAGCCCCTGCCAGGTAGCCCGCCTCAGAAACGGCCGCTGGATAAAGAACCGCGTGGCGCCCACGAGTTGCATGGACCGGATAAGCAGCCGCTGCGAAAACATGGCCAGCCGGATGGTATTGTTGATGAGCACCACCACGAGCAGCACCAGCACCGCCGCGAAGCCCAGCAGCAGCAGGCTCACCTTGGTCAGATTCTGGTTGATGCTGGCAAAGAGGCTTTTGGGGTACTGCACCTCAAACACGCCGCGCAGCGCGCCCAGGCGCTGGCCGAGCTGGCGCAGGCTGGCCGTGTCGGTGCTTTCGGGCCGCAGGCGCAGCACGTAGGCATCGCGCAGGGGGTTGTCGTCCAGAAATTTCAGGTCCTCGCCGGTGGTAGCCAGCAGCTGGCGCGCGCCCTCGGCCTTGTCCACGTAGCGCACCTGGGGCTGGCCGTCGGGCCGACGGGCCACGGCGGGCGTGGCTTCGAGGTCTTGCTTGAGGCGCAGCAGCTCCGTATCGGGCAGGTCGCGGTCGAGGTAAACCTGCATTTCCAGGTTTTCGCGCACGGCCTGGCTCAGCTTGTGCGCGTGGAGCAGTAGCAGCCCGAAAAGCCCGATAACGACCAGCGCCAGCGTGATGCTGAACACGACGAGCACGGTTGGATAAGAGCCGAGTTTCTTTTTGCGGGACCGGGGCATAGAGCGGCAAAAGTACGGCCCCACCCCCCAACCCCCCTTGCCCCTCCCCCCTGCGGGAGAGGAGGAGCCTGACGTTTTTTAGGGTAAGAGGGTAAGAGGAACATGGTTCATACCGCTTACCCTCACACCCTCCTGCCCTCATACTCTATAAAGTACCGCCGCCAGCGAGCCGGCCGCCACCACCGTCCACAGCATCACGCCCAGCACGTAGGGCCGCGCGCCCACAGCCCGCACCACGGCCCCCGACAGCCCCGCGCCGATAAAAAACAGGGTCAGCGTGAGGCCGACTTTGGCCAGCGCCGTGAGCGGCGGCCCCAGCGGGCGAGCCGCCGGCACGAAGGTGTTGAGCAGCATCGCCGCCACGAAACCCAGAATAAACCACGGAAACCGAATGGCCCCGCCGCCCGCCCGCCGAAACAGCAGGGCCGTGCCCACCGACACGGGCACTATCCAGAGCGCGCGCGCCAGCTTCACGGTAGTGGCCACTTGCAGGGCCTGCTCGCCGTAGCCTTTGGCCGCGCCTACCACCGACGACGTGTCGTGAATGGCCACCGCGCACCAAAGCCCGAACTGCGTCTGGCTCAGGCCCAACGCGTGGCCCAGCGGCGGAAACACGAACAGGGCCAGCGCGTTGAGCACGAACACGGTGCCCAGCGCGACCGACATTTCCTCGTCCTTCGCCCCCAGCACCGGCCCCACCGCCGCGATGGCCGAACCCCCGCAAATTGCGGTGCCGCACGCAATGAGGTGGGCCACCCGGCGCGGCAGCCCCAGCCCGCGCCCCAGCAAATAGCCCAGCCCGAGGGTACCAAAAATCGAGGCCACCGTCAGCAGCAGCCCCTGGCGGCCGGCGGCCAGCGCGGCGTGGGCGTTCATGCCGAAACCCAGGCCCACGACCGAGAACTGCAGCAGCCGGGTCGTGAGGGCTTTGGTGCGGGCCGCGTAAGGGTTGCCCGTAGTCTGGGCCACGGCCAGGCCCAGGGCCAGGGCCAGCGGCGGCGAGGCCCAGGGCGTGAGGCAAAACCCAACCAGCAGCCCAAAAATGACCTGCGCCGGCGACACCGTCCCCCCCAGCACCGGCCGCGGTCGCCGCAGCCGTGCCCAGAAATCGGGCGCGGGCAGGGTAGGGGTTTCGGCAGCGAGGGACATTTGCAGCGAGTGACGTCTTTAATTTTTAATTGACTAGGACTTACGCAATCGGCTTAGTTCCCGCAGAGGTTCGCGGAGGAAAAACGCGGAGGTTCGCAGAGCGGGGACATTACACTCCGCGAACCTCCGCGTTTTTCTTCCGCG
>JANXNW010000247.1 GCA_025353905.1 Hymenobacter sp.
CCCTATGTGAACGGCAAGCTCGAAGGCGACTACGTGAAGTACCGCAACGACGGCCAGCGCGAGTGGACGGGCCAGTTTGAGAATGGCCGCCGCGTGGGCGAATGGACGAGCTACTGGGGCCAGAAAAACCGCCGCCAGTACGTGTACCAATACGGCGAGAGCGGCTTCGAGCCCGAAGTGGAGGCGCCTGAGCTAGTGCGCGAGTACACGGCCGGCGGCACGCTCGTCTTCGATAAGGAAAAGAACATCGACACCCGCGGCTCGGCCGACCCGGCCGCCGCCGCCGCGCCCGCCAACGACCCGCGCCGGCCGGGCTCGCACGGCGTTGCGCCGCCGCGCCCGCCCCTGCGCAAACCCGCCGACCGTCGCCCCGGCTTCCACCCCAAAGCCCCGGCAGCGGCCCCGCCCGCCGTGCCGGCCACGCCGGGCGGGAGTGATTAGTGGTTAATTCTTACAATGACCAGCGAGAATTAGTCGCTAAAAAACTGTTTGAGTCAATAAAAACGGTCATGCTGAGCGCAGCGCAGCGGAGTCGAAGCATCTTGGTCGCTTCGTTGGATTGCTAGCCCTGGCGTCCTCTGCCAAGATGCTTCGACTCCGCTGCGCTGCGCTCAGCATGACCGTTTTTATTGACTCAAGCAGCTCATAACCATTAAAAAAAGGCGTCCTCGAATACTTCAATCCGGAAGCCCCGGCTGAGCTGAGTGAGAGCGGCGATGTCGAAGCGAATGTCGCCGCGCCAGTCCAGCTCGTCCTGCAAGTGGTTGGCCGCAAGGCGGAACAACTCCTTTTTGCGGGTCGAGACGAAGGTTTCGGGCGGGCCGTAGTGGGCGGCCCCAGCGCGGGTTTTGACCTCGATAAACACCAGCAGCTCGGTGCCCCGGCGTACTATCAGGTCTACCTCGGCGCGGCCGTGGCGGTAGCTGCGGGCCAGCACCTCGTAGCCGGCCCGCTCGTAGTGGGCGGCGGTGGCGGCCTCGCCGGCCGCGCCCAGGGCTTGCGCCGGCGTTTGCATAAGCAGAAAGGAACGGAGGAGGAAGGCTGCCACCGCAAATCAAAGGCTGCGGGGCGGAAGTAACTTTGCGGCCCGTCACTGCTTTTAGCGCTACCCGTTTTTTCATCTTACCCCATGAACCAGTTTTCGGCCTGCGCCGCACCGGCTGAGTCACCCGCGCCAGCCGGCGCGGGCCCGGCGCTGACTGCGGACGCGACGGCGCAACGGGCCGTGCAGGTGCGGCAGCTGGGCCGGATGCCGTACCAGGCTGCCTGGGACTTGCAGGAGGAACTGATGGCCGCCACGCTCGCCCTCAAGGCGGAGAATCGGGCGGCCGAAGCTGCTGGACAAGTGCAGCGCGCTACGCCCAACCACCTGCTTTTCTGCGAGCATCCGCCCACTTATACGCTGGGCAAAAGCGGCCGCCCCGAGCACCTGCTGCTCGATGAGGCCGGCCTGGCGGCGCACGGGGCCACGTTTCACCGCATCAACCGGGGCGGCGACATCACTTTCCACGGCCCCGGCCAGCTGGTGGTCTACCCGATTCTGGACCTCGAAAACTTCCGGCCCGACATTCACTGGTACCTGCGGGCGCTGGAAGAGGCCGTCATCCAGACCCTGGCCGAGTACGGGCTCTCGGCCGGCCGCATCGCGGGCCTCACCGGCGTGTGGCTGGATTGGGAGCCCGGCGCGCCGAACCCACGCAAAATCTGCGCCCTCGGCGTACGCTGCAGCCGCTGGGTAACGCTGCACGGGCTGGCCCTGAACGTGAACACCGACCTGCGCTACTTCGACTACATCGTGCCCTGCGGTATCGCCGACAAAGCCGTTACCTCGCTGCAAGCTGAGCTGGGCCGCGCCGTGCCCCTGGCCGAGGTGCGGCCGCGCCTGCTCACGCAACTCTTGGGGAAGCTTGCCGCGTATGAGCCGGCCCTGTCCTCTGCCTCTGCCTCATGAAACAAGATATTTCCTTCGACCCCGTGGCCGGCGTATCGGTGGCCGTGGTGCCCGACGAGCCCGCCCCGGCTACCGATGCTGACGCCGCCGGCCGGCCTGTTTGGACTGTTTACCTGCTCAACGACAATGATTTCGAGCTGGAGAATGTGCTCATCAGTACCGAAGGCTACGGCCAACAGTCCGACGGGGAAGCCGTGCGCACTTCGGTGCTGCGCTACCACTTTGCCAGCGTCGGGCCGCACTCGGCCACGACCGTCGAGCTCATTGACCCGGCCGTGTTTCACCTCACCAACCAGTATTGGGTGAGCTACTACCGCGGCAGCCAGGTATTCGACAAAAAATTTCTGTTCGTGCCCGGTGCCATCGTGCCCGCCCACCTGCGCCCACTCGGCTTACTCGCCGGCCGGGCCGGCGTACTTCATAGCTGATAATTAATGGTTAATTTGTTAGTGGTTAACGAGACTAGGTAGGTTGTGAGAATACCTTGGCAGCGTGGTCGGAATACGACCACTTGCGCCCCCATTCACCTAGCCCCGCTCGCCCCTCCCAACGCCATTAACCATTAATCATTAGTCAATTAACCGCTAAACTAATGCTTCCCCATTTTCTCGTTTACCTCAGCCTGGCGGGTTTCTGGGCGCTGCTGGTAGCGATGTTCGCGGTGCCGTCCATCGTGCACATCTCGCATCTCAAAAATCTGCTCGACGCGCCCAACGGCCGCACCGTTCACCAGTCGCTGACGCCGCGCCTGGGTGGGGTGGGAATTTTCGCGGGCTTCATGTCAGCGCTCACCATTTTTGCCCCGCTCGGCAACGGCGTGAAGGAGCTGCTGGCGGGCGGCATCCTGCTGTTTTTCGTGGGTTTGAAAGATGATTTGGTGAGCATTTCGGTGGCCAAAAAGTTCGTGGGCCAGCTGCTGGCCACCGGCGTGGTGATGATAATGGCCGACGTGCGCGTCACCAGTTTTCAGGGCATTCTGGGCATCGGCGAGCTGCCGGTAGGCATGAGCTACGCGTTTACCTTCGTCATCATCGTGGGCATTACCAACGCGGTCAATCTCATCGACGGGCTCGATGGGCTGGCCGGCATCATCGTGCTCATCATCGCGGGCACGTTCGGGTATTTTTTCTACCGCTACGGCGGGCCGAGCTTCAGCAACTACGCCTTCGTGGCGGCCTGCCTCATCGGGGGCATTCTGGGCTTTCTGCGATACAACTTCTACCGGGCCAGCATTTTCATGGGCGACGCGGGCTCGCTCACCTGCGGCTTCATCGTGTCGGTGCTGGCGATTGAGTTTATAGAATTGGGCGGGCGCACCGGGCAGCCCTTCGGCAACTCTGCGCCATCTGTGGCGCTGGGCATCCTCTTCGTGCCGCTCTTCGACACGCTGCGCGTATTCATTCTGCGCATGGCGGCCGGCCGCTCGCCGTTCGCACCCGATAAAAACCACGTTCACCACCGCATTCTGGAAATGGGCTTCTCCCAAATCAGCACCGTGCTGCTGCTGGGCCTGCTCAATATCGTGGTTATTCTGTTCGTCATCAGCTTCGCCGCGCTGGGCAACTTGCTGCTCATCGGTCTGCTGCTGGCCTTTTCAGTGGCGCTGAGCGTATTTCTGGGCGTCTACCAGAGCCGGGCCGCCCGGCGGCAGGTCGCCGCCTCATAACTCGCGGAAGCCCGGACCAGAGCCCGGACTGCACCAGTATTTTTTTTCGGACTTTTGTGGTCTTTGCGCAATGGGCCGGCCCGCCACCGCCTCGCTCGCCCTCGTCTTTTTCTGATGACCCACGCGGCTCAAATACTGGCCAGACTCACCCTGCTGCTCACCCTGCTGCTGCTTGCCGCGCCGGGCCGGGCCGCTGAGTACCGCCCGCTGCCGCCGGCTGCCGCGCCGGGCCTCGCGCCCGACAACTGGCTGCTGCACGACGCGGCCGGCAACCGGCTCATCCTTTACCTGCCCGGCTACGATGCCCCGGCCCACGCCTACTACCAGTGGCTGCAGCTGCGGCCGGGTCAGCCGTTTCGGCTCAACTTCACGGCCGCGCCGGGCCTGAGCATTTTCCTCGACAACCAGCTGCTTTTCACCGCGCCCGGCCCGGGCACCGGGCCCTACACCCTCGACCTGACTCGCGCCGCGCCCGGCCCGCGCACCGGGCCGCACCTGCTGGCCGTGTGGCAGCCCGACGGCTACCCGGCGCTAGCCTCGTTCACGGCCGAAACGACGCTACCGGCGCGGGCAGCCGGTCCGGCGGGGACGGCAGCGGGCGCTGACCCGGTAGTAAGTCCGGTGGCGCTGACGGCTTCCCCGGCGCTGGCCTTGCCCCGGCCGCTGCCCGCCGCCGGCGAAAACGCGCTGCTGCTGCTGCTGCTCAGCCTGGGCCTGCTCTACGGGGTGCTGCGCGGCACATACCCCGCCGGACTGGCGCGCTCGCTGCAGGTGAATGAGATATTTGGGCGGGGCTCCGATAGCGAGCTGGGCCTGGTGCGGCCGGCGTTTACCTGGCTCAACCTAGGCCTGGCGCTGCTCTTTGCCTTGTCGCTGGCCCTGCTACTGGCTGCCCTGCGCACCGACCTGAGCACGTTGCCGCTGCCGCTGCTGCGGCAGGTGCTGCGGGTACCCGAGTCGGCGGTGCTGGCGCGGGTAGCCATCTACACGCTGCTCGTGCTGAGCTTTTTGTTGAGCAAATACCTGCTGGTTGAGCTGTTGAGCTACATCTTCGACCTGCGCGAGCTGGTCAACCTGCACTACCGCGAGTTTTTGCGCACCACGCTGCTGCTGGGCCTGCTGCTGCCGCTGGTGCTGCTGCTCTACCTGGGCCTGAACCCCCGGTGGCCCGGCGTTGTTGCCCTGGCCAACGGCAGCGTGCTGCTGCTACTCACGGCCACCGTGCTGCGAGTGGGCCGCACCCTGCACCGCCACGCGTCCTTACTCAATCTTCACCTGCTTGCCTACCTTTGCACTACTGAAGTGTTGCCCCTGGCAGTATTGCTCAAACTCATCGTCTTCACCAATGCCGCCTGAGCTGCCCGGCTTAGCCGTTGGAGCCGACGGCCCCCCAATTTTTTTTCTATAGCCCCAGCCTTACCCTCCCTTCTTATACTATGGCCGAGAGCGCAGCACAACCGGATTCTGCCCGGCACGCCCAGCCCATTCGCAGCATCCTGGTTACCCAGCCCAAGCCCGCCAACGATGCCTCACCCTACTCCTTGCTCGCCGAGAAGTACGGCGTTCGCGTGGATTTTCGGGAGTTTATCGACGTGCAGGGCGTTTCCTACAAGGACTTTCGCCGCGATAAAGTCAATATCGCGGAGCACACGGCCGTCATCTTCACCAGCCGCAACGCGGTGGACCATTTCTTCCGCATCTGCCAGGAGGCCAAGCTCGAAATGCCCGCCGAAATGAAATACTTCTGTATTTCGGACCAAACGGCCAACTACCTGCAGAAGTACATCGTGCTGCGCAAGCGCAAGCTCTTCGTGGGCCTGCGCACGGCGGCCGACTTGTTCGACGTCATCAAAAAGCACAAGGGTGAGAAATTTCTCTACCCCTGCTCCGACATTCGCAAGGACGACCTGCCCGAGTTTATGCGGGCCAACAACCTGCGCTTTACCGAGGCCGTCATCTACCGCACCGTGGCCAGCGACCTGTCTGACCTGGCGGAGGTGAAATACGACTGCCTGGCTTTTTTCAGCCCCTCAGGCATCAGTTCGCTGTTCGTCAATTTCCCGGATTTCGTGCAGGACGGCACCCGCATCGCCGCCTTCGGGCCAACTACGGCCAAAGCCGTGCGTGATGCCAGCCTCGTGCTTGATATTGAGGCCCCCATGCCCAACGCGCCGTCCATGACCGGGGCCATCGAGGCGTACATCCGGCAGCACGCGGCCGCCGTGGCGGCCCCCCTGCGCGCGGGTAGCTCCGCCAAATAAGGCGACGGCCAGTAGAAACTTTTTGAGGTCCGCAACTTATGGCCGTCGCGCCGTAGTTACATTTGAACGCTAGCCTGGTCGAATTGTCCGACGGCCAGCCGCTTTCGTCAGCAACGCCCTTTCTTCGCGCTCTTCTATGAGAGGAATTCTGCTCGCTTCGCTCCTGCTGCTGGCAGCTGCCGCACCCGGCCGGGCGCAGCAGCAGCCGCAGTTCACGCACTACGGCTTCAACGGCCTCTACCTCAATCCCGCCTACGCCGGCATCCGGGGCCAGACCGAGGTGAACACCATTTTCCGCTACCAGTACCTGAACCTGACCAACTCGTTTGGCGACGAAAGCGGCTCGCCGCGCACGGGCATGGTGTCGGCTTCCATTCCGCTGCTCGCCCTGAACAGCGGCGTGGGCTTGGCCGTGTACTACGACCAGGCGGGCGTGTCGAAAGTGACCAACGCGGCCCTGTCTTACTCGCAGCACGTTAACGTGGGTCAGGGCAAGCTCGGCATCGGGGTACAGGGCATTTTCACGTACCTGAGCAAAGGCACCTACCGCCCCATTGACCCCAACGACCCCAGCGTACCCGAGAGCGGGGCCGACCGCAAGTTCGATGCCGGCGCTGGTCTCTGGTACGAAAGTCCCAAGCTCTACGCCGGCCTGAGCATGAACAACCTGTTTCGCAGCACCTACTTGCTGCAAAGCCGCAACCAGGACCCCGTGACCGGGGCTGTCACGTTTCTGCCCACCTCGCGCTACCTGGGCGAGAACCACGCCTACCTCACGGCGGGCTACAATTTTGATGTCGCCAGCAACATCGTCGTCACCCCTATGGTGCTCGCCAAAGCCGTTTTACCCGGCAATTACGACGCATCTGCCAAATACAACAATCAGCGCAACTACTCGTTTGAGGGCGGCCTGCGAGCCACGTTCAACGACCAGTTTTCGGCTGGCCTCAACTTTCGGCAGGACGAGTCCGTGTCGGGCTTGCTCGGCTACGCCTTTGGTCCCGATAACCGCTACCGCGTGAGCGGCGCGTTCGATTTTATTGCGTTCAATCAAGCTGCCCGCGCCTTTGCCTCATATGAGCTGCTGCTCGCGCTCCGGTTGCCCAAAGCCGTGCTGCTTACCCGTCCGCCAGTGCGTACGCCGCGCTACAGCTTTTGAGCTTGAGGCCACCAACAAATTATCTTAGCGTAAATTGCTATTGCCAAAAATTGTATTCTGAGGCGCTCGACGGGGTATTTTACCCGTTTAACCGCCAAAAAATGGCATTTGGCCGACTTTCATCTTGCGCGGGTATTGTAAACAGCGTAGCTTTGCTAGTAATTGCTCAGCTGCCTTCTTTTTCAACCCCGCTAGCTTATTCGTCTTTTCCTCTTTTATATGAAAAAGTTTCTGGTATTACCCCTTTTAGCATTGTCGGGGGTATTTCTGGGTGGGTGTTTCTCTAAGAATTACCAGGGCGACCTGGTGGGGGCTGACGACCGTCCGATATTTAACCCGCAGGAAGTGCCGCTCGGTATGACGGCCTGCCCGGGCGGAACGTTCCACATGGGCCAGACCGACCAGGATATCGCCGCCTCGATGGTGAACATGAACAAGCAGGTGACTATCGCCGGCTTTTACATGGACGCGACCGAAATCACGAACAACAAGTACCGGCAGTTCGTGAACGCCATTATGGCCGACTCCGTGGAGGCCCTCGGCGAAGAGTACATCAAAACCAGCCTCTACCCGGACACCACGGTGTGGGTGCGCGACTTCACCTACCACATGGGCGACCCGCTGCTGGAGTACTACTACTCGCACCCTGCCTTCGACGACTACCCCGTGGTGGGTGTGAACTGGTTTGCGGCCAAGTACTTCTGCAACTGGCGCACCAAGTACAAGAACGCCGCCAACGAGCAAAACGGCGAAGCCCCAACCCCCAACTTCCGCCTGCCCTCGGAGGCCGAATGGGAGTACGCCGCCCGCGGCGGCCGCGAGGGCGCTACCTTTCCCTGGGGCGGCCCCTATATGCGCAACACCAACGGCTGCATGTTGGCCAACTTCAAGCCTGGCCGCGGCGACTATGCCTCGGATGGCTACGCGTACACGTCGGAAGTGGGCTCGTTTTTCCCCAACGACTTTGGCCTGTATGACATGGCCGGCAACGTGAGCGAGTGGTGCGACGACGCCTACATGGAAGCTTCCGTGCCGGTGGTGTGGGACTTGAACCCGACCAATCCCAACGATGCCGAACCCCGCAAAGTAGTGCGCGGCGGCTCGTGGAAAGACATTCAGTACTTTCTCGAAACGGGCACCCGCAACTTCGAATACCAGGATTCGGCCCGCTCCTACATTGGCTTCCGCTGCTCCATGATTCAGATTGGCATGGGCACCAACCGTCAGCTCAACTAAACTCAACTCGTCTTCTTCTCTCTCCAACTCTTCTTCTTTCTTTCAACGACACTAAAATGGCAGCTCAAGGGAATTTCTTCTACGATTCGGTAATGCCCAAAATCTATGGCATTGGGGCCGCCATCGTAATCGTCGGTGCACTATTCAAAATTGAGCACTGGGCCGGTGCCGACTTGATGCTCATCGTTGGCCTGGGCACCGAAGCCCTGATTTTCTTCGCGAGCGCCTTCCAGCCGCAGTACAAAGAGCCTAACTGGGGCCTCGTGTACCCGGAGCTGGCCGAAGGCTACGACCCTTCGACGAGCAGCAAAGCCTTGCAGCCCACCGGCCTGACCGGCAAGCTCGACGACCTGCTCAAGAACGCGCAGGTA
>JANXNW010000267.1 GCA_025353905.1 Hymenobacter sp.
AGCGCCGTGAGGCCGGCTACGAGCGCCACGAGCGCCGGCAAGGCCAGCAGCGAGCTGGTGAGGAACGGGGTTTCGAATACCCAGTGGGCCAGCGCCCAGGCGGCCCCGGCGGCCAGCACGGCCCCGGCCAGCGCGGCCAGCAAACCCAGCAGGGCGTATTCGACCACCGTGATGCGCAGAATCTGGTTGCGGCTGGCGCCCAGCGTGCGCAGTAGCACACTTTCGCGGGTGCGCTGGTAGCGGCTGATGAGCACCGACGAGGCCAGCACGAGCAGACCGGTGAGGATGCTGAAGCCGGCCATGAAGCGGATGACGAACGAGATTTTGGTCAGGATGTCGTCCACCGTTTGCAGAATCAAGCCCAGGTCGATGGCCGATACGTTGGGGAAGTCGCGCACCAGGGCGCGCTGGGCCAGGGCGAGCTGCTGATTGTCACGCACCCGCGTCAGGATGACGTGGAACTGGGGGGCCGCTTCGAGGGTGCCGCTGGGGAAGACGACCAGGAAATTGGTTTGGACCCTGGCCCAATCGACCTCGCGGGTGCCGCCCACGACGACGGCCAGCGGCGCGCCCTGCACGTTGAAGGTGAGCGTGTCGCCGAGCTTAAGCTTGACGCGCTTGAAGTAGTCGCCATCGACCGACACGCGGGGCAGGCCGCCGGCCACAGCCGGGCGGGGCGGGGTGCCGGCGGTGAGCTTTTCGCTGCTGCTGAGCGTGTCGCGGTACGTGACGCGGTACTCGCGGGTGAGGGCGAAAAGCGGGATGCCGTTGGCCGTGTCCTTGCGCAATTGCGAGACGGAGCGGCGGTTGATGGACGAGAGGCGCATCGTGACGATGGGCACCCGTTGGAGCAGCGGTAATTGCTGGGTTTTCAGTAACTGCTCGACGCCTTTAGTTTGCTCGGTTTGGATGTCGAACAGAATCAGATTCGGCTGCTTACCGCCGGCTGATAATTGCACCCGGCCCAGCAGCAGGCTCTGGGTGAGGTAGAGCGTGGCGAGCAGGAATGTGCCCAGCCCGAGCGAGACGATGAGCGTAACGGTCTGGTTCTGGGGCCGGAACAGGTTGGCCAGGCCCTGGCGCGCCACGTAGCTCCAGCCCACGGGGAAGTAGCGGCGCAGCAGCCGGCGCAAGAGCAGACCCAGCCCGGCGAGCGCGCCCAGGGCCAGCAGCAGCCCGGTGGCGAAGCCAAACGCGGCCTTCCAGTCGCGGGTTTGCAGCCAGGCGAAGCCTAGCACGAAGGCCAGCACGGCGGCCAGCACGAGGTAGCGCAGCGGGTCGGGGCGGGCGGTGTCGTCCTCGAACGAGGCGCGCAGCACCCGTAGTGGCGACACCCGCCGGATGCTGAGCAGCGGCAGCAGGGCGAAGAGCAGCGCCATGGCCAGGCCCGTCGCCAGGCCCAGTGCCACCGCGCCCGCCGACACGGCCGTCGGCACCGCCACCGGCAGAAACGAGCCGAGCACGCGCGGCAGCAGCACTTGGACAATCGCGCCCAGGCCCGCTCCGATAATGGCCCCGAGCAGCCCCAGCCCCGAAGTTTGAATCAAATAGATAAGCAGCGCCTGCCGCCCGCTCGCGCCCAGGCAGCGCAGCACAGCCACGGCGGCCAGTTTTTCCTGCACGTACAGGCTCACCGCGCTGGCCACGCCGACGCAGCCCAGCAGCAGGGCCACGAACGCGACCAGGCTCAGAAAGCGGGTCAAATCCCGAAACGCGCGGCCGGTTTGCTGCTGCCGCCCAGCCACGGTATCGGAGTCGATATTGGCCGCTTCGAGGCGCTTCTCCAGGGGTTTGAGCACGGCAGCAGCATCCTGGCCGGCCGCGAGCTGGTAGTACGTGCGGTACTGCACCCGGCTGCCGGGCCGCACGAGCTGGGTTTTATCCAGCAGGGCTTTCGGAATGAACACTTTCGGAGCGACGGCGGCGCTGAAACCCGTCTGGCCGGGCGTTTTGAGCACCCGCCCGGCGATGACCACCGTCAGGTTGCCGACCTTGATGGAGTCGCCCACGCGGGCGTCGAACTGGGTGAGCAGCACGTCATCGACGAGCGCGCCGGGACTGCGGCCGGCCCGAAACGCGGTGCTGGCCGCAGCTGGGGCGGTTTCCCAGTCGCCGTAGTACGGAAAGCCGGCTCCGAGCGCGCGCACCTGGGCCAGGCGCACGCCCTGGGTGCGCGGAAACGAAACGAGCGACGCGAACGAGGCTTCATCAGTGCGCCGCTGCCCCAACTGGGCCAGCGCGGGGGCCAGCTTCGCGTCGAAGGGCTGGGTCGAGGTGAGCACCAAGTCGGCCCCGAGCAGCTCGCGGGCCTGGGCACTGATGCTGCGGGCCAGGTTGTCGCCGAACGAATTAATGCCCACCAGCGCGGCGATGCCCAGCACGATGCTCGACATGAACAGGGCCAGGCGGGCGCGGCTCCGACGACTATCGCGCCAAGCCATTTTAAGTAACCAGCTGAAATCCATGTGTATGAATCTTAAACAGCGGCTAGTGATTCGGCCACCACCCGGCCGCCGCGCATGCGCAGTACGCGCTGGGTTTTGGCGGCCAGCTCCAAATCGTGGGTGACGAGCACGAGCGTCGTGCCGGCTTCCTTGTTGAGGTCGAAAAGCAGCTCTACCACATTGGCGCTCGTGTCGGGGTCGAGGTTGCCGGTGGGCTCGTCGGCGAAGAGAATGGCGGGGCGGTTGGCGAACGCGCGGGCCAGGCTCACGCGCTGCTGCTCGCCGCCGCTGAGTTGGGCCGGGTAGTGGTGGCCGCGGTCGCCGAGGCCGACGCGCTCTAGCAGCGTCTGCGCCGTGCGGCCCGCGCCGCGGGTGCCGCGCAGCTCCAGCGGCACCATCACGTTTTCGAGGGCCGTGAGGGTGGGCAGCAGCTGGAAGTTCTGGAAGATAAAGCCGACGTGCTCGTTGCGCACGGCCGCGCGCTGGTCTTCGCTCAAGCCGTCGAGCACGATGCCTTGCAGGCGAACACTGCCGCTGCTGGCCCGGTCGAGGCCCGCGCACAAGCCCAGCAGCGTAGTTTTGCCCGACCCCGACGGCCCCACGATGGCAAACGTGTCGGCGGGCTGGAGCGTAAAGCTGACTTCGTGCAGCACCGTGAGCGGCCGCCCGCCACTGACGTAGGTTTTGGTGAGATTCTCGACTGCTAAACTCGACATAAAAGCGTACGGCAAGCTTCAGCTTGCCAATTGAAAAATAAAACCAGTTGGCTCCCAACGAGTCGCCCAGCGCGGCTGTTCCGCCGAGCCAGTTTGGGCGGCTGGCCCGTCAGCTTCAGCCAAAAGCCCAAACCCAGGCACTTTAACCGCTTCGCCCGTCATTCGTCCTTCCAACGCGCCAAAGTTCACCCGGCTACGTAAAGACGCGCCGCCGCGCCGGATACTTTCCGACCTTTTTTTGGTTTACGCCCCATGAGATTTCTTCCCGGCAGCGCTCTGCTGCTCACCTTGCTGGCCGTCGGCTGCCGCTCCGACACGACTACGGCCGCCGCCACCACCGCCGCCCCGGCCGGCCTCGAAGCCGCCGCTGCCACTGCTACGGCCAAGTCGCCGGAGGCCGTTTTGTTTTTCGGCGACAGCATCACCGCCGGCCTCGGCGTCGAGCCGGAGGAAGCCTACCCGGCGCTCATCGGCGGCAAGATAGACTCTCTGAAACTGCCCTACGTGGCCGTGAACGCCGGGCTGAGCGGCGAAACCAGCGCTGGCGGCCGCGCGCGCCTGCGCTGGGTGCTGAGCCGGCAGCCGGTGGCCGTGTTCGTGCTAGAGCTGGGCGGCAACGACGGCCTGCGCGGCCTGCCCCTGGCCGACACCCGCGCCAACCTGCAAGCCATCATCGACACCGTGCGCCAACAAGCCCCGCGCGCCAAAATCGTGCTCGCCGGCATGCAGATTCCGCCCAACATGGGCCAGGCGTACACCGCCGAATTTAAAAACCTCTACCCCGAGCTGGCCGCCCGCAACCGCCTCACCCTGATTCCTTTCCTGCTCGAAAACGTGGGCGGCATCGCCCGCCTCAACCAGCCCGACGGCATCCACCCCACGCCCGAAGGCCACCGCCTGGTAGCCCGTACCGTGTGGCGGACGCTGAAGCCAGTTATCAATCATCAATGAGCAATTATCAATTGATTCAAAGTGATTTAAGACTGAATTGCTCATTGATAATTGCTCATTGACTAAATGACTCTCAGCGCGTCCACCCGCACTTCGTCGCGCAGAATTTCCAGGTTGTGATAGGCGAGGGGGCGGCCGTTGTCGGTGCTCAGGCCGGGCAGCGGGCCGAGGCGGGCTACGTCGAGGGTAAGGGCCGTGAGCTTGCGCTCGCCCAGGTAAATGGCCACCGGCCGCCGCTGGTGCCGGGCTTCGTAGGCGGCCAGCGCCTCATCTATTTCGAGCAGAACGACACTCATAATCAGGTGCAGGCAAGCGGGAAAGAACTCGCAAAGTAGGACCGGGCAGCGACTTTGGCCCTACCACGCCCGTGCGCCGCACCAGACTCACCTGCTGACCTTTGTCCCTAATCCTTCATCCTACTCCCTAATACTCCAATGGCTCCGATTGGTATGTTTGACTCCGGCATTGGCGGGCTGACCGTGGCGCGGGCCGTGGCCCGGCGGCTGCCCCACGAGCGGCTTGTGTATTTCGGCGATACGGCCCATTTGCCCTACGGCGAGAAAAGCGCGGCTGCCATTCAAGCATATTCGGTTAAGATTTGCGACCTGCTGCTGCGCCAGGGCTGCAAGCTGATAATGATACCCTGCAACTCGGCTTCGGCGGCGGCCTACGAGCTGGTGCGCGAGTACGTGGGTTCTAAAGCGCGGGTGCTCAACGTGATTGACCCCATCGTGGCGCACCTGGGCCGCGCGTATGCCGGCCGCCGGGTGGGGCTGATTGGCACCCGGCAAACGGTTAATTCCAACATCTACAAAAAGAAAGTGGACGAGCTGGATGCCGGTATCGAGCTGGTGTCATTGGCCACGCCGCTGCTCGTGCCCATGATTGAGGAAGGGTTTTTTCAGAACGCGATTTCCGACGACATCATCGCCGCTTACCTCGGCTCGCCCGCCCTGGCCGGCATCGACGCGCTGGTGCTGGCCTGCACTCACTACCCACTCATCAAGGAGCAAATTGCGCGCTACTACGCCGGCCAGGTGGCCGTGCTCGATGCCTCCGACGTGGTTGCCGCCGATGCCGAAGCCTACCTGCGCGCCCACGGCCTGCTGGCCCCGCCCCCCGACGACCCGGCTACCGCGCCCGCCCATCACTTCTACGTGTCCGACTTCACGCGCTCGTTCGAGGCCAGCACCCAGCTCTTTTTCGGCCATGAGGTGCAGCTGGAGCACTACCCGCTCTGGGAATAACGCTTTGCGCGTAGTTTAGGGAGTAAAATAGCTTTCTCACTGCGTAGAAACCGCTTTTTAGCCATTCGAATGGTGCTTTATTTTTGGTTTGTATTGGTATTTACCCGGTAGTTTTCGACCCACTAAGCGCCCCACTTTTTATGAAAGTTTCTTACATTCTTCGCGCTGACAAGATGAGCGCTGCGGGGCTGGCCCCGGTGCATGTGGTTATTCACTACGACGGAAAGCGGTTGAAGGCCGGCATCGGGGAGAAGTGCCGGCCGGTGAACTGGAACGCCGAAAGCCAGAAATTTTGTGGCAAGTTCGATGGTAAGTCGGAGGCCAACGACTACCTGAAAAAGCTGTCCGAACGTCTGTATCAGTTGTACCGCAAACTGCGTGGTGATGGGCTGCCCGTGACGGAGGAAGCACTTTTGGCGGTGGTGCAGCCGGTGGTAGTCGAGGAGTTACTCGCGCCGGTGGCGGAGCCGACCATGACAGACAAGTGGAACGTGTTCATGGAAACGATGCGCGGGATGGGGTTTTCGGTGAACACGCTGAGCCACTACAAGACGGTGCGGAATACGCTGGGCCGGTTTCTTATCTCGGTGGGGTTGCCTGAGTTGCCGGTTTCGGGGTACGACCTAGCTTTGCATCAGCAGTTTGTGGGCTACCTGCGAGACGTGCAGGGACTGGCCGACAATGCGGTGTTTTCGAGCGTGAAGGACATGAAAAGCTTTCTGCGGCACCTGCGCGACGAGCGGGGCGAGACGCTGGCCCTGGATTTGGATAAGGTGCAAATGCGCTACGCTGACCCGGTTAAGGTGTATTTGTCGGCGGGCGAGCTGGACGTGCTCGCCAGGGCCATGCTGCCGGACTGGATGATGTCGGTGCGGGACGTATTTCTGTTTTGCTGTTACACCGGATTGCGGTACTCGGACGTGGCGGCGTTGCATGGAGGCAACCTGCACCAGCTGGGCGCGGGGGCCAGCGCGGGGCGGGTGCTGCGGTTCACGCAAACCAAAACCAGAACGTCGGTCAGTATTTACCTCACCGTAGCGGCTGCGGCGCTGCTCGATAAGTACGCCGCACCGGAGCGGACGGGACCGGGGGCCAAGTTGATGCCGGTGCGGGTGAATACGGCGATGAACCGGGCGCTAAAACGGTTAGGCAAGCTGGCGGGGCTGGACCGGTTGGTCGAGGTAGTGAGCACGGCGGGCGGGCGCGTGGAAAAGAAGGCGGTGCCGCTGTACGAGCTGCTGAGTATGCACACGGCCCGGCACACCTTCGCGGTGCAAAGTCTACTGCGGGGGATGCCCGTAGTGGTGTTGCAAAAGGTGATGGGGCACGCCCACATTCAAACCACGATGAAGTACGCAAAGGTGGCCGAGGAATTTCAGCACGACGCCATGCGGGCGGCCTGGGAGGGGCCGGCCGTATCGCGTCAGGGGAGCACGGTGAGCGCGGCGGCCCTATCAGGTACTATCTGCGCGGCGGAGCCGCTGGCGGCCTGAATACGGCCTTCTACGGTAATGGTGCGGCCGGTCAGCTCGGTGGGGGTCGGGTGCATATGGTTGGCGGCCGACTCGAACACTACTACCTCCAGCGGGCAATTGGGGTAAGGCTTGACCATGTTAAGGAATACGGGGACACCCGGCTTGTAGGGTGCGGAGTGGATGCGCACCATTTTGCCCGTTACCTGGACCCACCGGCCAATGTAACGGTGGGCGTTCTCGGCCGACACCTTCAGGGGTGGTGGTGTCGTCGAAGCGGTGAAAGCCACCGCCATTATTACTATCATAGGACTTACGCACTCGCTGGTATAAGTGCGGGAATGAGCGGATTTTGCAGGAGTTGGCGCAGGTAAGGGGTCCACTGTTGCTGGTGAGCCTGATACACCGTTTGCGCGGATTGGAGAGCGAATTGGCGCAACGACACCC
>JANXNW010000430.1 GCA_025353905.1 Hymenobacter sp.
CACTCCATCCAGTCAGTCCAACGAGTCATTAATCACTAACCACTAATCATTAACCACTAAAAAAGTGTCCGACGAACTCGACGACTTGTTTCGGCAGCAGCTGGGGAGCCACGCCACGCCGCCCGACGCGGCCCTGGCGCAACGCCTGGCCGAGCTGGCCGCCGCCGAGCGGCTCGACGCGCGGTTTCGGGCGGGGCTGGGCGCGCACATGAGCGCGCCCCGGCGCGAGCTGTGGGAGCGGCTCGAAGACGAGCACCTGCGGCCGGTGACGCGGCGGCGGCCCGCCGCGGCCTGGTGGCAGCTGGCCGTGGCGGCGCTCGTGCTGCTGGGCCTGCTGGTGGGCGGCGGCTTATGGCTGGGCGGCAGCGGCCGGCGCACGACCGACGAGCTGGCCGGGCAGCCAGCGCTCACGCAACCGAACGGGACGGGCGCGACTGGTGCGAACGGCCCGGCGCGCGCGCCGGGCGCGGCGCGAAAGGACGCGGCCAGCCCAGGCGCAACCTCGGCCGTCGCGGCCACGGCCGGGTCGCCGAAGGCTCCAGCGCTGCCACTACCGCTGGTCGCCGGACAGCCGGCCCGCTCAAACCGGACGAGCTCCAGCATCGCCAGCAGCAAGGCCGGGCGCTTTTCAGAAAAAAACAACGTTTTTTTTATTCCTCAGGCAACCGACCGGCGGGGCGCGCCATCTAGCCGCTCAGTAGCCACCGCTGGCCGCGCCCCGCGCCGGACTGCCCCGACCGGACCGACCCGCGAGCGGCTACCGACCACCACCCAGCAGCGCCTGGGGCCGGACGCGGCCCCGGCTCGGCTGGCCAAGGCCGGGGGGCAGCCTGCCCCGGCAAGTAATTCTTCGACGGGCAAACGGCCCGTCGAGTCCACTCCATCCACTCCGTCCCCCGTGGCGCCGGTGCTGGCGGCGACGGCCCCCGCCCCGGACGTGATTGAGGTGGAGGTGCGGCGTGGCCCGGACCCGACCCGCCCGCCGGCCGACCGCCCGGCCCCCGCCGCGCTCGTGGCGGTGGCGGCCTCGGCCACGCCGGCCCCGCGCCGGCCCCGGCTGCGGCTGGGCAATCTGCTGCGCGAGGCCGGCCACCTGGCGCGGGGCGAGCAGGTAAGCCTGGCCGAGGCCACCGGCCTGCCCGAAAGCCTGACCCTGCGCGCCAGCCTCGGCGGGCGCTCGGTCAGCAAAACTATCGAATTGTAGCGGCGAGGTTTAGCCTCGCCCATTGCCCCTGCCATGCCAACTGGCGCGGTTTCCCTGGACGCGCTGCGCGCCCGGCTTGCTGCTCACGTCCATTCGCCGCGCGTCGGCAACCACCGGGGCCTGGCTCCGCTTAACTTTTTCTCTCCATGAAATCGCTCATTTTCTCGCTCGCCGCCAGCGCCTTGCTGGCTACCCTCGCCCCGACCGCTGCCCAGGCCCGTGCCCAGCCACTGGCCCCAGCCGTGACGGCCCCGCCGGTCTCTCCCACCGATACCATCATCGTGCGCTTGCCCAACAAGGCCGTGATGACGCTCACCGTGCGCGACGCGGCCCAGCTGCGCGAGCTGCCCAAGTATCACCTCGATTCGCTCGTGGCCCGGCTAGGTGGGTATATCAAGCAGGCTGATGTGGCGGCGAAATCGTCCAAAACCGACCAGGTGACGCTGCAATTCTACCCCGATAAGGACCAGCCAGGGCAGGGATTGCCGGAAGAAATCCGGGTGACGACGCGCAAAAGCGGGGCCGACCGGGTGGATGTCAACATGAAGCGTGGCTTTCAGATGCGCCGCGAGCGCGACGCGGACGGCGAGCGGACGCTCGTTATTCGTGGGGGCAAAAAAGATACCCCTACCGATTCCCTTCGCCGGGCGCGCCGAGGCGCTCACGGCGGGGTTAAATTACACTTTGACTTCGGGCGGAGCGGCTTCGTTAATGGCAGCGACGGGCCGGGCGGCGCGGTACCCTCGCTCAGAACCTGGAGTTCTTCCTACTCCACCGTTGGCCTGCTCTACGTGGCCCCGCTGAAGTATACGAACAGCAACAAGCTGGCGGTGACGTTCGGGCCAGCGCTGTCTTTCAATGAGTTTCGCTTGCAATCGAGCCAGGTATGGACCACCGACGCGGCCCGTACGAGCGCCATCGCGGCCCCGAGCGGCATCCGGGCTGACCGGTCGTGGCTGAATCTGGTGACGCTTAATCTGCCGGTGATGCTGGAGTACAAAAACCTGCGGAAGGACGGCGACCGGGGTTTTTCGGCTGGGGTGGGCGGCTTCGTCGGCTACCGACTCTACAACTCCCACACGGTGCGGTATCAGGTGAATGGCAGCGACAACGAGTTTGAGAACAACGTATCCGGCCCCGGCCTGCACCTCAACGACTGGCAGTACGGCCTGCAAGCCGAGCTGGGCTACAGCGCGTTGCGCTTTGTGGCCAAGTATAACCTGAACGAGCTGTTCAAAACCGGGCAGGGGCCGCAGACGCAGGTGCTAAGCGTCGGGCTGAAGGTTTCCGGGTTTTAGAAATTACGGGGCAGGTAGGATGTGGGGTAAGCCCACCCTACCTACCCCACATCCCGAAAAAAATTATCCAGCAGAATGGCCGCCGACACGGCTACGTTCAGGCTTTCGGCCCGGCCGCCGGGGCCGCGTGGAATGTGCAGGCGGCTGGTTAAGCAAGCCGATACGTCGGGGCTGAGGCCGTGCGACTCGCTGCCCATGACCAGCACGCCGACGGGTCGCAGAGTCAAGCTATGCACGTTTTCGCCTTCCAAATCAGCGCCGTAGATGCTGATTTCTTTGCTCAATGAGCTAAGCCAGGCGGGCAGCTCGCGGGCGGGCCAGACGGGCACCCGCGCGAACGCGCCCATGCTGGCGGCCACGGCTTTGGGGTTGAACGGGTCGGCGCACGACTCGGACAGGACCAGGCCGGGCAGGCCGTACCAGTCGGCCAGGCGCCAGAGGGTGCCCAGGTTGCCGGGGTCGGCTACGCCGTCGAGGGCCAGCAGCAGGCGGGTGGCGGGCAGGTCGGCGGGAAGCGCAGTTTCGGGCGGGCGGCGCACTACGGCCAGCGCGGCGGCGTTGGTTTGCAGCGTACCGAGCGCGGTCAGCTCGGCTTCCGATGCCTCGCTTATGACGAGGCCCGGCGGCCGGGCGGGGGCGGGCCTGGTCATAAGCGAGGCCGCGAAGGCGGGCGTAGCGAGCAGGTGCTCAATTTCCAGGTCCGAGCCGAGCAGCTCCAGCACACTTTTGGCGCCTTCGACCAGAAAGGCGGCGTGGCGCTGCCGATATTTGCGCTGATGCAGCGACCGAACGTATTTGCCGAGGGCTTTTGAAATCACAGCAACAAAGTAATGGGCGGCGCGGGGCCGGGCCGCTGGCGGCCGT
>JANXNW010000342.1 GCA_025353905.1 Hymenobacter sp.
TGCTGCAAGTGCCCGATGCGGTTGCCGGGGTTGGGGTGGGTGCTGAGGAATTCGGGCTGGCCGCCGCTGCCGCCCTGCCGTTCGAGCATCTGCATTACCTGGATCATGGAGTGGGGGTCGTAGCCGGCCTGGGGCGCAAACTCCGTGGCCAGCTGGTCGGCTTGCAGCTCGTCGGCCCGGCTAAAATTCAACCCGATCACCTTGGCGATGGCGGCGGCCACGGCCGCGCTGGCCACCGTGCGGCCGGGGTTGTTGGGGTCGTAGCTGGCGATGGTGGCGGCCCCGGCCAGGCCCTGGGTAAGGTTGGACTTGGCCACTTGCTGGGCCGAATGCCGCGCCACCACGTGGCCGATCTCGTGGGCGAGCACGCCGGCCAATTGGCCTTCCGAGGTCAGGTTTTTCAGCAAGCCCTGGGTGATGAACACCTGCCCGCCGGGCAGCGCGAAGGCGTTGATGGTCTGGTCATCGGCCAGCAGGTGAAACTGGAACTTGTAGGGCGTCTGGCCCGCTTTGCTGCGGCTAATGATGGCCTGGCCCACCTGCTGCACCATTTGCGTGCGCTGGGCGTCGGGGCTGTCGCCGCCGTACTGGGCTTCCATGCCGGGCGCGGCTTGCAGGCCCAGGGCAATTTCCTGGTCGGGCGTCATGCCGCCCACGTGCTGGGTTTCGCCGGTCACGTCGTTTTTTGAGGTATTGAAATAGTAGCCCAGCAGGGTAACGGCTGCCACGATGAGGCCGATGATGAATCGAAGGTTGAGGCGCATGGCCAAAGCAAATAATAAAGTGAGCGAACCGGCTGCGGACTTCGCCGCCGTGTTCCTCTAACGCACCCGCCGCGCCGGGGTTATGGGCCCCGGGCGTCGCGGCCGCAGTTTCGGCGGCGGCGGGCCACCTTTGCGCCGGGCTTTTGCTGTTTTTCGCCATGCGCTATTTTTCGTCGGTTTTGTTTTTCCTTCGCACAGCCTGCAAGCCAACCGGCATTGCCGTGCTGCTGGGGCTGGCCGGCTGCGGCCACGCCCTGCCCCCGCTGCCGGGCTTCGAAGCCGCGCGCTGGCGCGCCGATACGTACGGCTGCCAGGGCCGCCGGGCCGTGCTGCTGCCCGCCCTACTCAAGGCCCGCGACCAGCTCTACCTCACCCGGGCCGACGACGTGACGGCCCTGCTCGGCCAGCCCGACGAGGAGGAGCTGCGCGAAGGCACCGAAAAAGTATACATCTACTACCTCGTGCCGGGCCCCCAGTGCGCGCCGGGCCACCACCGCTCAGCGGCCCCGTGCCTGCGCCTGCACTTCGGCCCGCTGGGCACCGTCACCGAAATTCTGGCCGACCCGGCGGCCCCCGCCCGGTAACGCGGGCGGCGGACGCCGCCTGAACCAACGCTCAAAAGGGCTCGCTAAGCAACTGGCGGGCCCTTTTGATCGTGCGGAGGGGTTAGCCGCGGCCGTTGCTATTGTCGGTGGGCACGTTGGGCGCGTCTTGCTCCTGGTGCATTTGGCTCAGCTGCGAGGCCGAGAGGATGCGGCCGCATGCCTGGTCGTACTGGGCGTCGAGTTCGGCCAAGCGGGCGGTGCGGCCCGACTCATCGGCCTTGTAGTACGTATTGATTTCGCTGAGCTGCACGATGCGCGTGCGATTCACGGCGTACAGCTTCACGTACTGCCCTTCGTTGAGGTGCAGACGGTTGGCCATTTGCCGCGTCAGGTCGGCTGCTTCGGAGCTGAACACGGGGCCGTTGGGCACGGCGCGCTCAACGGTGCGCTCGGCGAACTGAGCGTGGGCCGGCATATAAGCCAGGGCAAATAAGATGACTAAAGCGCAGATCTTGGCTTTCATAAAACGTTATTTGATGAGGTGAACGAAATGAGGGCTGGACTTAAGCGATGGAAGAAAAAAATATTTAGATTTAAAAAAATACAATACCAAAAGCAAGGTTCCGGGCCCCGGATGGGGACTGAAAACGGCCAGTCCGCCGTTTTGTGTTCCATTTTTTAATAGATTCTTACTAATTTATTCAATAATACAAAAAAAAACCAGTTCCGTACAGAACTGGCTCTAAATCACTGAAAAATGCAATGAGATTGCGGCGCTAATCGCTGATTTTCATGGGGTCGGGGGCATCCTTTTTGAAGTACTGCATGGCGGTGAGCGAGGTGATGACGCCCGTCATGACGCCCATGAGGACGATGGCCAGGAATGCCAGGGTGACCGACAAATCAAAGCCGAACAAGTCGCGCGCTTGGGTCAGGTCCATCGAGTGGGGAAAAATGACGGTGAGGACCACGAAACCCAGGGCCAACACCACCGACGCCACCAGGGCCGTGACGATTCCGGTGCTAAAGCCCTCAAAATAAGGCAGCTGTCCGTTGTATTCTTTGGAGCGCCGGGCGATGGCCAGGGTCGCGCCGGCCACCAGAATGACCAAATCGATGCTGCCGGCTTCGATGTGGCGAAAAAAACCAAGCACCGCCGCCAGCGTGGTGTAGGCGATGAGCACGCCGCCCGTGAGCAGGCCCATGCTGAAAGAATTGTTCCGGGGGATGGGCAGGGCTGTGGCCATGGGCGAAAAAGCGGGTAAGGTGAGAATTCGTATTTATTTATGTTGCATTCTTTTATACTGCTATACTGCCTTTGGGGGCCGGATGTTTGGCCCAAAACGGGCCCGGCGCTGGCCGGGCACCATTCGCGCGGCCGGGCAGTTGGGGAGCGGGGCCGGGCGCCGCAGTTTCGGGCCGGGCCCGCCGTGCGTAAATTTGGGCCCCGGCACCGCGCCCGGGCCGTGCCCTTGTCATTTCAATCTTTCGCGTTAGTTACCCATGATTTCAACCTCCAACGTCAGCCTGCGCTACGGCAAGCGCGTTCTTTTTGAAGACGTTACCGTTAAATTCCTGCCCGGCAACTGCTACGGCCTCATCGGGGCCAACGGCGCGGGCAAGTCCACGTTCCTGAAAATCCTCTCCGGCGAGCTGGAGCCCAACACCGGCTCGGTGGAAATGCCCGCCGGCCAGCGCCTGGCCGTGCTCAAGCAAAACCAGTTTGCCTACGACAACCAGCAGGTGCTCCACACCGTGATTCAGGGCCACCAACGCCTGTTTGCGGTGATGCAGGAAAAAGATGCGCTCTACGCCAAGGCCGACTTTTCGGACGCCGACGGCGAGCGGGCCGCCGTGCTCGAAGGCGAGTTTGCCGACCTCGAAGGCTGGAACGCCGACTACGAGGCCGCCGAGCTGCTCTCGGGCCTGGGCATCACCGAAGACAAGCACTACGCGCTGATGTCGGACCTGGGGGCCTCCGAAAAAGTGCGCGTGCTGCTGGCGCAGGCCCTGTTTGGCAACCCCGACGTGCTGCTGCTCGACGAGCCGACCAACAACCTCGACGCGGAGAGTGTGCTCTGGCTGGAGAATTTCCTGGACGGGTTTCAGAACACGGTTATCGTGGTGAGCCACGACCGGCACTTTCTCGACGCGGTGTGCAACTACATGGCCGATTTGGACTTTTCAAAAATCACGATGTACCCCGGCAACTATGCTTTCTGGTACGAAAGCTCGCAGCTGGCTCTGCGCCAGCGGCAGGACGTGAACAAGAAAACCGAGGACAAGCGCAAGGAGCTGGAAGAATTCGTGCGCCGCTTTTCGGCCAACGCCAGCAAATCGAAGCAAGCTACGAGCCGCCAGAAGCTGCTGCAAAAGCTCACGCTGGAGGAAATTAAGCCGTCGTCGCGGCGTTACCCTTACATCGCCTTCAAGCCCGAGCGCGAAGCCGGCAACCAGCTGCTGTCGGTGGAGAGCATCAGCAAAAAAGTGGATGGGCACTCAGTGCTCAAAAACGTGTCGTTCTCGCTCGACAAGGGCGATAAAATCGCCATCGTAGGCCGCGATGACCGCGCCGCGTCGCTGCTGTTCGATATTTTGTTCAGCGAAGCGCAGGCCGACAAAGGCAACTTGCAGTGGGGCACCACGATTACGCCGAGCTATTTTCCGAAGGAAAACGGCAATTTCTTTCAGGCCGATAATATGAACCTCGTGGACTGGCTGCGGCAATACTCGACCGAGAAGGACGAGAGCTTCGTACGGGGCTGGCTGGGGCGGATGCTGTTTTCGGGCGAGGAGTCGCAGAAGAAGCCGAACGTGCTGAGCGGCGGCGAGAAAGTGCGCTGCATGCTGAGCAAGATGATGCTCGAAAGCGGCAACGTGCTCGTGCTCGACGACCCCACGAACCATTTGGATTTGGAATCCATTCAGGCCCTGAACAATGGCTTGAAGGACTTTACCGGCTCGCTGCTGTTTGCCTCGCACGATTTGCAGTTTATCGAAACGGTGGCCAACCGCATCATCGAGCTAACGCCCGACGGCATCATTGACCGGCGCATGAACTACGAAGAATACCTGGCCGACGAAACCCTGAAAACCCAGCGTCAGAAGATGTATCAGCTGGCGTAATTTTTGCTAACCCGTCGCGGCTAGGTCAAGCTTATCAGCCTTTTATATTCGCAACATGAAGAACCTCGGTATCGCCCTGCTGCTTGGCGCAGCAGCGCTGCTGGCTCCCAGCCGGGGCCTGGCCCAAAGCAAGCCCGCCCTAAACACGGCTCCTCCCGGCAGCGCGCCTACCCCGGCACCCGCGCCCGCGGCCTTGCCTGGTCCGCCGTCGGCACCGCCCGCCGCTCCTGCCCCGGAGCCCGCTGCGGCCCCCGCACCGGAGCCAGCGGCCTTGCCCGCTCCGACAAACACCAGCCCATCGGGCCTGGAACTGCCCGGCCGCGAACAGGCCCGCAAAGCCGCGCAGGAGCACGCCGAGCAATTTACGAAGCTCTTTGTCTATTCGGGATTTGGGCTGGGTTATAATTCTTTCAATGGAATTGGTATTTTTAATGCGAGCGTTTCGCCCGCGCTGGGTTATCGGTTGAATGACCGCATAGCAATTGGTCCGGGCCTCAGCTACGCGTACGCCAACTACTCCATTGGCGGAGGCTATCCGAACATCGTTACCAACAGTATCGGCTACAAGGTATTCGCGCAGGTAATTGTATATCAACAATTT
Organism: Hymenobacter sp.; assembly: GCA_025353905.1. Classification (GTDB taxonomy): domain Bacteria; phylum Bacteroidota; class Bacteroidia; order Cytophagales; family Hymenobacteraceae; genus Hymenobacter. The sequence continues at coordinate 5,037 of JANXNW010000342.1, forward strand.
TTTCTGCACGGGGAATATGAAATAACAAATGCTCAGTTCGCGTCGGATGTCAATGGTAATCTTACTTTTAACAAAGCGACTAATAAATTTGAAACATTCAACCAGCAAGTGCGCTCGCCGCTAGCTGGCGTCGGCTATCGTTCCCAGTTTAGTAATAAAGCTGCCGCTGACATTGTGTTGTTATATAATTTTAACGACACGTACAGCAACCGGCTTTATACCAACCCGGTTATTCGTTTTAACTTCCTGTTTAATATCGGACGTTAAAATCTCGACCATAAAAAACCCTCGCTAATAAATCAGCGAGGGTTTTTTATGTCTTGTATTTTATTCGCTACACCGGGCGGCGGCCGCTGATAACGCGCAGCAGCACGGCCACGATGGCGATAACCAGCAGCACATGAATCAGGCTATTGCCTTGAATACCGGTGCCCAGAATGCCAAAATAGCCCAGGGCCCAGATGAGGATGAGAACGACGGCGATGATATACAATAGATTGCCCATGTGTGAAAAGGAATGGAGGGTGAGAAAAAGAATAGCCCGCCCCAACGGCGGCGCTTGGTCCTCATACGGCCCGGCCCGAAAAAAGGCTGGCGTGCGGCGCACGCTTTAGCTTTGCGGACTGGATTAACCGTTTTTACTTCCTCTTTCCCACCCTCTTCCTACCATGACGCACGTTGCCGTAATTGGCTCGGGCACGATGGGCAATGGTATTGCCCACGTTTTTGCCCAGCACGGCTTTGCCGTAGCCCTCATCGATATCAACCAGCAGGCGCTGGACCGGGCGCTGGCCACCATCACCAAAAACATCGACCGGCAGGTGGCCAAAGCCGCCCTCACCGAAGCCGACAAAACCGCCACGCTGGGCCGCCTGCGCACCTACACCAGCCTGGCCGAGGGCGTGGCCCAGGCCGAGCTGGTGGTGGAAGCCGCCACTGAAAACGTAGACCTCAAGCTGCAGATTTTCCGCGACCTTGACCAGTATGCGCCCGCCGCCTGTGTGCTGGCCAGCAACACGTCCTCGATTTCGATAACCCGCATCGCGGCCGTTACGCAGCGGCCAGGGCAGGTTATCGGGATGCACTTCATGAATCCCGTGCCGGTTATGCGCCTCGTAGAGGTCATTCGGGGCTACGCCACTTCCGACGCTACCACGGCCCGCGTGATGGAGCTGACCCAGCAGCTCGGCAAAACGCCCACCGAGGCCAACGATTACCCCGGCTTCGTGGCCAACCGCGTCCTGATGCCGATGATTAACGAGGCCATTATCAGCCTGTTTGAGGGCGTGGCCGGCGTCGAGGAGATTGACACCGTGATGAAGCTCGGCATGGCCCACCCGATGGGGCCGTTGCAGCTGGCCGACTTTATCGGCCTCGACGTGTGCCTGGCCGTACTGCGGGTGTTGCAGGAGGGCCTCGGCAACCCCAAATACGCCCCCTGCCCGCTGCTGGTGAACATGGTGATGGCCGGGCGATTGGGCGTAAAATCGGGCGAGGGCTTCTACCACTACGCGCCCGGCTCGAAGGAGCTGGTCGTGGCCGAGCGGTTTCGGGGGGCGTAACGATATGCTGGTGCCCGCTGGATTTTCCGGCTCGGCTGGCTGGGTGCGGCACGGCGCGGGTGCTGGCCGAACCAGCACCCGGTCCCGCGCGTTATGCAACCACAAAAAGCAACTAACAACTAATAAATAGCATGGATAAAGCAACATTCGGAGCCGGCTGCTTCTGGTGCGTCGAGGCCGTTTTTCAAAACCTGAAAGGCGTCGGGGAAGTGGTGTCGGGCTACGCCGGGGGCCGCAACAAAAACCCCACTTACAAGGAAGTGTGCAGCGGCATGACCGGCCACGCCGAGGTTATCGAAATAACGTTCGACCCGGCCGTTATTTCCTTCGAGGAATTACTCGAAATATTCTGGAAGACCCACGACCCAACCACGCTCAACCGCCAGGGCGCGGACGCGGGCACGCAATACCGCTCGGTGGTTTTTTACCACAGCGATGAGCAAAAGCGCCTCGCCGAGCAGTGGAAGCAAAAGCTCAACGCCGAGCACGCTTTCCCGAACCCCGTCGTAACGGAGATTTCGCCCGCACCGGAGTTCTACGCGGCCGAGAATTATCACCAGAATTACTACAATCAGCACGGCCACGAGCCGTATTGCCAATTCGTGGCGCGGCCGAAAGTGGAGAAGGTGAAGGCGCTGTTTGGCGAGAAACTACGGGCGGGAGTGTAGGTTTGACCCTGGTGTTTTTTGCCGAATAATGCAAAAAAACAAAGGGCCGAACTTTACGGTCCGACCCTCTGCCAACCTCTTAGCCGAACCAGTGGCGGGCCGCTACGGCAAGCGCCGCTTTGGCCGTTTCCAGCATCAGCCACCACCAGAAACTTTTGGGAGCTTCCGGCGGTATGGGTTTACGAAGTACGGCTTTTGGCCGTATCTTCGCCGCACGAACCTTTCTCATGAGCGACAGGAGTTAGGTGTACGTACCACCTGCTTCCCGAAGCCCCGTCTGTTCCAACCAGCCGGGGCTTCACCTTTTCAGGGGCAGCCGTGTGATGAGGTGGAATAACCGTGCGGTACGGGCAAAGGTAGGAGAATGAAAAAAGCCCGCTGAATAATGAGGTTTTTTCATTCTCATGTCGCTTTTCCGCGAAAAATACTCCCTACACCGAAACCGAGTAATCCCGCAACGCCTCGTTCAAGCTCGTTTTTAAATCGGTGCTCGCCTTGCGCTGACCGATGATGAGCGCGCAGGGCACCTGAAACTCGCCGGCCGGGAAGGTTTTGCCAATCGAGCCGGGGATGACGACCGAGCGCGGCGGCACGTAGCCGCGGTATTCCTGGCCGGTGTCGCTCGTCACGTCGATGATGCGGGTGCTGCCGGTGATGGTGACGCCCGCCCCGATAACGGCCTCGCTACCAATACGGCAGCCCTCGACCAGGATGCAGCGCGAACCGATGAAAGCCCCGTCTTCGATGATGACCGGGGCGGCCTGCACCGGCTCGAGGACGCCGCCCAGGCCCACGCCGCCGCTCAGGTGGACGTGCTTGCCCACCTGGGCGCACGAGCCGACCGTGGCCCAGGTGTCCACCATCGTGCCCTCGCCCACGTAGGCGCCGATGTTCACGTAGCTCGGCATCAGGATGACGCCGGGGGCCAGAAACGCGCCGTAGCGGGCCACGGCCGGCGGCACCACCCGCACATGCTGGGCGGCGTAGTCGGTCTTGAGCTGCATCTTGTCGTGAAACTCGAACGGCCCGACCTGCTGGGTCGTCATGGGCCGGATGGGAAAGTAGAGAATGACGGCCTTCTTCACCCATTCGTTGATTTTCCAGTCGCCACCGGCTTCCGTGGGCGGCTCGGCCACGCGCAAATGGCCCTTGTCCAGCTCCTCGATAACGTGCTCGATGGCGGCGCGCGTGTCGGCCTGGTCGAGCAGGGAGCGGTCGGTCCAGGCCGCTTCGATGGCTTCTTGGGCGGCGTAGCGGTCGAGTAGCAGGTTGGGCGTGGTCATGGGTGTCTAGGGTTGGATGTCGGGCAAAACTACCATCTTTGACCTTATTATATCCCTTTCCCGTCCGCTCATCTCTACCCCGCTTATTCTGCTGGCCTCGGTGCTCAAGCCTACGGACGACCCCCGCATGACGGGCAAGCTGGCCCGCACCCTAGCGGGGACGGGAGTCCGCGTGGCCGTGGCCGGACAAGCCAGCTGGGTGCCTGCCTCAAACCCAACAACCGGGGCCGCTATCCATCAACACCCCATTTCTGGGGGTGGGCGGCAAAGCTGGGCACGGCTGGCGGCGCAAGGCCGCTACTGGCGCTTGCTGCGCGTGTTGCGGCCGGCGCTGGTCGTCGTTGGCGCGCCCGAGCTGCTGCCGCTCACCCTGCTTTGGCGACGGCTAGGACGCGGGCGGCAATTTTTGTATGACATCCGCGAAAACTACGCGCTAAACGTGCGCACCCAGGGCGTGTACGGGGGCCTGGTGCGGCAGGGGCTGGCGGCTGGCCTGCGCTGGGTCGAAGGCCAGGCGGCGCGGGCGGCGGCGGCCGTGCTGCTGGCCGAAGCCAGCTACGCCGACGAGCTGCCTTTTTTGCGCGCGCTGCCGGCCAGCCGGGTACTGGTGCTCGAAAACAAGTATCAGCCTGCGCCTGGCGAAATTCTGCCCACGAGTGCCCGCGCTCAACCCGCGCGCTCTGAGCCGCTGCGGCTGCTGTATTCGGGCACTATCTCGATTTTGAACGGCGTGCGCGAGGCCGTGGCCCTGGCGCGGGCGCTAGGGGCGGCCTGGCCGGGCGGGGCCGAGCTGACGATTATTGGGTTTTGCCAACAGCCGGCTTTGCTGGCCGAATTACAGGCGCTGGCCACCGCCGAAGCCGGCTGGCTGACGCTCGTCGGCGGGGCCGGGCTGGTGCCGCACGGGCGCATCGTGGCCGAAATCGGACGCGCGCACCTCGGCCTACTGCCTTACCAGCCGCACCCGAGCACCTGGCGCTGCCGGCCCACCAAGCTGTTTGAGTACCTCGCCCACGGCCTGCCGATGCTCGTGCCCGACAACCCGCTCTGGACCGAGCTGATACATAAGCACGGCGCGGGTCTGACCGTGGATTTTGCCGCGCCCGCCGCCACGGCGGGCCGGTTGGCGCAGGTGCTGCCCACGGCCACTTTTTACCCCGCCGGGCTGCCTACCGACGCAGTGCTGTGGGCGGGCGAAGGCAAAAAATTAGGGCCGCTGCTCGAAAGCCTGGGCTTAAACCCGACCTTTACGCCCGCTTCGACCTAGCGGGCGGGCCAGAGCCGAATTATTTCCGATAATATTCCCTTCATTTGCGCGGCCAACTCGCGCGACCTGCTCAGGCAGTTCCTTCGTACTCCTCATCTCCTTTCCCACCCTTACTCCCTCCTACTCAATGGCTTCTGCTTCTACCCTGCGCCACGCCGAAATCGCGGGTGTCGGCCACTACGTGCCGAGCCGCGTGGTTACCAACGCCGAGCTGGAACCGCTCATGAACACGACTGACGCCTGGATTCAGGAGCGCACCGGCATTCAGGAGCGGCGCTGGTTTGAGGAAGGCAAGGACACGACGGCCAACATGGGGGCCGCCGCCGCCCGCATGGCCCTCGACATGGCCGGCGTCACGGCCGACGACGTGCAGCTTATTGTCTTCGCCACGCTCTCGCCCGATTATTTCTTTCCCGGCTCGGGGGTGCTTTTGCAGCGCGAGCTGGGCATGAAGGCCAGCACACCCGCCCTGGATATTCGCAATCAGTGCTCCGGGTTTATTTACGCGCTCTCGGTGGCCGACCAGTTTATCCGCACCGGCATGTACGACACGGTGCTCGTGGTGGGGTCCGAGATTCACTCGTCGGGCCTGGACAAGTCGCCCACGGGGCGCGGGGTGGCCGTCATTTTTGGCGATGGCGCGGGGGCCGTCGTGCTACGGCCCAGCACCCGCGAGGGCCACGGTATCCTGAGCACCCACCTGCACGCGCAGGGCGAATTTGCCGAAGAACTCATCGTGCGCGAACCCAGCTCGAACCGCGAAAAGCGCGTCGAACATATTCTAGAGCATTCCGAGGAATTGTACCCGACTATGAACGGCCAGAATGTGTTTAAGCACGCCGTGGTGCGCTTTCCGCAAGTTATCGGCGAGGCGCTGACCCACAATGGCTACGAGGCGAAGGACATCGACCTGCTCATTCCGCACCAGGCGAATCTGCGCATCAGCCAGTACGTGCAGCAAAAAATGGGGCTGCCCGACGAGAAGATTTTCAACAACATCATGCGCTACGGCAACACGACCGCCGCCAGCATTCCGCTCGCGCTCAGCGAAGCCGTGCAGGAAGGCCGCGTCAAGCGCGGCGACTTGCTGTGCCTGGCCGCGTTCGGCTCCGGGTTTACCTGGGCGTCGGCGCTGATTAAGTGGTAGTAACCGTCATGCTGAGCAAAGCGAAGCATCTCGCTCGCTTCGTCCACCAAGCTGCCCAACGAGGCGAGCGAGATGCTTCGCTTTGCGGACGCTAGATGAGCATGACAATCGTATGCCTTCTCAAACCGAAGAAAACTACCTCAAGGCCATCTACAAGCTCGGCGAGGCGGAGCCGGGGCAGGATGTGAGCACCAACCGCATCGCGGCGGCGCTGGCCACGCGGGCGGCTTCGGTGACGGACATGCTGCGGCGGCTGGCCGATAAGCAGCTGCTCGACTACGAGAAATACCGCGGGGTGCGCCTCACGGCCGAGGGCCGCCGCTTGGCGCTGCTCACCGTGCGCAAGCACCGGCTCTGGGAAGTGTTTCTGGTGCAGCAGCTGGGCTTCAGCTGGGACGAGGTGCACGAAGTAGCCGAGGAGCTGGAACATGTGCAGTCGCCGCTGCTGCTGCGGCGACTCGACGCGTTTTTGCAGTTCCCCAGCTTCGACCCCCACGGCGACCCGATTCCGGCCGAGGACGGGGCCGTGCGCCGCCCGGTGCAGCGCCTGCTCGCCGACCTCGCCCCCGGCGAAAGCGGCACGCTGGCGGCGGTCAAAAACACGTCCGCGCCATTTCTGCAATACCTCGATAAAGTGGGGCTGCCGCTCGGCGCGCGGGTGCGGGTGCTGGACAAAGTGGCCTTCGATAATTCGCTGGAAGTGCGCGTGAATGAGGGGCGCGCTATTTCAATTTCGGCGGAAGTGAGTCGGAATTTATTTTTGGAGTGACTGAAATAGCCGGGCGCGTTCGACGCGGGCGGGCGGCTTTTCGCCGCCCGCCCGCTTGGCGTTGTTCAGCCCACGCAAAGGGGTCACGTTAGCTTATATTCCAATGCAACGCCAAGCGGGCGGGCGGCGAAAAGCCGCCCGCCCGCGTCGAACGTCGCCCGACTATTTCGGTCAAATCACTTAACTCAACCCCACCAACCCTAGTGTCCCATTCTGACACCATCGTGGCCCTTTCCACTCCGCCCGGCGCGGGGGCGCTGGCCGTGGTGCGCTTGTCGGGGCCGCGGGCCGTGGCCATCGTGCAGGCGCTGTTTTCGAAGAAAAACCTCGCCGGCCAGCCCGGCCACACCCTGCACTACGGCACGTTGCGCGAGCCGGCTTCGGGCCAGGTGCTCGACGAAGTAGTGCTGGCGCTTTACCGCGCACCGCGCTCCTACACCCGCGAGGACGTGGTGGAAATCTCCGGGCACGGCTCCGATTTCGTGGTGCGGCAGATGCTGGCGGCGCTGCTGCGGCAGGGCGCGCGGCTGGCCGAGGCGGGCGAATTCACCAAACGGGCGTTTCTGAACGGGGCGCTCGACTTGGCCCAGGCCGAAGCCGTGGCCGACCTCATCGC
>JANXNW010000432.1 GCA_025353905.1 Hymenobacter sp.
TAAGCCAACAAATTCTAAGTTCTAGAGCGGAATTCACTTTCCTGTACTTGCTCGTCGCCCGTAAACCTCACGAGACCCCTATGGGGCATAGCCCCCTCTCCAAAAGAGAGGGGGGACTAGTTCTAGAATCTAACCTACTAACTTCTAGTCTTCTAAAGCTAGAAACTAGTCCCCCCTCTCTTTTGGAGAGGGGGCTAGGGGGTGAGGTTTGCGGGCGGCGAGGCACACAACTCCTACCCCATGCGACTCCTCCTTATCGGCTACGGCAAAATGGGCCAGACCCTGGCCGCGCTCGCCCCCGCCCACGGCCACGAGGTGGTGGGCATCGTAGACCAACGGGCTGATGCGGCGCGTATTGAAGACTTCACCCCCCCGCGCGCCGACGTGGCCATCGAATTTACGCACCCCGACGCGGCGTTCGATAACGTGGCTGCCTGCCTGCGCCAGGGTCTGCCCGTGGTGTGCGGCTCGACGGGCTGGCTGCCCCGCTTCGAGGAGGCGCGGGCGCTGGTCGCGGCCACGAACGGGGCTTTATTCTACGCCTCCAATTTCAGCGTGGGCGTGAACCTGTTCTTTCATTTCAACGAGTACATCGCGGCCAAAATGAGCCAGCTCGGCGACGGGGCCTACGATGTGGAAGTGCGTGAAATTCACCACATCCACAAGGCGGATGCGCCCAGCGGCACCGCCCTGACGGCCGCCGAGGGCATTCTGGCCAATTTTCCCAGCAAAACCAGCTGGCGCGATGGCCCCGCCCAAAATGCAAGCGAGCTGGCCGTGCTCAGCGAGCGGCGGGGCGAAGTGGTGGGCACCCACGAAGTGCGCTACCGCTCAGCCCACGACACGCTGGAGCTGCGCCACGAGGCCCATTCGCGCCAGGGTTTCGCCGACGGCGCGCTGCGGGCCGCCGCCTGGCTGCCCGGCCGCCAGGGCGTGTTCGGCATGAAAGAGCTGCTGGGCTTGTAAAACGGAGCCTTCGCTTCCTGTGGGAGGAAGCTTTTGCTTCGTCATCGCCGCGCCGCGGCGAAACTACACCAGACGGGCGTGGGCGAGCGGGACTGCTGAACGTTCGCCGACCGTACTCGCCGACCGTGGCTTCGCCGCTGCGCGGCGATGACGAAGCAAAAGCTTCATCCCATAAGCCGTTACTTTGCCCTTTCAACTCCTTGCCATGCTGCTTCGCAAACCCGACCCCGCCGCCCGGTCCCAATCGCCGCGGCCGCCCAAGAGCAAAACCCGCGAGTGGGCCGACTCGCTGCTGTTTGCCGTGGTGGCGGCCACGCTCATCCGCTGGGCCACGTTCGAGGCGTACGTGATTCCGTCCGAGAGCATGGAGCACTCGCTGCTCGTCGGTGACTACCTCTTCGTGAGCAAGCTGCATTACGGGCCGATTACGCCCCAGACGCCGCTCCAGATTCCGCTCACGCACCAGACGGCCCCGATTTTCAACTTCCGCAGCTACTCCGAGCTGATTCAGTTGCCTACGTTTCGGTTTCCGGGCTTCAGTTCGATTAAGCGCAACGACGTGGTGGTGTTCCACGTGCCGCACGAAACCAAGTTTCCGGCCGACCTGCGCACCAATTTCATCAAGCGCTGCGTGGCCGTGGCCGGCGACACGCTCCAGATTCGCGGCGGCCGGGTGTATTTGAACGGGCAGCCGGGCGTTATCGGCGGCCAGCCCGAAACGACGTACTTTATGGAAGTGGCCAACCCCAACGACGAGGTGCGCCAGGCCCTGCACGACCTCGGCGTGGTGGAGTACAACCTGCCCGGCACCAACAACCCTTCGCTCGACGGCGCGCCTTCGGTGACGGCGGTGCCCGACTCGACCAACCCCAACGGCCGCATCGGCTACACCGTCAGCTGCACCGAGGCCGTGGCGGCCACCCTGCGCAAGCAGCCTTACTGCCGGAGCCTGACCGTAGCCAAAACCGAGTCCATGCTTTTCCCCGACGTGGCCGACTTCCGAGTGTCTCCCGCCCTAAGCGCCACGCCGCACAAGTGGCAGCTCGACGACTACGGCCCGCTGCCGGTGCCCAAAAAAGGCCAGACGATTCAGCTGACGCCCGCCAACTCGGCCATTTATTACAAAATAGTGAGCCAGTACGAGCATAACCAGGGCGTGAGTTGGGACGATAAAACCGGGCTGATTCAGCAGGACGGCAAGCCGCTGAGCCAATACACCATCAAGCAGAATTATTATTTTATGATGGGCGATAACCGCCACAACTCCGAGGACTCGCGCTACTGGGGCTTCGTGCCCGAAGACCACGTCGTGGGCAAGGCTGTGCTCATCTGGCTCTCGCTCGACCCCTACGCCGACTTCTGGCACAAGGTGCGCTGGAGCCGGCTGTTTCACACGATTGACTGATGTAGCGCGGGTCTCCGACCCGCACTTGTGAGGCAACAGCTAATGCGGGTCGGAGACCCGCGCTACTGCCCCCGCCGGAATCATTCGGCGGGGGCAGCTTGTTGGTACGCCCAATACTCAGTAGCTTGCAGACGATTAGGTTTCGCCCGCCGATTATGGACCAAAAAGTGCTCGTTCTCAATGGCGATTATACCGCCATCACCTTATGCAGTGTGCAGAAGGCGTTCGTCCTGTTGTTTTTAGATAAGGCCGAA
>JANXNW010000434.1 GCA_025353905.1 Hymenobacter sp.
TTCCAGGCGCACCCCGACGGCCACCGCTACGCCGCCGACCTCATCACGCAGGTGTCGGCCCTGAACCACGGCCGCTACCACGACCACGACGAGGACTACCAGACCGACGGGGCCGAGCCGGTGCTCTGCACCGACTTCTGCATTGGCACGGCCGGCTACCCTGAGAAGCACTTCGAGGCACCCAACCTGGGCTCCGACATCAAATTCTTAAAGGACAAAATCGACCGCGGGGCCGACTACATCGTGACCCAGATGTTCTTCGACAACGAGGAGTTTTTTCGCTTCGAGAAACTCTGCCGCGAAGCCGGCATCACGGTGCCCATTATCCCCGGCCTGAAGCCGCTCACGACCAAAGCCCAGCTCACGGCCCTGCCGCGCACGTTTTTCCTGAACGTGCCCGAGGCGCTGACCGAAGCCGTGCAAAGCGCCAAAGACAACGCCGCCGCCCGCGAAGTCGGCATCGAGTGGTGCCTCAACCAAAGCCGCGAGCTGATGGCCCACGGCGTGCCCTGCCTGCACTACTACTCGATGGGCAAGGCCGAGGCTATCCGGCGCGTCGCGGCGGAGCTGTTTTAAACGGTTGCGCCAAACGAAACGCACAGTAAACGCGTTGCAATTTATGGTGAGCGAAGCCGAAATTCATTGAATAACGTCTTGTTATCTGATAGTATGATGGTTTTCTTAGCGACTTGGTAGGTGGCTGGGTTCTTCACTTTCCTAGAGCGGGGCCGACCTTAACGCTTGGTCCCTGTTGTCGTTTCATTCCTTAACTTGTGCTTTCATAACACTATTTACGGTGGCAAAACTCAAATTTCGAGGCAGTTTGCAAGGTCCAGATGGTAAGACGGTCGAAATCGGCTTATCCTTACTCTCGTATCAGGATGAGAACCTGCATGTAATTTTTTCACCAGTTCTGGATATGTTTGGCTATGGAAATACTGAGGGAGAGGCCCGTCATTCGTTCAATGAAGCGCTGAAAGAGTTTCTGCGCTATACCATCAACAAGCATACGTTGCAGGCTGAGCTAGTGCGCCTGGGCTGGAAAGTAGCCGGCCGGCAGTCGCACCGCACTTTCCAAGCACCGAAATTCAGCCACTTGCTGCGCCAGAATGAGCAGCTCCAGGAGATTGTGAATCACAAGGATTTTCATAAATACGAGCAGCGGGTGGAGTTACCAGCCCTCGCGCTGGCATGAGCATTCAAACGTTTCGCTACGCGACTACCGCGCATTCTTAACGTATGTTGGTTGCCAGTGCAACCGCCAAAAAGGTGGTCACGAACATTGGACCCGTGCGGATTTGAACCGGCCCATTACGTTTCAAACGCACATCGACCCGGTACCGGAGTTCATCATTAAAAACGGGCTACGAACGCTGGGGCTAACAAAGGAGGATTTCTGGCGGATACTAGCGGGCTGAGAAATCCGCACGAACTGTCAGCCATAAGCCATCCTCGTGCCCTACTTAAATTTCCCGTCCGGGTCGGGGGCCTTTGCCAATAGCTGAGTCAGGAACTCGAAGTCGAGGCTGCTCAGGTTGAGGGCCTGGGCTTTGTGGACGGCCAGCCAGGCGCCGGCGTAGTCTTGCTGGGCGAAGCGGACGCGGGCCTGGGTTTGCCAGGCGGCGGCGATGGCCGGGTCGGCGAGCAGCGCGCGTTGGGCGTAGCTGTCGGCTTCGAGCAGGTCCTTCTTTTTCTTGGTCGCCTCGTAGCGGCCGAAGGCGGTGGTAGCCGCATCGGTGAGCAGCAGCGCGTTGGTGGGGGCCACGGCCAAGCCTTGCAGCACGAGGCCGCGCACGGTTTCGTCGGCGGCAGCGGCGGCGGCGGGGTCGGTGGGGGCAGGGCGCTGGCTCAGCAGCACGGCCAGGCCGCGATACGGGTCGGGGTTGAGCGGGTCGAGGGCGTAGGCGAGGTTGAAGCGCACGACGGCCGTGTCTAGCTGAGCTTCCCGTAAATACTCAAAGCCCTTCTGCGCGAAGAACTTGCTGGCTTCGGCCCGCGAGGCGAAGCTGTTGGCCACATTGGTCAGCATAGCCGTGCCCGCCGCCTGTTGGGCCTGGGCCGGGGCGAGGTTGCCGTAGAGCGGCTGCAAGCGCCGTGGGCCGGTGAAGGCCGGGGCTGTTACGTTACCCTTGTTTTTCTGGGCTGATGCCGGCTGGGCCAGCAAGCTGCTCAGCGACAGCAGAAACAGCGCCGCCAGATGGACGGGCGAGGAAATGGAAATCAACACAAGCTAAAAAGATGAGCGCCGGGAACAACCGGCTCCGCAAAAATAGCTGGTGCGTTGATTGAAACATTCGTCATTGCGAGCAAAGCGAAGCAATCGCATCTGTTAAGGGCGCCTGACGAGTCGGGCGACAAGCTGAACAACGCGCCGAACAGCTGTGATTGCTTCGCTGCACTCGCAATGACGGACGAGAGAAAATTACTGTCCTCACCACAAGCGCGTGTCGGTGATGCCAGGCGGCAGCGGCGGAATGTTGCCCAGGCCCAACACGCACCAGCCGTCGCGTACACCGAACGCACCGCCGGCCAGCACGTAGCTCACGTAGCGCAGCAGCGTCTGACCGCTGTAAGTGCCGGTATCGGGGTCGTATTCGCGCAGCAGCAGCGCGTCGCCGACCTGGAAGTCGGCCTCGTTTTCGCGCACGTCGAAGGGCTTGGTGCCGGCCGCGACCGCCGCGAAGCAGGGTGCCCAGAGCTGCAGTTCGTGGGTGCGGCTACGGGCCGTGCTGACGGTAGATACGGGGGACGCCTGGTAGAATGGCATAGGGAAAGGGCCGCGCACAAAGGGGCTGACAACTGGAAGTTACGTCTCAAACAACCAACCGCGCCGCCCGGTGCCCCGCGCCCAGTGCAAATCCGGCAAACCACAACCCCCGGCCCGGCGTAAGTGGCTGGCCCGGATGAGGCTCTGACAACTAACTGATGACGAATATTTTTCGCCGGCTCGCGCGCCCGGCCCTGGGTGTAGTGCTGGCTTTGGCGGCCGTGCCGCTCGCCTACGAAGTGGCCGTGGCCGCCGCCAGCCGCCGCACCGCCAACCTGGCCTACGTGCCCGCCACCGCCCCCGACTACGACGCCGCCCGCCACCGGCTCGACGTGTATCAGCCCACCGGCAAAGCCGCCGCTCCGCGCCCGGTGGTGCTTTTCATCCACGGCGGCAACTGGAACAGCGGCAGCAAAGACGACTTTCTCTACAAAACCGTCGGCCAGCGGCTGGCTAAGAACGGGTTTGTGGGCGTGGTGATAAGCTACCGCCTCTCGCCGCAAGTGCTGGTGCCAGCCCAGGCCCAGGATTGCGCCCGCGCCCTGGCCTGGACGGTAGCCCACATCAAAGAATACGGCGGCGACCCCGGCCGCATCGTCGTCATGGGCCACTCGTCGGGCGGCGGGCAGGCCGCGCTGCTCGCCCTGGGTACTGATTCGCTACTGGCCCGCGTCGGCTTGCCAGCCAACGCCGTCCACGCCGTGCTGCTCGACGACCCGGCCGGGCTGGACATGCTGGATTATTTGAAGAAGCTCGAATACCCCGGCGACGCGGAATATTTGATTCCGTTCTCCAAAGACCCGGCCGTGTGGCGCGCCTCGTCGGCCATCTACCACGTGCGGGCCGGCGCGCCGCCGATGAGCATTTACGTGGGCGGCGACACCTACCCCAGCATCAGCAGCAGCTCGCGCCGCTTCGCCGACCGGCTCCGGCAACTAGGCGCGTCGCCCAAGTTTGTGGTCGTGCCTGGCAAAAAGCACGTTGCAATGGTCACGCAGCTGTTTTGGGGAAATAACCAGCTGTACGCCGAGTTGCGACGGTTGGCGGGAGAATAAGGCGGACGGCTTATGCGTTTACCGCTGGCCGCTGTTTAGCGCGCAGCGCGTAACGGCCGGCCGACGAGTGGGGCGAGTCTCCAGACTCGCGAAGCCTTGTCTAAAAAAGCAAGCTCACCTCCAACCCCGTCTCCAATCCCGCATAAAACGACGCGCTCGAATACACGTAATCCTCCGCCCGATAGCAAATTCCCGCCCGCACCGGGTTCTGGTGGATGTAATTCAGCTTCTGCTGCCCTACCTCCTCGGTTTTAATCTCCACACCGTGGCTGTGGTTCTGCCAAAGCTGAATGAAGGTATTTTTCGGGTTGAACTCGCCCTGTTTGCGTAGCGTCCATTCTATCCACTGCCGCCGACTTTCCTGCTGATTAGACCCAATGGCCTCGAACACGCGCCGGGCGGTGTACTTCTTAAAATCACGCACGATATTAGACAACTCGTAGTTGTCGCCGGCGCGCGCGATAAGATGCAGGTGATTAGTCATCAGGCAATAAGCGAATAGCTCTAGTCCTTTATTGGCCTGACAAAAACGCAGACTGCTGATAACAATGTCTTTGTAAATTGGGCGGGTGAAGACATCCAGCCATTCGACCACCGTGAAGGTGAGAAAGTAGAGGCCCTGCTGGTCGCGGATGGGGTAAGCCATATTGATGCTTGGTTGGTGCTGGTGGCGCTGGCCGCCGTTTAGCGCGGAGCGCGTAACGGCAGGCCGACCAGTGGGAAGAGTCTCCAGACTCGCGAAATAAAAGTGCGAACGCGTGCGACCGTGGATGGCCGCTTCGCGGCCGGGAGTCAGAGACTCCCCCCACTGGTCGGCCTGCCGTTACGCGCTGCGCGCTAAACGGCGGCCAGCGCCGCCTACTTCGCCTCCCCGTACCCCAGCCCCATGTTGGCCAGCATGAACGCCCACTTGTCCGTTTGCTCGGCGATAATCTGGGCGGTGCTGCGCCCGGCGCCGTGGCCGGCTTTGGTTTCGATGCGGATGAGCACCGGGTTGGGTCCCTGCTGCATTTGCTGCAAGCGGGCGGCGAACTTGAACGAGTGGGCCGGCACGACGCGGTCGTCGTGGTCGGCGGTGGTGATGAGTGTGGCTGGGTAGGCGGCCGGCTTCAGGGCGTGGTAGGGCGAGTATTTGTAGAGGTACTGGAACATCTCGGGCGAGTCCTGGGCCGTGCCGTAGTCGTAGGCCCAGCCCGCGCCGGCCGTGAACTGGTTGTAACGCAGCATGTCCATGACGCCCACTGCCGGCAGCGCCACCCGGCACAGTTCTGGCCGTTGCGTCATCACCGCCCCCACGAGCAGGCCCCCGTTTGAGCCGCCTGAAATGGCCAGGTGGTCGGTGTCGGTGTATTTCTCGGCTTTTAAATATTCGGCGGCAGCGATGAAGTCGTCGAACACGTTCTGCTTTTGCAGCTTGGTGCCGGCCAGGTGCCAGCTTTCGCCGTACTCGCCGCCGCCGCGCAGGTTGGGCACCGCGTACACTCCGCCCTGCTCCAGCAGGATAATGGTCGAGGTGCTGAAAGCGGGCGTCAGGTTCACTCCGAAGCCGCCGTAAGCGTAAAGCAGCGTCGGGTTCTTACCGTTGAGCACCAGCCCCTTGCGGTGGGTGATAATCATCGGCACGCGCGTGCCATCCTTCGAGGCGAAGAACACCTGCTTCGACTCGTACTTGCTGGGGTCGAATTGCACGGTGGGTTTTTTGTACACCGCCGACTGCCCGCTGGCCACGTCGAGCCGGAATATCGTCGGCGGATAGATGTAGGACGTGAAGGTGTAGTACGTCGTCTTATCGGCACTTTTGCCCCGAAAGCCGCTGGCCGTGCCCACGCCCGGCAGCGCAATTACCCGTTCGCGCTTCCCGGCACGGTCGTACTGCTCGACGTAGGACGTGGCGTCCTTCAGATAATTGGCGAACAGCTTGCCGCCCACGGCCGATACTTCGAGCACGTTCTTGGTTTCAGGAATCAGGTCGCGCCAGTTGGCGGGTTGGGGCGCGGCGGCATCCACCGTGACGAGGCGGAAGTTGGGCGCTTTATAATTCGTGTAAATGAAGAGCTTGCCGCCCACATTGTCCACCACGTTCACGTCGCTTTTCTCGTCCTCCATCACCGGCACGAGCGCGCTGCCGGGCCGGCTCAAATCCTGCACGTAGAGGCGGTTGCCGGTGGTCGTGTTGGCCGCCGACACGAGCAAAAACCGCTCGTCCTCGGTTAGGTACGCGCCCACGTAGCGGTGCGGGTCTTTCTCCCCTCCGAAAATCAGCTGGTCGGCGCTCTGCTTCGTGCCGAGCTTGTGGTAGAAGAGCTTATGCACCTGGGTTTTGCCCGCTAACTGGGAGCCGGCTTTAGGTTTTTCATACGAGCTGTAATAAAAGCCCTCGTTGCCGCGCCAGGCCAGGCCCGAAAACTTGACATCCTTGAGCGTATCGCCGATAAGTTGCCGGTCAGCCGTGCGCAGCACGATGACCTTGCGCCAATCCGAGCCGCCTTCCGAAATCTGGTAGGCGGCCAGGCTGCCATCGCGACTGAACTCAATGCCGCCGAGCGAGGTCGTGCCGTCTTTTGAAAACGTGTTGGGGTCGAGGAACACCTCCGGCGCGCCGGCCCCGCTCACGGGCTGCCGATAGAGCACGAACTGGGCCTGCAAGCCCGAGTTGCGGCCGAAGTACAGGTGCTGCCCCTCGTGGGTCGGGGCCGAAAATTTCTCGTAGTTATAAAGCGTCTCGTAGCGCTTGCGAATGGCTTCGCGGAACGGAATCTGCCCCAAAAACTGCTGAGTCACCGCGTTCTGCGCCCCGACCCAGCCTTTGGTGTCGGCCGCTCGGTCGTCTTCGAGCCAGCGGAAAGGGTCGGGCACTTTCGTGCCGAAGTAGGACGTAGTCGTGTCTACAGTGCGGGTGGCGGGGTAAGCGAGGGGCTTTTTGGCGGGCATGGGTTGGGCGAGGGCGACGCTGGCTACAACAAGCAGCGGCAGGACAAAGAAGAAAGAGTTTTTCATGAGCGATGGGTGGAGACAATTATGGCGAGCAAAATAATCAACAACGAACAATCAACAACTACCCAAACAGCCCACCCTGCTGCGTGGGCTGCTCAAAGGCCAGCAGCCAGCGCTTGCGCAGCAGCCCGCCCGCGTAGCCGGTGAGCGAGCCATCGGCCCCCACCACCCGGTGGCAGGGCCAGACGATGGCCAGCGGATTCTGCCCGTTGGCCGCGCCCACGGCGCGCACCGACTTGGGGTTGTTGAGCAGCCGGGCCACGTCCAAATAAGAAGCCGTGCGCCCATGCCCGATGCCGGGCAACGCCGCCCACACCCGCCGCTGAAAGTCGGTGCCCGCGCGCGGCGCGCACGGCAGGCTGAACTCGCGCAGCTCGCGCCCGAAATACGCTTTTAGCTGCTGATAAGCGAGTTGCAGGCAAGACGGCACCGCGTCGGGCGCGGTCGGCGCAGGCGCGTCGCGGTCGAGGAAGCGCACGGCGTGCAGCCCGGCTTCGGAGCCGGTCAGGGCCAGCATCCCGATGGGTGAATTGAGGTGGGCAACCGCGTCCATTTATCAACAAACAATAGACTTGTTGCGAGAGTATTTTAACGTAAGTTTACCAAATAAACTCTGTTCATTTCCAAGATGAATCTTTCCGTTTCAAAACTTACAACTGAGCGTAAATGGCGGGCTGCAACTGGCTTGACGCAAGCTC
>JANXNW010000351.1 GCA_025353905.1 Hymenobacter sp.
TCCGGCCCATCACCGACAACTCGCTGCCGCTGACCGTGGCGCGGGGCTTCGTGCCGCTGCGCGTTGAGAAGCCGAGTACGCACTTGGCGCTCAGCCTGAAAGCGGCCGCGCAGAGCCGCTCGCAGGTGTTCCAGACGATTGAGGTGCAAACCGCGCCGCGCGCCCAGGTAACGCTAGCCGTGGTGGACGAGGGCATTTTACAGCGCCAGAACTACCACACGCCCGACCCCTACGGCTATTTCTACCAGAAGCGGGCGCTGGCCGTGCAGCCCTATGACATCTACCCGTTCCTCTTGCCCGAGCTGGGCACGAGCAGCAGCGGCGGCGACGCGGGCGCGCTGGCCCGACGCACCTCGCCCGTGCCCAGCCGCCGAGTGAAGCTCGTGGCCAAGTGGAGCGGCATTCTCACGGCCGATGCCAGCGGCCTCGTGCGCTACCAGGTGCGGGTGCCGCAGTTCAGCGGGGCCTTGCGCGTGATGGCCGTGGCGTACCAGGACGATGCCTTCGCCAGCGCCGAAAGCACGATGAAAGTGGCCGACCCGGTGGTGATTTCGACCGCGCTGCCCCGGTTTATGAGTCCGGGCGACACGATTGACGTGCCGGTTACGCTGACCAATACGACGGGGAACACCTTGTTTGTCAATGTTACCAAGCAGCTTTCCGGCCCGCTCGTCTCGGCGGAGCCGCTGGTTGCCACGGCCACGGATTTCGCCAATAAATACCGGCCACAAGACCAGACGGTGAGGCTATTGCCCAATCAAGAAAACCGGGTGCTTTTTCACATTGGCTCGAAGCAGACCATTGGCAACGGCACCGTCAAGATTGTCGTGGCTGGTTTGAAAGGCACGAGCGAAACCTTCTCCGAAACCATCGACCTGCCCATTCGCCCGGCCGCGCCGCTCGAAATGCGGACCGGCAGCGGCGAGCTGACGGCGGCCGCGCCGGCCGTGTTCAATTTGCGCAGCGACTTTCTGCCCACGTTTTCGCGCAGCAAGCTGGTGGTGAGCCGCTCGCCGCTCACCCGGTTCTCGAAAGACCTGCGCTACCTGCTGCAATACCCCTACGGCTGCCTGGAGCAAACCGTGTCGGCGGCGTTTCCGCAGCTCTATTTCGGCGATTTGGCGGCCACGCTCAATCAGCAGACCGGCGCGGCGGCGAAGGCCCAGCGGTACAATCCGAACTATAACGTGCAGGAGGCCATCCGTAAAATCGAGTCGATGCAGCTCTACAACGGCAGCCTGAGCTACTGGCCGGGCGGCGACTACGACAACTGGTGGGCCACCGCCTACGCCGCCCACTTCCTGCTCGAAGCCAAGCAAGCGGGCTTCGCCGTCAATCAGCGTATGCTCGACAAAGTGTTGAGTTATTTACAGCTGCGCCTGAAAAAGCGCGAAACTGAGCCATACCAGTATTTCGACGTGAGCAACATTGCCCGGCAGCGCATCATCGCCAAGCGCGAAATCACGTACTCGCTCTACGTGCTCGCCCTGGCCGGCCGCCAGGATGCGGTGGCGCTGAATTACTACCGCGCCAACCGCGGGCAGCTCACGCAGGACGCGCAGTTTCTGCTGGCCTGCACCTACGCGCTCGGCGGCCAGCAGCGGGCGTTTCAGCAGACGCTGCCCACAGGTTTCTCGTCCGAAAACAGCCGCCGCGAATTGTCCGGCGCGTTTTCGTCGCCCATCCGCGACGAGGCCCTGGTGCTCAACGCCCTGCTTGAAACCGACCCTACGCACCCGCTCGTCACCTCGCTCGCCCGGCAGCTGAGCCGGCAGCTCGGCCAGGCCAGCTACCTCAATACCCAGGAACGCGGCTTCGCGCTGCTGGCGCTGGGCAAAATCGCGCGCAAGGCCCGCGCCGGCACCGCCACGGCCGTGCTGCTGGCCGATGGCAAAGAAGCGGGCCGCTTCGACGGCAAAGACCTGACGGTGAACAACGTCAGTAACCGCACGATAACCATCAAGGCCAGCGGCGCGGGCGCGCTCTATTACTTCTGGGAGCAGGAGGGCATTTCGGCCGCCGGCAAGGTGCGTGAGGAAGACAGCTTTCTCAAAGTGCGGCGCGCTTTCCTCACCCGCGACGGGCAGCCGGTGGGCGCGGCCGGCTTCCGGCAAAACGACCTCGTGCTGGTCCGTATCACGCTGCAAGCCGCCGACGCGGCCGGCACCGTGCCGAACGTGGCCATCACCGACCTGCTGCCCGCCGGCCTCGAAATCGAGAACCCCCGCCTCGGCCCCCAGCGCGAAACAGCCGGCACCGCCCGCGCCGCCGACACGCCCGACTACCTCGACGTACGCGACGACCGCATCAATCTATTTACCACCGCCACCAGCACGCCCAAGACGTTTTATTACCTGGCGCGGGCCGTGAGCAAGGGCACATTTAAGCTGGGGCCGGTGAGCGCCGATGCCATGTACAACGCCGAGTACCACTCGTACAGCGGGGCCGGCGTGGTGCGGGTAAGGTAGGACGCAGCCTTTGCTGCGTCCTGCTCGGCCCGACGCAGCAAAGGCTGCGTCCTACTGGCACCATCCTTGCCGGTTCGGTATTTCTTGCTTAGCTTTGGGTTGGCTGAGGATTCTTACTTAACCGCTTCTTCACATGCGCTTCCTTACTTATTTTTATGCTTTGGCCCTAAGCCTGTTGTCGCTGCTGCCGGCGGTGGCCAAAGTAGTCGACGTGCAAGTCGGGGTGAACGGCAACAACTATTCTCCAGCCAACTTGCCGCCCATCAACATCGGCGACCAGGTGCGTTTCGTGTATGTGTCGGGCTTTCACCCCACCGTGTCGAACAGTTCGCCGGCGCTTTTCCCGCCGTTCACGCTCAGCAGCACCAACACCAGCTACACTACGCCCGCCCTCACGCAGGCCGGCACTTTTCCTTACTATTGCACGGTCCACGCGGCGCTGTCTAACGGGGTCTACATAGGCATGGTGGGCACCATCACGGTGAGCGCCACACCACTGGCCGCCACCTCGGCCTCGTCTACCGGGCCGCTGATGAGCTTCTATCCCAACCCATCGCGGGGCCTGCTCACGGTGCAGCTCGCCGCCGCCGCCGGCTACAGCTACAAGATGCGCCTGAGCAACGTGCTCGGCCGCGAAGTACGGACGGTAGACCTCCCCCCGTCGGTGGCAGCTTCGGGCGGCGTACCGCTCGACCTGGGCAGCCTGCCCGCCGGCCTCTACTTCTGCTCGCTGCTGGTCAATGACAAAACCGTGAGCGTGAGCCGACTCACGCTGCTGTAAGTACGCTTCGAGATACCTTACCAAAAAAGTCGCCCACCGGGCGGCTTTTTTTGCGTTCGGCCCCATCGCCACGCAACCCTCGGCGGCTACCCGCTACTTTTGGGTACTTTTTGCCGATTGGCAAAAGTTTAGCGCGTATGACTTCGTTTAATCGGTTGAATAATCAGGTAGGCTGGGGCGTGTTTGCCATCGCCGCCTTTGTTTTTTTGCGGACCATCGAGCCCACGGCCTCGTTCTGGGACTGCGGCGAGTTCATCGCCTGCTCGTACAAGCTGCTCGTGCCCCACCCGCCGGGCGCGCCCACGTTTCTGGTGCTGGGCCGGGTACTGATAACCCTCTTTGGCTTCGGCAATCCGCTCAACGTGGCGCTGGTCATCAACGCGCTCTCGGCCCTGAGCAGCGCCTTCGCGGTGCTGTTCCTGTTCTGGATTATCACCCGCCTGGCCTCGAAGATGGTGCTGGTGCGGGGCGAGTTCGAGACCGAAACGCCCGCGCCGACTACGTGGCAAACCTGGCTCATTCTCGGGGCCGGGGCCGTGGGGGCGCTCTCGTTCGCGTTCTCCGACTCGTTCTGGTTCAACGCCGAGGAAGGCGAAGTCTACGCCATGTCGAGCCTGTGCACGGCGGCCGTCGTCTGGATAATGATGAAGTGGGAGGCCCGCGCCGGCGAGGCCGACTCCGATAAGTGGCTCATCCTCATCGCCTACGTCATTGGCCTGAGCATTGGCGTTCACTTGCTGAATCTGCTGGCCCTGCCGGCGCTGGCTTTTATCTATTACTTCCGGCGCTCGGCCGCGCCGAACTTGTGGGGCGGGGTGCTCACGCTGGGTTTGAGCTTCGTCATCGTGGTGTCGGTACTGGTGGGCATTATTCCGGGCTTGCCCACGCTGGCCGGCGGCTTCGAGGTGTTTTTTATCAACACCCTCGGCCTGCCTTTCAACTCGGGGCTGCTGATTTTCCTGCTCGCGTTCGGCGGGCTGATTTATTTGGGCTTCCGGTTTTCGTACCAGCTGCGGAGCCAGCTGCTGAACACGGCCATGCTTTGCTTCGTGTTTATTCTGATTGGGTACTCCTCGTACCTCATCGTGCCCATCCGCTCCTCGTTTCACCCCACCATCAACGAAAACAACCCCGAGGATGTACTCTCCTTCGTGAGCTACCTCAAGCGCGAGCAGTACGGCTCGCGGCCGCTGCTCTACGGCCCGCAGTTCAACGCCCAGCCCGACCACTACGATGAGGGCGCGCCGCGCTACGCTCGCCAGGGCGGCCGCTACGAGGAAGTGCTGCCCCGCGCCCAGGAGCCTGCTTACGCCGCCCAGGACAAAGTACTGCTGCCGCGCCTCTACAGCCCCGACCCCAACCACATTCAGGAATACCAGAAGTGGGGCGTGAACGTGCAGAGCTACCAGGACCCGGAAACCGGCCGCCAGGCGTACTCCAAGCCGTCGGCCGGCGATAACTGGGGCTTCCTGTTCCAGTACCAGATTGGGCACATGTTCTGGCGTTATTTTTTCTGGAACTACGTGGGCCGCGAGTCCGACCTGCAGCAGTCGGGCGTACTCACGCCGCTGAGCCCGGCCAAAACGGCCGTGCCGGCCCGCATCGGGCAGAGCATGGCCCGCAATAATTTCTACGCCATCCCGCTCATTCTGGGGCTGATTGGCTTGTTTGGGCACGTGCGGCGGCGCGGCCAGGACGCGCTCATCGTCGGCCTGCTGTTCGTGTTTACGGGCCTGGCCATCGTGGTCTACCTCAACCAGCCGCCGCTGGAGCCGCGCGAGCGCGACTACACCTTCTGCGGGGCCACGTTCGCGTTCGCCATCTGGATTGGCTTGGGCGTGATTGGGCTGGCTGATTTGCTGGGTGCCGCCCTCAAAAACGGGCCGGCTCGCGTGGGGGCGGCCCTGGGGCTGGGGCTGCTTTCGCCGGGCATCCTGCTGGCCCAGGGCTGGGACGACCACGACCGCGCGGGCCGCTACAACTCGGTGGACTCGGCCAAGAACCTGCTCAACTCCTGCGCGAAGGACGCGATACTGTTCACCAACGGCGACAACGACACGTTTCCGCTCTGGTACGCCCAGGAAGTGGAGGGCTTCCGCACCGACGTGCGCGTGGCCGTGCTTTCGTATTTGAACACCGACTGGTACATTCAGCAGATGAAGCGCCGCTCGTACCTATCTGGCGGGCTGCCCATCGCCATGAGCGAGGCCAGCTACGCCCAGGGCAACAACGACGTGCTGCCTTTCCAGCCTAACGCGAACGTGGACAGCCTGGATTTGAAGCAGTTCATCGGCCTCGTCGATAAAGCCGACCCAGCTCTCAAATACACCGAGGGCGGGTACTCGACCATGACCTTCCCCACGCCCAAGTTCTATTTGAACGTGGACACGGCTGCCGTTAAAAAGCTCGGCATCATTCCGCGCGACCGCGAGAAGCAACTCGTGAGCCGCCTGAGCTGGAGCATGGGCAAGCGCGGCATCGAGAAGAAAAACCTGGTCATTCTGGACATGATTGCTACCAACAACTGGAAGCGGCCCATCTACTTCAGCTCGACCGTCGCGCCCAGCGACTACATGAACCTGCAGCCTTACTTCCAGCTCGAAGGCATGGCCTACCGGCTGTTGCCGCTGCGCGACCCGAATTACACCAAGCGCGGCGATGAGGGCTACCTTGAAAAAGACATCTGCTACGAGGCCCTGATGCGCAAGTTCAGCTACCGCGGCCTGGATAATGACAAGGTGTTTTACGACGAGAACCACCTGCGCTTCCCGGCCAACTACCGCGATAAATTCGCCCGCCTGGCCAGCGCCTACCTCGCCGAAGGCGACAAGGCCCGCGCCAAAGAAGTAGCCGACAAGTGCCTGGCCGTGATGCCCAACGCGGCCGTGCCCTACGATTTCTACACCCCGCAGCTGGTGCCGGTGCTGCTGGCCGTGGGCGAAAAGGACAAAGCCAACGCCATCCTCGACCAGCTCACGACCCGCAGCATCCAGGCCCTGAGCTACTACCAGACCCACGACGGCGCCCTCTTCGACGACGTGCAGCGCCAGGACCTGTACACGCTGCAAAGCGTGTATCAGGCCGCCGTGCAGGCCGGTGATGAGCCGCGCGCCAAGCGCGCGTATGAGGTGCTTGCGCCGTATTTGCAGCAGCGCGGCGGCGGGCAGTAATTGTTGTTTGCTTTCGCTAAAAAAGCCCCGCTGGCCGTGTGCCAGCGGGGCTTTTTGGTAAGTGGCGAGCGGCTAGGTCAGGTCAAGCCAGCTGCGCTTTATCGCACTGCCAGCTTCTGGCGCGCCACCGTGCCGTCGGCGCGGCGCAGGGTGAGCAGGTACAGGCCGGGGCGGTAGCCGGTGGCTTCGGGCAGCGGCAGGCGGCTTTCGCCGGCAGACAGCGCCACGTCGCGGCTCAGCACGGGGCGGCCCAGCGCGTCGGTTAGCCGCAGCTGGGCAGGTTGGGCGGGGGCGGGGTTTTGCACGGCCAGCGTCACGGGCACACCGGCGGCGGGGTTAGGCAAGGCCGTCAGGCTGAAGGTGGCTACCGGGCCGGCAGCGCGCGCCAGCGCCACCGGGGCCGAAAACGTGGCGCGGCCGTCCTGGTCGAGCAGGCGCAGGCGGTAGTAAGTCAGCGCGCCGCCAAGCTCGCCGGCGGGCGGATAGGCATCGCGGGCCTCGTACGCGCGCGGCATGGGCGTGTTGGTGGCCGGCACCCGCAGCAGCAGTTGGAAAGCGCGGCCATCGGCGCTGCGCTGCACCTCAAACGCGGCGGCCCCGCTTTCGCTGGCCGTGTGCCAGCGCAGGCGGTTGCTGCCATCGGGCTGCGCTTGGCCCGTAAACTCCACCAGCACCACCGGCAGCGGCAGCGCGGCGGCCGTCAGCTCGATGGTGGTGGCCGAGAGGGCGGGCAGCGCGTAGCCGAAGCCGCGGCCGTCGGCATCGAGCACGGGGGCGGCTTGGGCTACCAGCGCGGGGCTGGCCTGGTCGAAGCCCCAGGCGCGGGCCGCCGCGTAGGCCGGGCCGCCACTCACCCGCAGCGTGCCCGCCACGGGCTGGCTGCTCTTGTTGAGCAGCACCAGCGTGAGCCGGGCCTCGCTGCTGCCCTCAATGGCCGCGTACACCGACGTGCTGGCGACGTCGGAGGTAGTCGTCGCCACGCTCGTGCTGCCGAAGCGGGCGTTCTGGCCGTCGTAGTTGGTGTAGAGCCGAAACGCGGGCGAGATGTACGAGCGCGAGCCCCCACCGCAGTCATCCCACCAATTGGCGTTGTAAACCCCGGTTTTGCCAAAAATGCCCAACACGTCGGCCTGCGCCAAGCCCCCCGAGATGTCGCCGCAGCCGCCGTAGCAGTATTCCGAAATGCTCAGCTTCGTGCCCGGATACCGCGTGCTGATGGCGCTTTGCAGCCGGGGCAGCAGCGGCAAAAACTGGCTATAATACTGGGCTATCCAGCTGGTTTCGCCGTAGCCGGCTTGCCAGAGCGTGCGCGGGGCTTGCAAACGGGCCTGCCGCACCCCGTCCGAGACGTTATTGCCCACGATGCGCACCGGGCTGCCGTTGTCGAGGCCGCTGGCTTCGGGGTACCAGTGCACGTCGAGCACGTCGAGCAGGCGGCGGCCGGCGGTGGTGGAAGCGGCCTGCATTTTGGCCAGGAAATAGTCTACGTACCACGGGTAGCCTGCGCCCTCGGTGCCCCAGTCAGGCGCGTTCTGCTGGTTCAGGTATTCGCCGAAACCATAAAATACGCCTCCAAAAACCTGGGCCGACGGGTCCACGTCCTTCACGGCCGCTGCCAGGTCGCGCGACTTCATCCACAGCTCGGCCGCGCCCACCGCCGCCGGGTGGATGCGCGGGTGGGTGCTGGCCCACAGCCCGGGCTCGTTATCGAGAAAATAGCCCGGTACGCCCCCGCCGGCCGCCGTGCCAAAGGTGGAGGTGAGAAACCGCACCTCCTCGTCCATGTACACGGCGTTGTCGGTCAGGTTGGGCGGGTAGGCAAAGCTGCCGCCGGGCTTGCGCGGCAGCGCCGGTTGCCAGCGGGCCGAAGGGGCGGTTTCGGCCGCGCTGACCGATGTGTTGTTTTTGTCGGCGGCTACGTAGCCGGCCATTTGCAGGGTAGGCAGCGCGGCGGGTCGGCCCGGCCGGGCCTGCACGCTCTGCACGAAGCTGCTCACCGCCCGGCCCGGCACGGCGCAGTCGGTGCTGCTCAGGCCGGCAGTGGAGCAGGCGTAGTCGTCGCTTTGGTTGAAGTAGTCCTGGCCGGCGTTCGAGGCGTTGTTTTCCCAATTGTAGCCCGTGATGCGGTTGCCGCCCTGCCGCACCGAGCCGTAGTTGTCGGCCACCTGCTGGGGCTGGTTGGTGCCGTAAATGAGCGGGCTGATGGGCTGCCGGCCAGCCGGGGCCAGGTCCACGGAAAACGTAACCGGCGTTTGGGCCACCGCCGACTTGCCAGCCAGCATCAGCCCGGCAAACAAGACTTTGAATGAAATTCGCATAGCGGAAAAGGAGTAGAAGTAGTAATTAGCTCAACCAGGAGCGCAGCGTTTTTAAGGGCTGAATGCTATTTATTCTGCCCAAAAATCAACGTAAGGAGCCTGTTTTCACTAAGTTACTACCTCTTCCCGGAACGGCCAACATAGAGCGGAATTCACTTTCCTGTACTTGCTCGTCGCCCGTAAACCTCACCCCCTAGCCCCCTCTCCAAAAGAGAGGGGGGACTAGTTTCTAGCCCTAGAAATCTAGCAACTAGTAAGTTAAGCTCTAGAACTAGTCCCCCTCTCTTTTGGAGAGGGGGCTAGGG
>JANXNW010000380.1 GCA_025353905.1 Hymenobacter sp.
AAGCAATCGCACTTGTTAAGTATGTCTGACGAGCTGAACCACGAGCTGAACAGGTGTGATTGCTTCGTCCCTTGCTCGATGCGCAACATGCTCGCCGTGATGGATGCTTTGCGTGAGTTCTTACCTCCTCACCACCTCACCATCTCAAGGTGCCAGCCGCGAAATTATCCAATCAGTGCCAGCTCGCTCGTAGAGCAGCCGGTCATGCAGGCGGCTGGGGCGGCCCTGCCAGAACTCGACCCGGTGCGGACGCAGCACGTAGCCGCCCCAGTGCGGGGGCCGGGGCAGCGGATTCTGGTCGGCGAAGCGCGCCTCGGTTTCCTGCTCGTAGCGCTCCAGGGTTGAGCGGTCGGGCAGCACCTCGCTCTGGGGCGAAGCCCAGGCCCCGACCTGCGAGCCGCGCGGGCGGCTCTGAAAATAGGCCGTACTGAGGGCCGGGTCGGCTTTTTCCATGATGCCCTCGACCCGCACCTGCCGCTCCAGGCCAGGCCAGAAAAAGTTGAGCGCGGCCCGCGGCTGGGCGGCCAGCTGCTGGCCCTTGCGCGAGTCGTAGTTGGAATAAAACAGAAAGGCCGCCTCATCGGGCAGGCCCTTGAGCAGCACCACGCGTTGGCTGGGCTGGCCGCTGGCCGCGTCCACGGTGGCCAGCGTGAAGGCCGTCGGCTCGGGCAGCTGGGCGGCCAGCGCCTCGTCGAGCCAGCGCCGGAACTGGCGCACGGGGTCGGGCAGCACGTCGGTTTCGAGCAGCGTGTGCTGGGCATAGGTCTGGCGCAGGGCGGCCAGGTCGGTATCGGTCATGGCAAGCTCAAACTAATAAAAAAATAAATCAACAGCTGTCGGCTTAAAGCAGGCGCGGCCCTTCGTTGGCAAAGGTAGAAGCCACTGGTACGCCAGCTCCCTACTGACTCCTTCAGTAATAGCTGCTGGCTGCTGGTCAGCTTTGAAACAAGAAACGAGTACGCAGGTGCCAAAAGCGCGGTCGTCCCGGTGACCTTTTACAACCCGGTTGCGTAGCTTGGGGCATGAAAGCCGGAACCCTGCTGCTGGCCAAGCCCTTTTTGGGCGACGACAACTTCGAGCGGAGCGTGGTGCTGCTCTGCCGCCACACCCCGGCCGAAGGCGCGTTTGGCCTGGTGCTGACCCAAGCCACCGACCTGGTGCTGGCCGACGCGCTCGACCTGCCCGAAGCGCTCGACGCGCCCGACGCGCTGAGCGCATCGGTGCGCGCCCTGCTCCTACGGGCGGGCGGCCCCGTCGGCCCCGATACGCTCCACGTCGTGCATCAGCTGGCCGAGCTGCCGGGGGCCGCGCCGCTGGGCCAGGGCGCGTACTGGGGCGGCGACTTCGACTTGTTGCTAACTGGGCTGCTGAGCGGCGCGGTCGGCCCCGACACGGTGCGCCTGTTCGTGGGCTACGCCGGCTGGGCACCGGGCCAGCTGGAAGAAGAAATCGAGCGCGGGTCCTGGATTCGGCAGCCCGCCTCTGCCGGGAAAGTGTTTACTTTGGAGCCGGAAGCGTTGTGGCGCGCCGTGCTGCGCGAGAAAGGAGGCCGCTACCGGGCCCTGGCCAACTATCCGCTCGACCCGCGCCTGAACTGACTTCCGCTTGCCCTTCGTTCTGGCGGCCCCGTATTGTTCTTTTTTATTCGCTGGCTTCGGCCGCCGGCTTTTCGTATTTGCCCCTATGGCCCCCGACCAAACCCCCACCCCTGCCCCCGACCAGCAGCCCGACCAGCAGCCGGCAGCTGAGCATCTCAGCGTCCTGGAAGCCCGCCTGGCCGAGATTCGCGCCCGCCAAACCTCCGCCGACGCCGAAACAGCCGCGCCCTCAGCTGCCAGCGCCGCCGCCCCAGTTCTGAGCGACACGCCTGCCGCGGCTGCCGTGCCGCCCGGCGGTGGGGCTACCCAGACCGAAGCCGACCCGCTGCGGAGCGAGCCGGCGCTGAGCGAGCCGACGCTAAGCCAAGCACCGGATGCTCAGCCCGAACCGGAAGCTCACCAGGCAATAATAGCCCACCCCAACGAGACGGCTGCCCCAGCCGAAGCGCCCGCTACAACGGCTATTCATAGCCCAGCCGCTGAGTCGACAACAGAATCGGCGACGACCACGCCGGCAGTCGACGCCGCCCTCAAAGCTCACACCAGCTCGTCTGGGGCTGTTGTGGCTACGAATGAAATCGCGGCGTCGGCAGTTGCAGCTGCCCCGGCGGAAGCCGACGCGCTCACCGCAGCCACCGAGCCGGTTTCGGCTTCGCAGGCGCGGGCCGTGGCGCACTACGGCGCGGCGATGACTCCGACGACAGATAATCCGGCCGCTGACCCGGCCACTGACCACCCGGCTGAGCTAGCCGCGCCGGTCGTGGCCCTGACTTCCGCTGAGGCGATTGACGACATGCCTGAGGGTGTGGCCTCGTTGCCCACTTCGGCCACCGATTCGGCTGAAATAGCCCACCAGGCCGAACTTACCCATTTGGCGGAAGTCGCGCACGATGCGCAGCCAGCCGATATTACCCATTTGAATGAGGCTGCTATTGCCGACGAGGAGAGCGACCACTACGTGCCCGAAACGGCCGCCCCGGACTTTGCTCAGCTTGACCTCGAAGGGCAGGCGGCTTACCTGATTGGGCTGCTGCGGCGCGACGACGCGCGGCGCAACCGTCAACAAATCAACGAGCTGAGCCGGCTCTACGAAGCCAACGTGGCCGCCGCCCGCGCCGCCTCGCGCCAAAAGCTAGCCGAGGATGCCAACGCACCCCAGGAATTTAGCTTCCAACCGCCCACCAGCCAGGGCGAGCTGAATAAGGCGTTGCAGGACTTCCGCGAAGGGCGCGCCCGCGATGCCAAAGCCGAAGACCAGAGCCGCGCCCAGAACCTGACCCGCAAACAGGAGCTGCTAACCCAGCTGCGGCAACTCGTAGAATCGGCCGAAACCAAAGACTCCTCCCAGAAGCTCAAGCAGTTGCAGGCCGACTGGAAAGCCACCGGCCCCGTGCCCCAGACCGACAGCCAGGAAACGTGGAACACCTACCACGGCTTGCTCGACCGCTACTACGCCAACCAGGGCCGCTTCTACGAGCTGAAGGAGCTGGACCGCCGCCGCAATCAGGAAGCCAAAGAGGCGCTAATCATACGGGCCGAAGCCCTAAAAGACGCGCCCGGCATCAACAAGGCACTTGATGAGCTGAAAAAGCTGCACGACGAGTGGAAGCACATCGGCCCCGTGCCCGGCGAACAGCGCGAGCCGCTCTGGGCGCGCTTCCTGGCCGCCTCGGAAGTCGTGCACCTGCGTCGCAAGGAGTTTGTGGACGTGCGCTCGGCCGAAGAAGAGCAGCATCTGCAAGTCAAGCAGGCACTGCTGGAGCGGGTGCTGCCGTTTGCCGAATTCACGACCGAGCGTGTGAACGAGTGGCGCTCGCGCACCGACGAGCTGCAGGAAATCAAAAAGGAGTGGGAGGCTACCGGCCCAGTGCCGCGCAAGCTGGCCGACACGCTCAACCGGCAGTACTGGAACGCCTACAAAGCATTTTTCAATCGCAAGAACGAGTTCTTCAAGAGCCTCGACACCGAAAAGAACGCGAACCTGACGGCCAAGTATGCTCTCATTGAGCAGGCCGAAGCCGCCCAGCAAAACCCCGATTTCAGCGAAGCCCGTAATATCATCATCCGGGTGCAGAAGGAATGGAAGGACGTAGGCCGGGTGCCCGAGAAGCTGGCCGACAAAATCTGGAAGCGCTTCCGCGCCGCCTGCGACGCCGTCTTCGAGCGGCCCAAACCCGAAACCAGCGGCTACGGTGGCGAGCGCGGTGGCCGGCCGGCGCGCGACGGCGACCGGGGCGACCGGGGCGGCCGGGGTGGAGAGCGCAGCGGCTACGACTCGGCGCCCGCGCGCCCGCAAGCGCCCGACAGCCCCGAGCAGATTGCTCTTTTGGATAAGATTGGCCAAACTATCGCCGGCCTCAGCCCCGACGCGCCCGGCACCGTGGAGGGCTACCGCGCGCTGAGCGCCGAGTGGCAACAGCTTGGTGCTGATGCCGCACAGCCCGGCACCGCGACCAACGACCGGGGCGAGGAGCAGCTTCTTTCCCTAATGGGCAAATATCTGGACCAGACTGCCGGTATTACTCCAAATGAGAAAGAACAATTAATTTTTCAATTGGAGCTGTCGCGGCTCAAGGGGCGCCCGCAGGCGCAGCCCGCGTTTGCCCGGCGCGAAGCCGCGTTGCGCCGCCAGATTCAGGAGTTGGAAAATGACGTGTCCACGCTGCAAACAAACCTCGACTTTTTTGGCCGCTCCAAAAACGCCGACCAGCTGCGCCAGGAGTACCAGGGCCGCATGGACGAGGCCAACGCCCGCGCCGAGCAGTACCGCAAGCAGCTCAAGCAGCTACGCGCGGCGCTGGGTAGCACGGAACCGGCGCCGGCTGCCCCGACTTCTCGTCGGCCGGCCCGCTGAAGGGTTATCAGACCAGCATTGCCCACTGGTACTGGCAGCGTACTTTTGCGGGACCAAGCTGCCTCCTTAGCTCAGTTGGTAGAGCTTCTGACTTGTAATCAGAGGGTCGTTGGTTCGAGTCCGACAGGAGGCTCCCGCAGCT
The DNA here is from genome assembly GCA_025353905.1 of Hymenobacter sp. Taxonomy (GTDB): domain Bacteria; phylum Bacteroidota; class Bacteroidia; order Cytophagales; family Hymenobacteraceae; genus Hymenobacter. The sequence continues at coordinate 4,595 of JANXNW010000380.1, forward strand.
GCTGAAAATCCTCCCGGTTACGGCCGGGAGGATTTTTTTTGTGCGACAATCCGCAGAGCGAAGTGGCACTCCGTTTAACCGAGTAGCGGCTGGCTCACGGCGAAGTGAGTGATTTTACGGAGTCATTCTTCGTTTCACCGCCCTCAGCTTTCGCACAGAATTGGCCGATACCTTTGCCTGAAAAAGATTTTGTTCCTCGTGTGTGCCCGCTTTTTAAGCAGCAGCCTGGTGCTGCTCGGCTTCGGCTGGCTGGGGGCATGGTCCGCGATGGCGCAAGCGCCGGTTCAAGCGCCTACCTCCACGCCTACCCAGCCCAGAGCCTTGCCCACTGGGCCGGTTGCCGCCGATGTCTTGCCAGGGGCCGACGCTTCGCCGCGGGCGCTGGCCGAGTTCGTGGCCCTGGCCCGCGCCCAAAGCCCGCTGCTGCGCGAGCTGGCCCTGCAAGTGCGCCAAACCCGGCTCGACAGCCTGCGCCGCCGCGCCCAGAACCTGCCGCAAATCACGGCTAACGTGGCGGCCGTATTCAGCCCCACGCTCGGCGCGTATGGCTACGACCAGGCCGTGACCAACGGCGGCAACTACGCCAGCGTGGCCCAGGCTACTCAGCCACTACTCAATAGGCAGCTGCTGAATAACGACTACGCCACGCTCGGCACGCTCGGCCTGAGCCAGCGCAACGCCGGCCGCCTGAGCGCGCTCGATTTGCGGCGCACCGTCACGGACCAGTATTTATTGGCCTACGCCGCCCAAAGCCAGCTGGGCCTGAGCCGGGCGCTGCTGACGGAGTTGCGCCAGCAGGACCAACAATTGCGCAAGCTCGTCGAGGCGGGCATTTTCAAGCAGACCCAGTACCTGAGCTTTTACCTCTCGGTGCGCACCCAGGAAGTGGCCGTCGAGCAAAGCCAACTCAGCTACCGGCGCGAGCTGGGCACGCTGCGCGGCCTGTGCGGGGTGCTCGATACGACGCTGACCACCATCGAGGCCCCGCCCCTGCCAACGCGCCGACCGCTGACGGGCCTCAGCGCGCCGGCCCTGCGCCAGTACGTGCTCGACAGCCTGCGCCTGGGCCTGGAGCGCCGGGCAGTGGGCCTCGCCTACCGCCCCCGGCTGAGCGCCGTGCTCGACGCGGGCCTGCAATCGTCGCAATATCAATTACCGGCCCTGAGCCGGAGCCTGGGCTTGAGCGGCGGCCTGCTGCTGAGCTTCCCGATTTTTGACGGCCGGCAGCGCGGGCTGCAATTGCAGCGCCTCGACCTGAGCGAAGAAACCCGACGCGGCTACCGCGACTTCGTGGGCCGCCAGCGCCGCCAGCAGTACGCGCAGTTGCTGAGCCTGGTCGCCGCCGCCGACGCGCTGCTCACCCGCCTGCGCCAACAATTACGCGTAGCCCAGGCCCTGGTGCGGGCCAGCCGCCAGCAGTTGGCTAACGGCGACGCGGCCATCCTCGATTACCTGACCTTGGTTACCAGCTACCGAACCCTGCAATTCAGCCTCGTGCAAGCCGAAAACGACCGGCTCCGGAGTTTGTACGCGCTGGATTATCTGGGAGAATGAGCGAATTAGCGGAGCGGGCTGTCGGGGTTGTAGTCGGCTGTCCGCTCGGGCGTTGTTCAGGTTCAGGCAACGGCGCTTAACAATGCCGGGGCGGACAGCCGACTACAACCCCGGCAGCCCGCCCCGGCACATCTCGATTTTTTTAGATAGGACTTACGCACTCGGTAGTATCTTGAGGCAAAACTGTGCACCATGCTCACGCAAGCGACCTACATCGAGTACCTGTTGAGTACGCCCCGCAATTATACGTGTACGCATCTGGCCGAGCACCTGCCCCACATCAGTC